>NZ_JBWKCA010000020.1:0-152558 GCF_056436715.1 Streptomyces sp. NPDC043176
CGCCCCTCCCCCCGGGGGCACCGCTGGGGGCCCCGCCCGTCCTTTTGCGCCCTCTGCGGCGCCCCCCGGGCGGGGGCGGGCCCGCCCCCTGGGGCGGCGCCCCGGCCCCTTCGGGTGTCGGTGTGGCGGTCAGTCCGTGCCGAACTCCATCGCGGCGCGGTCCAGCATCTCATCGTCGTCGGAGACGTCGCCGCGGGAGGCGATGGCCTCGGCGCCGCCCTCGGGCATGGTGCCGATGAGGCCGGTGGCGGCCGCCTGGGCGGCACCGATGGAGGGGCTGCCGGCGCCGATGAGGCCGAGGCCGGCGTACTGCTCCAGCTTGGCGCGGGAGTCGGCGATGTCGAGGTTGCGCATGGTGAGCTGGCCGATCCGGTCCACCGGGCCGAAGGCCGAGTCCTCGGTGCGCTCCATGGACAGCTTGTCCGGGTGGTAGCTGAACGCCGGGCCCGTGGTGTCGAGGATCGAGTAGTCCTCACCGCGCCGCAGCCGCAGCGTCACCTCGCCGGTGACGGCCGCGCCGACCCAGCGCTGGAGCGACTCGCGGATCATGAGGGCCTGCGGGTCCAGCCAGCGGCCCTCGTACATGAGGCGGCCCAGACGCCGGCCCTCGTTGTGGTACTGGGCGAGGGTGTCCTCGTTGTGGATGGCGTTGACCAGGCGCTCGTACGCGGCGTGCAGCAGCGCCATGCCGGGGGCCTCGTAGATGCCGCGGCTCTTGGCCTCGATGATCCGGTTCTCGATCTGGTCCGACATGCCCATGCCGTGGCGGCCGCCGATGGCGTTCGCCTCCATGACCAGGTCGACGGGGGAGGCGAACTCCTTGCCGTTGACGGTGACCGGGCGGCCCTGCTCGAAGCCGATCGTGACGTCCTCGGTGGCGATCTCGACCGAGGGGTCCCAGAACTTCACGCCCATGATCGGGTCGACGGTCTCGACGCCCGTGTCGAGGTGCTCCAGGGTCTTGGCCTCGTGGGTGGCGCCCCAGATGTTGGCGTCGGTGGAGTACGCCTTCTCCGTGCTGTCGCGGTACGGCAGCTCGTGGGCGAGCAGCCACTCCGACATCTCCTTGCGGCCGCCGAGCTCGGTCACGAAGTCGGCGTCGAGCCAGGGCTTGTAGATCCGCAGGTGCGGGTTGGCGAGCAGGCCGTAGCGGTAGAACCGCTCGATGTCGTTGCCCTTGAAGGTCGAGCCGTCGCCCCAGATCTGGACGTTGTCCTCGAGCATCGCCCGCACCAGGAGGGTGCCGGTGACGGCGCGGCCGAGGGGCGTGGTGTTGAAGTAGGCGCGGCCGCCGGAGCGGATGTGGAACGCCCCGCAGGTGAGTGCGGCAAGGCCCTCCTCGACCAGCGCCGCGCGGCAGTCGACCAGGCGCGCGATCTCGGCGCCGTAGGTCTTGGCGCGGCCGGGCACCGACGCGATGTCGGGCTCGTCGTACTGGCCGATGTCGGCGGTGTAGGTGCACGGGATGGCGCCCTTGTCGCGCATCCAAGCGACCGCGACCGAGGTGTCGAGGCCGCCGGAGAAGGCGATGCCGACGCGCTCGCCGGCGGGCAGGGAGGTGAGGACCTTGGACATAGGAAGAGTATGCATCATTCTGCATGGTCATGCAACGCCGGGTGTGGAACACCCCGGGGCGACAGCCCGCGCGGACCTCGCCGACAAAAAGAAAAGGCAAGGAGTTCCGCACCCCTTGCCACTCTCAAGGTATAGCGCACAGGGGGTCTTGCGGCAAGGCCCCCGTGATACCTCAGAATGAACGACCAAGCCCAGGACCTGCGGAAACGCAAGACGGTGCCCTTGTGCCGGACGTGTTGCGCGGCTGTCCCGGTGCCTTTCCGGCCTTCTTCTCGAACGGGGTTTTCCAGTGATCGACATGATCGACGTGATCGTGGTGGGCGGCGGACCGACCGGCCTCATGCTGGCTTCCGAGCTGCGGCTCGCGGGAGTCGGCGTGGTCGTCCTCGAGAAGCTGACCGAGCCCACCGCACAGTCCCGCGGGCAGGGCTTGCACGCGCGCAGCGTCGAGCTGATGGACCAGCGCGGCCTGCTCGACCGGTTCCTCGCGGTCAGCGAGAAGTTCCGGGTCGGCGGCCTCTTCGGCGGCATCGCCAAGCCGTGGCCGGACCGGCTGGACACGGCCCACGCGTACGGCCTCGCCACCCCGCAGCCGGTCACCGAGCGACTGCTGAACGAGCACGCCCTGGAAGTCGGCGTCGAGATCCGGCGAGGCCGGGAGGTGGTCGGACTGAGCCAGGACGGGGACGGGGTGACCGTCGAGCTCGCGGACGGCACGTCCCTGCGCTCGCGCTACCTGGTGGGGTGCGACGGAGGCCGCAGCGCGGTGCGCAAGCTGATCGGCGTCGCGTTCCCGGGCGAGCCCGCCAAGGTCGAGACGCTCCTCGGCGAGATGGAGCTGACGGCCGACGCGGAGACCGTCGCCGCCGTCGTCGAGGAGGTTCGCAAGACCCAGCTCCGGTTCGGCGTCGTCCCCATCGGCGACGGGGTGCACCGTGTGGTCGCGCCCGCCGACGGCGTCTCCGGGGACCGTACGGCCGCGCCGACCCTGGAGGAGTTCAAGGAGCGGCTGCGGGCCGTCGCGGGCACCGACTTCGGCGCCCACTCGCCGCGCTGGCTCTCCCGGTTCGGTGACGCCACCCGGCAGGCCGAGCGCTACCGCGTCGGCCGGGTGCTCCTCGCCGGCGACGCGGCGCACATCCACCCGCCGACCGGAGGCCAGGGCCTCAACCTCGGCGTCCAGGACGCGTTCAACCTCGGCTGGAAGCTGGCCGCGACCGTCAACGGCTGGGCGCCCGAGGACCTCCTCGACACCTACCACGCCGAACGCCACCCCGTGGGCGCCGCCGTCCTGGCCAACACCCGGGCGCAGATCACCCTCCTCGGGACCGACCCCGGTGCGACCGCGCTGCGCGAGCTCTTCTCCAGGCTGATGGACTTCGACGAGGTGAACCGCTACGTCACCGGCCTCATCACCGCCGTCGACGTCCGCTACGACCTCGGCGAGGGCCCCGAACTCCTCGGCCGCCGCCTCCGCGACCTGAAGCTGAAGGACGGCCGCCTCTACGAGCTGCTGCGCAGCGGCCGGGGCCTCCTCCTCGACCCCACCGGCCTGCTCTCGACGGAAGGCTGGACGGACCGCGTCGACCACCTCGTCGGCCCCGCCGAGGAGATCGGCCCCGCCGAGGAGACCGGCCCCGGCACGGACGCGGGCGACGCCGCTGAGGAGATCCGCCCCGGCACGGACGCGGACGACACCGAGGGGATCGGCACCGGCACGGACGCGGGCGACGCCGGGAATGCCGCGGCCGGCCGCGGGCCCGCCGGCACCGGAGACGCGTTCGGCACCTCCGCCCTGCTCCTGCGCCCCGATGGTCATGTGGCCTGGATCGGCGAGGACCAGCAGGACCTCGTCCGGCACCTGAACCGTTGGTTCGGCCGGGCCGCGGCCTGAGGTGCGCGCTCGCGCCCGGGGTGCCTCACGCGCTCCGGGCGCGGGCCGGGGCCGCGCCGTTCGATCGGCGGGGCGGCGGGAGGGGAGTGGCCAGGGGGGTGCTACGGCGCCCAGGACGCGGCCTCTTCCGCTCACGGGTGCGGCGAAGTCACGTGCTGACCCTTCTCGGAGGCTCGGCGGCGCCCTCTCTCGGAGGCTCGGCGGCGCCCTCGCGTGGTGCGCGTGAGGACGTGTCCTCAGTCGCGGCCGAAGAGCCGGCGCTGGGGAGCGGCCGGAGGTTCCTGCGGTGCGGGCCGGTAGGCCTCCTCGTACACCTGCGCGGCGACGGTGATGCGGCACAGCCCCTGGGCGTCGTTCTCGCCCCGCACCTCCACGAGCCACGAGCCGTCGGGGACGTGGTAGGCCTTGCGGCCTGCCCGTGCGCCGTACGACAGGTCCACTTCCGGGGGCACGTATTCCCTCGCCATCTGCTCCGCCAACGCCTCGGCCGCGCTGCGGCTGTCGGCCCTGCGCGTGGTGGCCAAGTGCCAGGTGTGATCGTCATGGCCCTCCCGGCGGGAGACCTTCCCGGCCTCGACGAGGACGACCCGGCTGACGTCCTCCGGTACCGCGTCGTTGATTATGCCCACACCCTGAGCAGGCGTGGTCACGTGCGCCGCTGACCCCCACTGTGCGGCCTGGCCGAGGGCCTGGGCGGCGAGAAGGATCTCCACATGACCTCGCCGTACCCGCTTGGCGCGTCACGACCCAGCGACGCGGCGTTACGGGGCCAAAACCCGTCAACAGTTCTCCTCGCCCGCCGGCCGTTCCCCTCGTCCGCCGACCGGCGCTCTCGGTCGCCCCGTGTGTGACTGAGCGCTTCAGTTGGCGAGTCGAGCACCTTGCTCGGAAGCCATGGTCGGCAGTGGTCGCCAACTGGCGGGGACGCCGCGCATGACCAGAGCGCAGTCCAGGGTCGCACTCCCGGATGGGAAGCGGTCCGGGTCGTCGAAGAAGGACGACGCGGCGGAGCGAACCCGGCCGGCTTCCACCTGCCAGACGTCGGTCCGCAGTTCCATACCGTCCAGGTGACGGCCGGAGCTGGTGGCCGAGAAGCCCTTTGCCCCGTCCCGGAAGAAGCAGGAAGCCTCGGCGAGATCGGCGAAGAGCTCGCTGCCTCGCAGCTCGTCGGATAGCTCGACCGTGACATCCACTCGGATATCGCCATCCCGTGTCGCCAGTGCGACGCGCGTCTGACCGGGCGTCTCGTGCACCTCAAAGTCGGCGCGGCCGTGTTCACCGGGGAAGATGCGGCCTCCGGCCCATACGTTGAGCCGCGAGGCGGTGTCGCGCCGTGGAATGTAGACGCCGGTCTCGACGCCGTCCGGTCCGTCCCATTCGACAGCGATCCGATGCGCCGCGTTCTCGCTCCGCAGCCCGAACACCTTGGGCGCCCAGGCGGGCCGGACACTTCCCAGGCGCAGCAGACAGATGCCCGCGACCGCGTAGCCGTGTACCAGTTGCGGGCGCAGTGGCCCGGGGAGCAGGCGTGCCGCGGCCTCCGGGGCGACCCGATAGTTCACCAGTAGCCGTCGTTCAACGACGCTGGACAGTCGCGGCTGCCTCATGACCCCTCGCTCTGTGCCCTGGGGCGCCATTTGGTGTGGCGAAGCACGATCTGCTCGGGGCAGACTGCGCTGAGGAACCGGCCGATGCAGGTGGCCAGGCGGTCCTCGGCCAGCGCGTAGAAGATCCGGTTGCCTTCCCGTCGCTCGGTGACCAGTCCGGCTCCCTTGAGCACGCCGAGATGCCGTGAGATCGAGGGCGCACTGATGGCGAACCTGGCAGCGATCTCGCCGGCCGCAAGCTCACCGCCTCTGAGGTCCTCAAGGATCTGGCGCCTCGTCGGATCGGCGAGAGCACGGAAGGCTCCCGCCTCATCCTGAGCTTCTGTCATGCCCAATATTTAGCACCTTGGCTAAATACCTAACAAGGGGTCACGCGACCTCCGTCGGCAGTTGCGGCTGACCGCTTCGGCTCAGCCCGCCAACTGGACCGCTCACTCGCCAGCTGAAGCACTCAGTCACACCGTGGCCGGAGGGTTGGCCGGATAGTCGTTGCATAAAACTGCGGGTGCACGTATAGTCATGCCATCCATGAGGAGGGTTTCGATGACGGTACGAGTAGCAGTGGCGGGCGCGAGCGGATACGCGGGCGGAGAGCTCCTGCGCCTGCTCCTGGGGCACCCGCACGTCGAGATCGGGAACCTGACCGGCCACTCGAACGCCGGCCAGCGGCTCGGAGGCCTCCAGCCCCACCTGCTGCCGCTCGCGGACCGCGTGCTCGTGCCGACCACGGCCGAGGAGCTCGCCGGACACGACGTCGTCTTCCTCGCCCTGCCGCACGGGCAGTCCGCGGCGGTCGCCGAGCAGCTCGGGCCGGACGTCCTCGTCGTCGACATGGGAGCCGACTTCCGGCTCGTGAACCCCGCCGACTGGGAGACGTACTACGGCTCCCCGCACGCCGGGACCTGGCCCTACGGCCTCCCCGAACTGCCGGGTGCCCGCCCCGCGCTGGAGGGGTCCAAGCGCATCGCGGTCCCCGGTTGCTACCCCACCGCCGTCTCGCTCGCGCTCTTCCCGGCGTACGCGAACGGCCTCGCCGAGCCGGAGGCCGTGATCGTCGCCGCCTCCGGCACCTCCGGGGCGGGCAAGGCCGTCAAGCCGCACCTGCTCGGCAGCGAGGTCATGGGGAACATGTCCCCGTACGGCGTGGGCGGCGGCCACCGCCACACCCCCGAGATGATCCAGAACCTGAGCGGGCCGGCGGGGGAGCGGGTCACGGTCTCCTTCACGCCGACCCTGGCCCCGATGCCCCGCGGCATCCTCGCCACCTGCACCGCCGCCGCGAAGCCGGGCGTCACCGCCGAGGCCGTGCGGACGGCGTACGAGAAGGCCTTCGCGGACGAGCCCTTCGTCCATCTGCTCCCCGAGGGGCAGTGGCCGGCCACGGCGTCCGTCTACGGTTCCAACGCCGTTCAGGTGCAGGTCGCGTACGACGCGGCCGCGAACCGGATCATCGCCATCAGCGCCATCGACAACCTCACCAAGGGCACCGCCGGCGGCGCGGTGCAGAGCATGAACATCGCCCTCGGCCTGCCCGAGGCCACCGGACTTTCCACGATTGGAGTCGCTCCGTGAGCGTCACCGCAGCGAAGGGATTCACGGCGGCGGGCATCGCCGCCGGGATCAAGTCGAACGGCAACCCGGACCTGGCCCTCGTGGTCAACACCGGACCCCGCCGCGCCGCCGCGGGAGTCTTCACCTCCAACCGCGTCAAGGCCGCCCCCGTCCTCTGGTCCCAGCAGGTCCTCGCCGACGGCGAACTGACCGCGGTCGTCCTCAACTCCGGCGGCGCCAACGCCTGTACGGGCCCCCAGGGCTTCCAGGACACCCACGCCACCGCCGAGAAGGCGGCCGAGGTCCTGACCAAGCAGGGCACGGACGTCGGCGCGGGCGAGATCGCCGTCGCCTCCACCGGTCTCATCGGCGTCCTGCTTCCCATGGACAAGCTGCTCCCCGGTGTCGAGAAGGCCGCGGCCGAACTCTCCGAGCACGGCGGCGAGAAGGCCGCCATCGCCATCAAGACCACGGACACCGTCCACAAGACGGCCGTCGTGACGAAGGACGGCTGGACGGTCGGCGGCATGGCCAAGGGAGCCGGCATGCTAGCCCCCGGTCTCGCCACCATGCTCGTCGTCCTCACCACCGACGCCGACGTCGACGCGGCCGGCCTGGACGGCGCCCTGCGGGGCGCCACCCGCGTCACCTTCGACCGGGTCGACTCCGACGGCTGCATGTCCACCAACGACACCGTCCTGCTCCTGGCCTCCGGCGCCTCCGGCACCACCCCCGCGCAGGACGAGTTCACCGAGGCCGTACGGGCTGTCTGCGACGACCTCGCCCGCCAGCTCATCGGCGACGCCGAGGGCGCCAGCAAGGACATCCGCATCGAGGTGATCAACGCCGCGACCGAGGACGACGCCGTCGAGGTGGGCCGGTCCATCGCCCGGAACAACCTCCTCAAGTGCGCCATCCACGGCGAGGACCCCAACTGGGGCCGGGTGCTCTCCGCCATCGGCACGACGGCCGCCGCCTTCGAGCCCGACAGCCTCAACGTCGCCATCAACGGCGTCTGGGTCTGCAGGAACGGCTCCGTCGGCGAGGACCGCGACCTCGTCGACATGCGCTTCCGGGAGGTCACCATCACCGCCGACCTGGCCGCCGGCACCGAGTCCGCCGTGATCTGGGCGAACGACCTGACAGCCGACTACGTCCACGAGAACAGCGCGTACTCGTCATGAGCAACACCGCGCGGAAGCACACCGCCCTCCCCAAGGCCCAGATCCTCATCGAGGCCCTCCCCTGGCTGACCCGCCACCACGGCAAGACCGTCGTCATCAAGTTCGGCGGCAACGCCATGATCGACGACGACCTCAAGGCCGCCTTCGCCCAGGACGTCGTGTTCCTGCGCCACGCCGGCCTCAAGCCGGTCGTGGTGCACGGCGGCGGCCCCCAGATCAGCGCCGCCCTCGACCGGCACGGCATCGTCAGCGAGTTCAAGGCGGGCCTGCGGGTCACCACCGAGGACGCCATGGACGTCGTACGGATGGTCCTCGCCGGCCAGGTCCAGCGCGAGCTCGTCGGGCTGCTCAACCAGCACGGCCCGCTCGCCGTCGGTCTCACCGGCGAGGACGCCCACACCATCACCGCCACCAGGCACCAGCCGCTCGTCGACGGCGAACGGATCGACATCGGCCGGGTCGGCGAGATCACCGCCATCGACACCGGCGCCATCCAGGCGCTCCTCGAGGACGGCCGGATCCCGGTCATCTCCTCGATCGCCCGCTCCCAGGACGACGGACATGTCTACAACGTCAATGCTGATACGGCGGCTGCGGCACTCGCTGCGGCGCTGGGCGCCGAGACCCTGATGGTCCTGACCGACGTCGAGGGCCTCTACGAGGACTGGCCCAACAGCGACGAGGTCATCAGCCGGCTCACCGCGAGGCAGCTGGAGAAGCTGCTGCCCGACCTCTCCAGCGGCATGGTCCCCAAGATGGAGGGCTGCCTGCACGCCGTACGGAACGGGGTCACGACGGCCCGGGTGATCGACGGCCGGGTGCAGCACTCGATCCTGCTGGAGATCTTCACCGACGAGGGCATCGGCACGATGGTCGTGCCGGACGATCAGGGGGCGAAATGAGCGGCAACACGGAGCTGACCCAGCGGTGGCAGGGCGCTCTCATGAACAACTACGGCACCCCCCGGCTGCCGCTGGTCCGCGGTGAGGGCGCCAAGGTCTGGGACGCCGACGGCAACGAGTACCTGGACTTCGTCGGCGGCATCGCCGTCAACGCGCTCGGCCACGCCCACCCGGCGGTCGTCGAGGCCGTCACCCGGCAGATCCAGAGCCTCGGCCACGTCTCCAACCTGTTCGTCGCCGAACCGCCCGTCCGGCTCGCCGAGCGGCTCCTGAACCTCTTCGGCCGGCCCGGCAAGGTCTTCTTCTGCAACTCCGGCGCCGAGGCCGTGGAAGGGGCGTTCAAGCTCGGCCGGCTCACCGGCCGGTCCCACATGGTCGCCACGCGGGGCGGCTTCCACGGCCGGACCATGGGGGCGCTCGCGCTCACCGGCCAGCCCGGCAAGCAGACCCCGTTCCTGCCGCTGCCCGGTGACGTCACCCACGTTCCGTACGGTGACGTCGAAGCGCTGCGGGCCGCGGTCACCGAGGACACCGCCCTCGTGATCATCGAGCCGATCCAGGGCGAGAACGGCGTCGTCGTCCCGCCGGCCGGATATCTCAAGGCCGCCCGGGAGATCACCCGCGCCGCCGGCGCCCTCCTCGTCCTCGACGAGGTCCAGACCGGCATCGGCCGCTGCGGCCACTGGTTCGAGTACCAGGCCCACGAGGGCGTCGAGCCGGACGTCGTGACCCTCGCCAAGGGCCTCGGCGGCGGCCTGCCGCTCGGCGCGACCGTGGCCTTCGGCGAGGCCGCGGAGCTCTTCGGGCCCGGCCACCACGGCACCACCTTCGGCGGGAACCCGGTCGCCTGCGCCGCCGGCCTCGCCGTCCTCGACACCCTCGGCGCGGACGCGGCCCTCGACCACGTGAAGGCCGTCGGGGAGCGGTTGCGCCAGGGAATCGAGGGTCTGGCGCACCCGCTGGTCTCCCACGTCCGTGGTGCGGGCCTCCTGCTGGGTATCGTGCTCACCGAGCCCCTCGCACCGCAGGTGCAGCAGGCGGCTCAGGACGCCGGCCTCCTGGTGAACGCGCCCGCCCCCGACGTCGTACGGATCATGCCTCCGCTGGTCCTCACCGATGCCGAGGCGGACGCCTTCCTCCAGGCCCTGCCCGGAGTCCTCGACGTGGCGAACGGGCAAGGACGAAGCGGAGAATGAGACGACGATGACCGACGCGCAGGAGAACGAGCACGGAGGGCCGTCCGTTCCGCAGACGCGCACCGCACGCCACCGCAGGATCGTCGACATCCTCAACCGGCAGCCGGTGCGCTCGCAGAGCCAGCTCGCCAAGCTCCTCGCGGACGACGGGCTGAGCGTCACGCAGGCGACGCTCTCCCGGGACCTCGACGAGCTGGGCGCGGTGAAGATCCGCAACACCGGCGGCGAGCTGATCTACGCGGTGCCCAGCGAGGGCGGCTTCCGCACCCCGCAGGCGCCGCTCGGCGAGTCCGCCAAGGAGGAGCGCATGCGGCGGCTCTCCGGCGAACTGCTGATCTCCGCCGAGGCCTCGGCCAACCTGGTGGTCCTGCGGACCCCGCCGGGGGCGGCCCAGTTCCTCGCGTCGGCCATCGACCAGGCCGAACTGCACGCCATCCTCGGCACGATCGCGGGTGACGACACGCTCCTGCTCATCAGCCGCGACCCCACGGGCGGTCAGGCGCTCGCCGACCACCTGCTGAAGCTGGCGCAGAAGTAACCCGCGCGGTCACCCGCCCGGTACCGCGTGATCGCCGTCGGAACTCCCGGGTTCCGGCGGCGGCGTGCTGTCGGAACCCGGTCGCGGCGGCGGCGTGCTGTCGGAATCCGGCTCGCCGTCGCCGACGAGGGCGAGCTGCGGGCGGTCCCGGCCGCCGCCGGGTCACCCCTCAACGGCCGGTGCCGTGCCGGGGGTCGCGCCCGAAGAGGGAGCGGATGCCCCGCAGGGTCAGGCGCCCGCGCGTACGGGGAACCCGGGCCGGGTCCGTCTCCGGGCGGGGGCCGGTGGCGTCCGGGGTCGCCTCCTCGCGGCGGCGTGGTCCCGGCAGGAGGGCTCCCGTCGGGAAGTGGTCCGCCCACGGGGCCAACGCCCTCGCGGCCTCGCGCACGACCCGCGGGGAGTCGTCGCCGAGCAGCGGGGCGAGCCGCTGGAGCCGGACGGCGTCGAGCACGCGCAGCCCCGCCACGGCGCTCGCCCGCACCCGGGGGTGCGGATGCCCGGTGAGGGTCCAGAGCGACTCCGCGTCCGCGGCGCGGTCGCCGCACTCGGCGAGACCGCGCGGGGCGTCGGAGGGCACCGCGTCGCCCGGGACGCAGGCGGCGCGGTAGAGGGGCAGGGGGTCGGTACCCGCCTGCCGCAGGGTCCAGCGCGCGCAGGCGCGTACGAGCGCGGAGCGGTCGTACAGGAACGGCTCCGCCTCGCCGGCCCGCCCGGTCCGGTGCAGCGCCGTGACGCCCGCCGCGCGCACGCGGCCGAGCCGGGAGGTCAGCAGGGGGCCGAGGACGGTCTCGTCGACCTGGTCGCCGGCCGCGGCGAGCGCCGCGTCCGCGCACAGGTCCTGGACGACCACGTCGTGATCGGCCGCGGCGATCGACGCGAGCCTGGCGGGGGAGAGCAGGCCGCGCTCGACGGCGATCCGGTGCGCGAGCCGCCGTACCGCCCGGTCCCCGTTGTCGAGCAGGGCGGCCGCGTCCGCGGGGGACGCCTCCCGCGCGTGGGCGGTCAGCAGGTCCCGGACGTCGTCCCCGTGCAGCCGGTCGCCGGCGTGGAGGGCCACCGCCGTGAGCAGGCCGAGGCTTCCGGGCGCGAGCCCCGGCAGTTCCGCGCGCAGCACGGCGCGGGCCCGCACACGCACCGGCCCGGCCCAGTCGGCGCACCGGATGACGACCAGGGGGAGCAGCTCGGGGAAGCGGCGTACGTGGGGGAGGGCCGCCTCACGGGTCCGGCCGTCGGGTCCGCAGAGGGCGACGGCGAGTTCGGGGGCGGTGAGCCCCCGGTCCGCGGCGGCGGGGAACCAGTCGTGGACGGCCGGGACGCGGCGGCCCCACCGGAGGCCGGCCCGGACGCTCCGGTCGAGGTCGACCCACGCGTCCGCGTGGGAGCCGCGCAGGACTCGGGCGAGGCGGCCGGTGACGTCGTCGAGGGCGGTGGTCGGCATGGGGTGGAGCGTAGATGCGGGGTGGCGTGGGCTGCCGCCGATTATCGAATGCGCGAGCGCGGGAACCGCGTACGAACGAGTCCGAGGCCGCGTGCGAGGAGCCCCGGGCCGCGTGCGAAGGAGCCCCGGGTCGTGTACGAACGAGTCCCGGGCCGCGTACGAAGGAGCCCCGGGTCGCGTACGAACGAGTCCCGGGCCGCGTATGAGACCAGGCCATGGACCGCGCGCACGAGCCCCCGGAGCGCGTTGACAAAACAATACGGTGGATTGCATAGTTATGCCTACCGGAGGGGCGCGCGATCGCCGTCCGGCGCGACCTGGCGTGACCCGCACGCGTTGAACATGCCGTCTCCCCGTCCCAGGCCCGGGCGGGAGGCGGCGGTCCATCCACTCTCCTGAGGAGCAGCAGCTGTGAGCAGCAACAACGGTGACGTCCGGCTCTGGGGCGGCCGGTTCGCCGACGGCCCCGCCGAGGCCCTCGCGAAGCTGTCCGCGTCGGTCCACTTCGACTGGCGTCTCGCGCCGTACGACATCGCCGGCTCCCGTGCCCACGCGCGCGTGCTGCACAAGGCCGGGCTGCTCACCGAGGACGAGCTGACCCGCATGATCGCCGGTCTCGACCAGCTGGAGGCGGACGTCGCCGACGGCTCCTTCGTCGGCACCATCGCCGACGAGGACGTCCACACCGCACTGGAGCGGGGCCTCCTGGAGCGCCTCGGTCCCGACCTCGGCGGCAAGCTGCGCGCCGGCCGGTCCCGCAACGACCAGGTCGCCACCCTCTTCCGGATGTACCTGCGGGACCACGCCCGGATCATCGGCGGCCTCGTCGCCGAACTCCAGGACGCCCTGGTCGGCCTCGCCGAGGCGCACCCGGACGTCGCCATGCCCGGCCGTACGCACCTCCAGCACGCCCAGCCCGTGCTCTTCGCCCACCACGTCCTGGCCCATGTCCAGTCGCTGTCCCGGGACGCCGAGCGGCTGCGGCAGTGGGACACCCGGACCGCGGTCTCCCCGTACGGCTCCGGCGCCCTCGCCGGCTCCTCGCTCGGGCTCGACCCGGAGGCGGTCGCGAAGGACCTCGGCTTCGAGCGCGGTTCGGCCGGCAACTCGATCGACGGCACGGCCTCCCGGGACTTCGTCGCCGAGTTCGCCTTCATCACCGCGATGATCGGCATCAACCTCTCGCGGATCGCGGAGGAGATCATCATCTGGAACACGAAGGAGTTCTCCTTCGTGACCCTGCACGACGCCTTCTCCACCGGCTCGTCGATCATGCCGCAGAAGAAGAACCCGGACATCGCCGAGCTGGCCCGTGGCAAGTCCGGCCGGCTCATCGGCAACCTGTCGGGCCTCCTGGCCACCCTCAAGGCCCTCCCGCTCGCGTACAACCGCGACCTCCAGGAGGACAAGGAGCCGGTCTTCGACTCCTGCGACCAGCTCGAGGTCCTGCTCCCCGCGTTCACCGGCATGATGGCCACCCTCACGGTCAACCGCGAGCGCATGGAGGAGCTGGCCCCCGCCGGCTTCTCGCTCGCGACGGACATCGCGGAGTGGCTGGTCAAGCAGGGCGTCCCGTTCCGGGTGGCGCACGAGGTCGCCGGCGAGTGCGTCAAGGTCGCCGAGTCCGAGGGCAAGGAGCTCGACGAACTCACGGACGACCAGTTCGCCAAGATCTCGGAGCACCTCACCCCCGAGGTCCGCACGGTCCTGAACGTCCCCGGCGCCCTGGCCTCCCGCGACGGCCGTGGCGGCACCGCCCCGTCCGCCGTCGCCGTCCAGCTCGTCGAGCTCAAGGCCGATCTGGTGATCCAGCACGCCTGGGCCACCGCCAAGCAGAAGTAACCCCGTACCGGGGCCCCGCACGTCGCCGAGCCGCCGCCCCTCCGGGCGGCGGCTCGGCGCGTTCCGGTCCGCGCGACCGCGGCGTCGAGGCACCGAGGCGCCGAGGTGTTCGGCTGTCCCGGTGCCCGGTGCCCGGTGCCCGGTGCCCGGTGCCCGGTGTCCCGGTGTCCTCAGTCGCCCGCGCGCCGGACGTGCAGGTGGCCGTCGCGGGGGAAGGCGGGCGGCGTCGCCGGCAGGACGCGGTCGAAGGCGTAGCCGCTCTTCGACGCGACCCGGCACGACGCCGGGTTGTCGGCCTGGTGCAGCAGGTCGAGCCGCTCCAGGCCTTCGGGTCCGAAGGTCCCGAAGGCCCATGCCGTGAGCACCTCGAGCGCGCGCGGAGCCACGCCCTTCCCGCGCGCGTGCGCGGCGGTCCAGTAGCCCACCTCGGCCGCCGGGCCGCCGGGGGCGATTTTCTTGAGGACGGCGTTGCCCACCAGGGGCCCCTCCTCGGCGCCGGGACCTTCCTCCAGGACCGCGAAGGCGAAGCGCTCACCGGTGGTCCAGCCCTTCTGCTGGGTCTCCAGCCACCGTGCCCCGTCGGCCTCGTCGTCCACCCGGTGGCTCGTCCACTGGCGCAGTACGGGATCCCGACACGCCTCGATGAGCGAGGGGATGTCCCGTATGGACCAGGGGCGGAGGACGAGGGCGGGGAGGGTCGGTGTCGCGGCGGCCCGCAGGGTGACGGAGGAATCCACCGTATGAGCATAGGACGTCACCCAGAGTAAGAGTGAGACATTGATGTCTCAATTGATGTATGGTCGTCTCATGGCAGTCGATCGCAACCACGTGCTCCGCAGCGCCGCCGCCCTTCTCTCCCTCAAGGCCACCGCCACGATGGACGAGGTCGCCCGGGCGGCAGGGATCGGCCGGGCCACGCTGCACCGCCTGTTCGCCGGGCGGGACGCGCTGGTCCGGGCCCTCGAAGCGCTCGGGCTCGAGGAGCTGGAGCAGGCGCACGACCGGGCCCGGCTCGACGAGGGCCCCGAGGACGAGGCCCTCCGGCGACTCGTCGCCGAGGTGGAGCCCGTCGCCCCGCTGCTCTCGTTCCTGGTCACCGAGAACCAGCTGTTCGAGGGAGACGAGCGGAACGAGGGCTGGGCCCGCATCGACGCCCGGATCGTGGCCCTCTTCCGGCGGGGCCAGGAGAGCGGCGTCTTCCGGATCGACCTGACCCCCGCCTGGCTGTCCGAGGCCTTCTACGGGCTGATCGGATCCGGTGCCTGGGCCGTGCACGACGGCCGGGTCGCCGCCAAGGACTTTCAGTACATGATCGCCGAGCTGCTGCTCGGCGGAGCGCGCAGGAGCGTGGAGAAGTGAGCACCAGCACCGTCGACCCCAAGAGCCATATCGAGGGCGTGCACCGCCCCGGCCGGTGGCTCGCCCTTTCCGTGCTCGTCCTGGCCGTCCTGCTCGTGGCGGTCGACGCCACGGTGCTCGGCCTCGCGACCCCCTTCCTCTCCGAGGACCTGGAGCCGTCGGGCACCCAGCTGCTCTGGATCGGCGACGTCTACTCGTTCGTCATCGCGGGTCTCCTGGTCTCCATGGGCAGCCTGGGCGACCGCATCGGCCGCAAGAAGCTGCTGCTGATCGGCGCCACCGCGTTCGGCGCCGTCTCGGTCCTGAACGCCTACGCCACCAGCCCCGAGATGATGATCGCGGCCCGCGCGCTCCTCGGCGTCGCCGGCGCGACCCTGATGCCGGCCACCCTGGCGCTCATCCGGAACCTCTTCACCGACCCGCGCGAGCGCAGCCTGGCCATCGGCGTCTGGGGTGCCATGGCCTCGGCCGGCGCCGCCGTCGGACCGGTCGTCGGCGGGTTCCTCCTCGAGCACTTCTGGTGGGGCTCGGTCTTCCTGATCAACCTGCCCGTCATGGCGGTCCTCGTCCTCGTCGGCATCAAGCTGATCCCCGAGTCGAAGAACCCGAACCCGGGCCCCTGGGACCTGCCCAGCGTCACGCTCTCCCTCGTCGGCATGATCGGCGTCGTCTACGCGGTCAAGGAACTGGCCTCGCACGGCCTGTCCCTCGACGCCGGTGTCGCGGCCCTCGTCGGTGCCACCGGCCTGACCTGGTTCGTCCGCCGGCAGCTGACCCTGCCCGTGCCGCTCCTCGACATGCGCCTCTTCCGCCACCGCGGACTCTCCGGCGCCGTCCTGGCCGACCTGCTGACCATCCTCGGCCTCTCCGGCCTGGTCTTCTTCCTGTCCCAGTTCTTCCAGCTGGTCCAGGGCCGCCAGCCGCTCGAGGCCGGCCTCGCCGAACTCCCGGCGGCGGTCGGCGCGGTCGCGGCCGGTCTGGTCGCGGGGCTCGTGGCCCGCCGGTACTCCGTGCGGTCCGTGGTGACCGGCGGCCTCGCGGCGATCGGTCTCGCCCTCGCCGTCCTGACGACGCTCGACCAGCACACCGGCTACCCGCTGCTCGGTGCCGCCCTGCTCGTGGTCGGCGTGGGCGCCGGCTTCTCGTTCACCGTCACCGCCGACGTGATCCTCTCCAGCGTCCCGAAGGAACAGGCCGGATCGGCCTCCGCCGTCTCCGAGACGGCGTACGAGCTCGGCGCCGCCCTCGGCATCGCGGTCCTCGGCTCCATCGTGACCGGCGTCTACCAGGGCTTCGCCACCCCGGCGGGCGTCCCCTCCGGCATCGCGTCGGCCGCCCACGAGTCCCTCGGCGGTGCGGTCGAGGCCTCCGGCGCCCTCGCCCCGGACAGTGCGGCCGCCCTGGTCTCCGCCGCCCAGGAGGCGTTCGTCGACGGCCTGCGGATCGCGGCCGGCGTCGGCGCCGCGGTCCTCCTCGCGACGGCGGTCGCGGCCTGGTTCCTGCTGAGGGGCCAGAAGCTGGAGGACGGCGTCGAGCACTGACGCACCCGGTGAACGCGAAGGTGCCCCGCCCGGCCGACGGCCGGGCGGGGCACCTTCACACGGGGACTACGCGGCCTTCGCCTTGGTGGCGTACATGTCGACGTACTCCTGCCCGGACAGCCGCATCACCTCGGCCATCACCGAGTCCGTCACCGCCCGCAGCACATAGCGGTCGCGGTCCATCCCGTCGTACCGGGAGAACTCCATCGGCTCGCCGAAGCGGACCGTCACGCGGCCCGGCCGGGGGAGGCCCGCCCCGCCCGGCTGGATCTTGTCGGTGCCGATCATCGCGAACGGGATCACCGGAGCCCCGGTCATCAGGGTGAGCCGCGCGATGCCCGTACGGCCCCGGTACAGCCGGCCGTCGGGGGAGCGGGTGCCCTCCGGGTAGATCGAGAAGATCTTGCCCTCCTCGAGGACCCGGCGACCGGTCATCAGGGCCGCCACACCGCCGCGGCCGCCGTCCCGGTCCACCGGGATCATGCCGACGCTGGTGAAGAACCAGGCCATCGCCCGGCCCTTGAGGCCCTTGCCCGTGACGTACTCGTCCTTGCCGATGAAGTAGACCGGGCGGTCCAGGCAGATCGGCATGATCATCGAGTCGATGAAGGTCAGGTGGTTGCCCGCCAGGATGACGGGACCGGTGCCCGGGATGTTCTCGGCGCCCTCCACGCGGGGGCGGAACATCAGGCGCATGACCGGCCCCAGCACTGCCTTGATGATCGCGAGACGGGACAACGGTTCCTCCGGTGAGACGCGGGTCAGTCGAGCGAGTCAGCGTGCGAGTCAGTCGGGCTGACGGTGCAGCTGGCGACGATACTCGCGGGTCACCGTCGCCCGCACATCGGGTTCACGAACTGGATACGCGGTGTTGACGTGTGTTTCCGCCATGTTCCGCAGAGGTCTGCCGTCCGTAGGGCGTCTTTGCCTAGCGTCGGAACCCCTGATGGACAGGTACGGGACACCACACAGGAGGAGCCTTTCATGACACAGGGTGCGCAGCCGAGCCCGGCACGTCGGAGCGTTCTCGGAGCGGCCGGAGCGGCGGCGGTACTGGGGGCCACCACGGTCCTCCCCGCCGGCACCGCCCACGCCGGCGAGGCCCGGGGCGGCGAGAACCGGGGCGGCGGCCGCGGCTACCGCTCCCTCCCCGTCCCCACCGTCATCGCCCACCGGGGCGCCAGCGGCTACCGCCCCGAGCACACCCTCGGGTCCTACCGGCACGCGCTCGACCTCGGCGCCCACGTCATCGAGCAGGACCTCGTCCCCACCCGGGACGGCCACCTCGTCTGCCGCCACGAGAACGACATCACCGGCACCACGGACGTCGCCGACCATCCCGAGTTCGCCTCCCGGAAGACCACCAAGAGCGTCGACGGCACCTCTCTGACCGGCTGGTTCACCGAGGACTTCACGCTCGCCGAGCTCAGGACCCTGCGGGCCAAGGAGCGCATCCCCGGCACCCGCCAGGAGAACACCCTCTACGACGGACGCTGGACGATCCCCACCTTCGAGGAGGTGCTGCGCTGGGCCGAGGACGAGGGACGCCGCCGGGGCCGCGAGATCTGGCTCCACGTCGAGACCAAGCACCCCACCTACTTCCGCGGCCTCGGCCTCGGCCTGGAGGAGCGGCTCGCCAGGCTCCTGCGCCGGTACGGGCGCCACCGCGCCCACTCCCCGGTCTTCCTCCAGTCCTTCGAGCCGAGCAGCATCCAGCGCCTCGCCGAACTGGTGGACTCCCCGCGGGTGGTCCTGCTCTCCGGTGCGGGCACCCGCCCGTGGGACTTCGTCCGGGCCGGGGACCCGCGCACCGTCGCCGACCTGGTCACCCCGGCGGGCCTGCGCTGGATCGCCTCGTACGCGCAGGGCATCGGCCCCACCCTCGACCTGGTCATCCCCAAGGACGCGAGCGGTCGGCTCGGCACCCCGACCACCCTGGTCCGGGACGCGCACGCCGAAGGGCTGATCCTCCACCCGTACACGCACCGCAACGAGAACACCTTCCTGCCCGCCGACTTCCGCCGCGGCACGGACCCGAACGCCTACGGCGACTCCTTCGGAGCCCTGAAGCGGTACCTGGAGACCGGCATCGACGGCGTCTTCTCCGACAACACGGACACCGCGCTGCTCGCCGCCGCGGACTTCACCGCCCGCGCCTGAACCGCGGGGCCGCCGGTCCGCCGGGCGGGGAGCCGGAAGGGTGCCGGGCGCCGGCCCGGACACCCGGACCGGAGGGCTTCCGCGCGGCGGACCGGGGGCCGTGCGGGTGCTCACCGTGCCTGCGCGACCCCCCTCCCGGGTGGTTTACGCGTCCCACCGCAACCGCCGCCGCGCCACCCTGCATCGTGCCGGTCATGACCACCCCCACCACGCCCGCGCCCCCCACCACCCCGGCGCCCACGCTCGTGCCCCACGCCGTCCCCGCGCCCGCACCCCACTCCACCCCCGCGCCGGCCCACTCCACCCCCGCGCCGGCCCACTCCACGCCCGCGCCGGCCCACTCCACGCCCGCGCCCGCCCACGCGTCAGACACCGCCCCCGGTCTCCTCGCCGCGCTCGCCCCGCTGCTCGCCGCCGAGTCGGACGCGGAGGCGCCGGCCGCCGGAGTCGAACCGGGGGACCTGGAGCAGGCCGTCTGGCTGCGGCTCCTGGAGCGCCTCCAGGAGACCGGCACCGCGCCCGAGCGGCCCGCCGAATGGCTCCGCAGGGCCGTCCGGGCGGAGGCCCGCCGCGCCCGCAGGACCACCGACCGGGAGCGCCCCTACCGGGACGAGCCCGTCCACGAGCCGGGCGGCGCCGAACCCGAAGGCTCCCCGGAGCACTCGCTGATGGCCGCCGAGGGCCGCCGCACCCTCCGCGCGGCCGTCACCCGGACACCCGGCCGCTGCCCCCGGGTGCTCACGGCGATGCTCGACCCGGAGGACCACACCTACCGGGAAATCGCAGGGGAGTTGGGTATCTCACAGGGGAGTCTGGGGCCGATGCGTTCCCGTTGCCTGGGATGCCTGCGCAGAATGCTGGCTGCAGAGGTTCCCGCCCCCGGCCGACGGGGAAGGGTGCGGTAAACCGATGATCGACAGATGAGCGGGAGGCGCGCACACATGGGCCTGAGTGTGACCATCTCAGCAGCGGACGAGCAGGACGCGGAGCACATCCTGAAGCTGCAGTACCTCTGCTACCAGAGCGAGGCGGAGCTCTACGGGGACTGGTCCATCGAACCGCTCACCCAGTCGCTCGACGCCCTGCGCACCGAACTCCGCGAGGGGCACGGCCTCGTGGCCCGGCTCGGCGACGAGGTCGTCGCCTCCGTCCGCGCGCGCCTCGACGAGGACGGCACGGTACGGATCGCCAAACTGATCGTCCACCCGCGCATGCGCCGGCACGGTCTCGGCGGCCGGCTCCTCGACGGCATCGAGCGTCACTTCGCGTCCGGCGCCGACCCGCTCCCCGTGGTGCCCGCCAAGCGCTTCCAGCTCTTCACCGGCCACCGCAGCGAGGGCAACCTGCGGCTCTACCGCAGCAAGGGGTACGCGCAGGTCGCCACCCGCGAGCTCGGCCCCCGGCTCACCCTGGTGACCCTGGAGAAGGCCGCCTGACTCAGGCGGCCACCGCCGGGCGGGTTTTGCGCAGCCACCAGATGCCGGTCAGCGGCAGCAGCACCGGAATGAAGAGGTAGCCGTACCCGAAGTCGGACCAGACCGTCGCGTCCGGGAAGGCGGACGGTTCGACCAGCGTCCAGGTCCCGACGACCACGACGCCCGCGAGCTCGGCGGCGCAGCACACCAGCGCCGCCCTGCGGGCCTTCTCCCCACCCCGTACCAGCGTGTACGTGATGAACACGTAGACGACGGCCGCCACGGCCGACAGGCCGTACGCGAGCGGGGCCCGGTCGAACTCGGTGGCGATCTGGTAGATCGAGCGGGAGACCGCGCCGACCGACATCACGCCGTACAGCCAGACGAGCAGGATGCCCGGGCCCGAGACGAGTCGGTTCCGCGCGCCCCGCGCCGCCTTCTCCTGAGTCGCGGTCATGGTCAGCCCACCGTCCAGATGTCGTAGAGACGCACTTCGAGCACGGCCAGGACGACCGCGCCGGCCGCCACCGTCGCCGAACCCCACCGGCTGCGCTCCGCGAGCGACATGAACCCGGCGATCGGCACCGCGCACAGCGCGCCGAGGAGATAGGCGACGAAGATGGTCGTCCCCTCCTCGGCCTTCTCGCCGCGCACCAGCTGCACGATGCCGACGACCAGCTGGACCAGGACGAGGAACGTCACCACGGCCATGCCGATGAAGTGCCAGTCCTTGGTCGGCTGGTCCCGGAAGGCGGCGAAGCCGCACCAGGCGGCGAGGGCGAGCGCGGCCACGGAGACCGCGACCGTCAGGGCGTCAAGCATGCGCCCGAGGGTATTACGGTCCGAATGGCCCGATGCGCTCACCCCTCCCCGCCGGACGCCCCGCGCGTGGCCTTGGCCACAACCGGCGTCCCGCACGGGCCCCGTGGCGAAGCCCACGGCGCCGGACGGCGGGGCCTTCCCCGCAGGCCACGCAAGGGAACCGCGGACGCGGCGGGCCTCCCCGGTGTCCGCATGGCATCTCAACAGTGTCCGCTATTCGGACAAGCTCCTGGTGTTCGCAGCTGCGCATGTTTTACTTGCAGACATGACCACGACGAGCAGCCGCACCCTTGCGACCGAGGCGACCACGACGCCCGGTGCTCGTTGTATGTGTCGAATGTGCGCCTTCTGAGGGCCCCCGCCTGAGTCTCGCGCCCCGAAGCGAGACCCGACGGCACGCGCCGATCCCCCGTCTTCCGGCGGTGGACCGCGCCCGCCCCCGCGCACCCGCTGTCCCCCGGCCACCCGCCGGAGCGGCCCCCGTGCGCCTGACTGTCCGAATGACGAATTTCCCGTGCCCGGCAGACCCCGCGCCGCGCACTCGACAGTGACGGAAACCCCTGTGATCACCACTTCGGGCCTGACCAAGGTCTACGAGTCGCGCGGCCGACAGGTCACCGCTCTGGACGGCGTCGACCTCCACGTCCGCGAGGGCGAGGTGTTCGGCGTGATCGGCCAGAGCGGCGCCGGCAAGTCCTCGCTCATCCGCTGCGTCAACCTCCTGGAGCGCCCCACCTCCGGCACCGTGACCGTCGACGGCCTCGACCTCACCGCGCTCGCCGGCAAGGGCCGCCGGGCGGGCAAGGACCTGCGTCGGGCGCGCAGCAGCATCGGCATGGTCTTCCAGCACTTCAACCTGCTGTCCTCCCGCACGGTCAAGGACAACATCGAGCTCCCCCTGGAGATCCTCGGCGTCTCCGGCGCCGAGCGCTCCCGCCGCGCCCTCGAACTCCTCGACCTCGTCGGCCTCGCCGACAAGGCCAAGGCCTACCCGGGCCAGCTCTCCGGCGGCCAGAAGCAGCGGGTCGGCATCGCCCGCGCCCTCGCCGGCGAGCCCAAGGTCCTCCTCTCCGACGAGGCGACCAGCGCCCTCGACCCGGAGACCACGCGCTCCATCCTCCAGCTCCTGCGCGACCTCAACCGGCAGCTCGGCCTCACCGTCCTGCTCATCACGCACGAGATGGACGTCGTCAAGACGGTCTGCGACTCCGCCGCGCTCATGCAGCACGGCCGCATCGTCGAGTCCGGCACCGTCGGCGAACTGCTCGCCACCCCCGGCTCCCAGCTGGCCGCCGAGCTCTTCCCCGTCGGCGGCGCCGCCACCGGCCCCGACCGCACCGTCGTCGACGTCACCTTCCACGGCGAGGCCGCGACCCAGCCGGTCATCTCCCAGCTCTCCCGCACGTACAACATCGACATCTCGATCCTCGGGGCGGCGATGGACACCGTCGGCGGCAAGCAGATCGGCCGGATGCGGATCGAGCTCCCCGGACGGTACGAGGACAACGTCGTCCCGGTCGGCTTCCTGCGCGAGCAGGGCCTCCAGGTGGAGCGCGTGGAAGAGGACGCACAGCAGCCGGGCACCGTGCCCGTACTGGTCAAGGAAGGTGCCAAGTGACCTGGTCGGAGATGCAGCCCCTCCTGGAGCAGGGCACCGTCGACACCCTCTACATGGTTCTGTGGGCCACCGTCGTCACCGTGCTCGGCGGCCTGCCGCTCGGCATCCTCCTCGTCCTCACGGACAAGGGCGGACTGCTGCAGAACCGGCCGGTGAACAAGGTCGTCGGTGCGATCGTGAACATCGGGCGTTCGCTGCCCTTCATCATCCTGCTGATCGCCCTGATCCCCTTCACCACCTTCGTCGTCGGCACCTTCATCGGCCCGACCGCGATGATCGTGCCGCTCGCCATCGGCGCCATCCCCTTCTTCGCCCGCCTCGTCGAGACCGCCGTCCGCGAGGTCGACCACGGGCTCGTCGAGGCCGTCCAGGCCATGGGCGGCGGCATCCCCACCATCGTCCGCAAGGTGCTGCTCCCGCAGGCGCTGCCCTCGCTGATCTCGGCCGTCACCACCACCGTGATCGTGCTCATCGGCTACTCGGCGATGGCCGGCGCCGTCGGCGGCGAAGGCCTCGGCTCCAAGGCCGTCACCTACGGATACCAGCGCTTCGACACCACCTTCATGCTGGTCACCGTCGTCGTCCTGGTCCTGATCGTGACCGTCGTCCAGCTCATCGGCGACGGAGTCGTCCGACTCCTCGACCGCCGGGGCCGTACCGCGTAACGGCTCCCCGGCCACCCAGACTTCGTCCTTCGAAGAAACAGCCCGGACTTGTTGTCCAGGCGTCCACCGCACCACCGGAAAGAGGCACTCTTCGTGCGTAAGAACATCAAGCTCACCGCCGGTATCGCCGCCACCGCCGCCCTCGCCCTCGGCCTCACCGCCTGCGGCACCTCCTCGGACCCGTCCTCCTCCAAGGACAAGGCCGGCGCGGCCGACAAGCCGCTCGTCGTCGCCGCGTCCCCGACGCCGCACGCCGACATCCTCAACTACGTCAAGGACAACCTGGCCGAGAAGGCCGGCCTGAAGCTGGAGGTGAAGGAGTTCACGGACTACGTCCTGCCGAACACCGCCACCGAGTCCGGCCAGGTCGACGCCAACTTCTTCCAGCACAAGCCGTACCTCGACGACTTCAACCAGAAGAACGGCACCCACGTCGTCCCGGTGGTCAACGTCCACCTGGAGCCGCTGGGCCTCTACTCCAAGAGCCTCAAGTCGGTGAAGGACATCAAGCCCGGCCAGACCATCGCCGTGCCGAACGACACCACCAACGGCGGCCGCGCGCTCCAGCTGCTCGCCGAGAACGGCCTGATCACCGTCAAGCCGGGCGTCGGCACCAACGCCAAGCTGTCCGACATCACCGACAAGAAGGGCCTGGAGTTCAAGGAGCTGGAGGCCGCCACCGTGCCCCGCGCCCTGAACGACGTGGACGCCGCCGTCATCAACGGCAACTACGCCATCGAGGCCAAGCTCGAGCCGGCGAAGGACGCCCTCGTCCTGGAGAAGGCCGACGACAACCCGTACGCCAACTTCCTCGCCGTCAAGGAGGGCAACGAGAAGGACGCCCGCGTGCAGAAGCTCGCCGAGCTCCTCAACTCGCCCGAGGTGAAGAAGTACATCGAGGACACCTACAAGGGCTCGGTCATCCCGGCCTTCGGCGCGGTCAAGTAACGTCCGCGACCGGCCCCGCCGTCCGAGGGCCCGTCAGACCCGGTCCCCCGTACAGTCCTTGTGCAGAAGGCCCCCGCATCCCGTCCGGTGCGCGGGGCCTTCGCCGTACCCGCCCGACACCCCACCCGGCCATGCGCACCGACGGTCGCATGCTGCATGCTGTGCGTTCACGGTCGATTCGGACGGTCCACGGCATGGAGCTGCGCATGACTACCACCTTTCCGGACATCTCCATCAACACGGACCGGTTGGTGCTGCGCGCGCTCGAAGAGGCGGACGCCCCCGCCCTCGCCGAGATGATGAACGACGAGATGGTCGCCGCCTGGACGGCCGTGCCCCAGCCCTTCACCGAGACCGCCGCCCGCCAGTGGATCACCGAGTACGCCCCCGCCGAACGCGCCGCCGGCCGGGGTCTCGACCTCGCCGTCACCGAGTTCCTGACCCAGCGTCCGGTGGGCGTCGTCCAGCTGGGCAACACGAACTGGCGCGTCCGCTCCACCGAGATGTCCTACATCATCGCCCCCTGGGCCCGAGGCGAGGGATACGCCTCCGAGGCCGCGCTCGCCACCGCCCAGTGGCTCTTCGGCGACCAGGGGTTCGAGCGCATCGAACTGCGCACCGCGGCCGACAACACGGCGTCCCAGCAGGTCGCCCAGAAGATCGGCTGCATCAGCGAGGGCGTCCTGCGCAACGCCTGCATAGCCCGCACCCGCACCGAGGACGGCAGCTGGACCGACCTGCGCACCGACTTCATCGTCTGGGGCCTCCTCCCCGAGGACCTCGACGGCGTCGCCGACCAGATGGCCGAAGCCGGGTACTCCTCCTACACCGACTGGAGCTGAGCCCCCGGGACGATCCCGGGGTACGCTCGGCACGCCCCCGACCTGCGACAACACCACAGGAGACAGACGACGATGGCCGACCGCGTCACGGTGATCGGCTGGGACGGATCGCCCCTCACCGCGGCGGCCAGGTCCGCTCTCTCCGCCGCCACCCTGGTGGCCGGCGCCGCCCACCACCTGGCGCTGCCCGAGGTCCCGCCCGACGCCGAACGCATCCGCCTCGGCAGCGTCGACCTCGCCGCCCGCCGCATCGCGGGACACCGCGGCACCGCCGTCGTACTCGCCGACGGCGACCCCGGTTTCTTCGGCGTGGTCCGCACCCTGCGCGCCCCCGAGTACGGCCTGGAGATCGAGGTCGTCTCCGCCGTCTCCGCCGTCGCCGCCGCCTTCGCCCGGGCCGGCATGCCCTGGGAGGACGCCCGCGTCGTCGTCGCCCACCAGCGCACCCTGCGGCGCGCCGTGAACGTCTGCCGCGCCCACCCCAAGGTCGCCGTCCTCACCTCGCCCGGCGCCGGACCCGCCGAGCTCGCCCTCCTCCTCGAAGGCGTCCACCGCACCTTCGTCGTCTGCGAGGAGCTCGGCACCGACCGCGAACAGGTATCCGTCCTCACCTCCGACAAGGCCGCCGACCACGTCTGGCGCGACCCGAACGTCGTCCTCGTCATCGGCGGCGGCACCACCGGCGCCGCCACCCCCGGCGGCACCTGGCTGACGGGCCAGGACCCGGCCGCCCGGCCCGTACGCGGCTGGGGACTGCCCACCGAGGAGTACGCCCCCCAGGAGTACGGCCGCGGGCCCGCCAGTCCCACGGCCGGCCCGGCCCCCGACACCGCCGCACCCGCGGGGGCGCGCACCGCGGCGGGCGAGGACCCCGCCCTGCGCGCCGCGCAACTGGCCCGGCTCGGCCCCCGCGTCGGCGACCTCGTCTGGGACATCGGCTGCGCGGGCGGCGCCTTCGCCGTCGAGGCCGCCCGCTTCGGCGCCGCCGTCATCGCCGTGGACACCGACCCGTCGGCCTGCGCCCGCACCGAGGCGGCCGCCCGCCGCCACGGCGTCCTCCTCCAGGCCGTCCGCGGCAGCGCCCCGCACGTCCTGGAGCGCCTGCCCGAACCCGACGTCGTACGGGTCGCCGGGGGCGGGGTCCCCGTCGTCCGGGCCTGCGCCGACCGTCGCCCGGAACGCATCGTCGCCCACGCCTCCACCCGCGACGAGGCCGAGGCCATCGGCGCCGCCCTCGCCGACGGCGGCTACGCCGTCGAGAGCCTCCTGCTCCAGACCGTCGGCCTCGACCCCTCCGACTGGTCGGAACGCGAGCGTTCGGTCGTCTTCCTGCTGTCCGGCCGCAGGCCGGCGTCGGTCTAGACGGCGTCCTGCCGGTCGGGCCTGACCGGCAGGACACCCCTGGGTCCCGCCCGCCGGACCGGGGCCGGTCCGGCCCCGGCCACGCCGGGCGGATCCCACCCGTGACCCGGCCGCCCGCCCGGGGCAGGGTAGGCTGGCCGATTGTTGTACCGCGCCTGGACGTTCGATGCTCTGTGCGTCAATGTCCTGAATTGGTGGTGGCTTTCTGCCACTGATGTGCTGCGGGGCAAGGGGGGACCGCGCGACGTGGCGCAGTCCACAGCGCACCGTGGCGGATCTTCCTGCCACGATGGCACAGGACCGCGACAATGAGTGGGTGTCCGCGTGTTCTTCGTGCCGCGCGGCGCGCGCGCTCGTTGTTGTCGACGGGCGCAGGTCTGAAGGAGCACAACCGATGGGCGAGGGGTACGCATGACGGACACCGGCCAGGTCCCGGGCGAGGGACTGCCGGAGAACGCAGGCATGGTCGAGCAGCCGGGCATCCCCGCACCGGGCGCGTACACCTTCCTGGACCCCTCCGGGCACACCACCGACGACGACGACGTGCTGCTGATGCCGGGCGCCCAGGGCGCCTGGAGCGAGCACCCGCCGGGCTTCGTGCCCGCGCCGCCGGTCGCCGTACCGGCCCCGCCGGTCGCTCCCGTGGTCCCGAACCAGGCGGCGCCGCACCAGGGCGTTCCGCAGCCGGCCGCCCCGCTGGGCGACCCGCTCACCGGCCCCCTGCCGGACCCGCTCACGGGCCCCCTCCCCGACTCCGTCGCCCTCGCCGACGTGCTGACCGCCCCGCAGGGCCAGACCCCGCCGCAGGGCGTGCCGCTCGGCCACCCCGCGGGCACTCCCGCGCACGGCGTCCCCGCGGCCTACGAGCAGGTCGTCACCGACCACGGATACGAGCCCGGCATCCTCGACACCGGCGCGCACGAGGCCGCGGGCCGGGACACCGGCTCCGTCGACCTCGGCGGCGTCCGCGTGCCGCCGCCCGGTGCCGCCCCGACCCCGGCGCCCGCCCGGCGCCCGCTGCACATGGGCCCGCCCGTGCCCGACGCGACGGGTGGCGTCGTGCTCTCGCTGGCCGACCGCGGTCCGGCCGCCGCGCCCGCCCCGGCCCCGCAGGCCGTCCCGGTCGTGGCCACCGAGCCCGCGCCCGTCCCCGTACGGAACCCGGGACCGCCCACCACCGGCCCCGAGTACTTCGACATCCCGCAGGACCAGCAGCTCGCCCCGCAGGGCGCCGAGCCGTGGGCCGCGCAGCCGCAGGAGGCCGCGGCGCCCCCCGCCGCCGTCCCCGCAGAAACGGTCGTCCCGTCGACCGGCCGGTTCGTGCAGGTCGAGGGCACCGTCCCGACCGCTCCGCACCTGGCGCCGGTCGCGGCCGCCGAGGCGGTCGCGGAGACCCCGGAGCCGTCCCCGGCCCCCGAGCACGCCGAGGCCGAGGCCCCCGCGTCCGCCGTCGCGGAGCCCGCCGCCGAGGTCGTCCCGGAGCCCGCCCCCGAAGCCGTCGCCGAGACGCCGGACACGGCCCCCGTGGCCGTCGACGCCCAGGCCACCGTGCCCGCGCCGCGCGAGGGCGAGCCCGCCGCCGAGGCCCCCGTCCCCGCGGACGTCGTGGAGGCCGAGGAAGGCACCCCCGAGGCCGAGCCGGCGCCGGAGGCGCAGCCCGAGCCCGTCGCCGTCGCGGAGCAGCCGACCGAGGCCGCCGCCGAGGTCGTCCCCGAGGCCGTCGCGGAGCCCGTCGAGGTCGTCGCGGAGCCCGTCGCCGAAGCCGTCCCCGCCGCGCAGGCGCCGGCGGAGCACACTCCGGAGGAGGCCGCCGAGGCGGTCGCCGACGAGGCCCCGGCCGTCGTCGAGACCGTGCCGGAGACCCTGGAGCAGGCCCCGGAGCCGGAGGCCGCTCCCGAGGCCGCCCCGGTCGCCGAGCAGCCCGCCGCGCCCGTCGAGGAGGCGGCGCCGGTCGAGGCCGCCGAGGTTCCGGCGGCCCAGGTCGCCGAGCCGGCCGAGGCCGTGACCGTGGCCGTGACCGCCGAAGCGGACCGGCCCGTCGCGACCCCGGCGGAAGTCCCCGAGGCCCTCGCGACCCCCGCGGAGCCCGAGGCCGCCGTCGCCCCCGAGTCCGCGGCGGACGCGGTCGCCGCCCCCGAGGCCGCGGTCGTCGCCGAGGCCCCCGAGGCGGCGGTTGTCGCCGACGAGGACCCCGCCGCGGAGGAGGCGCCCGGCGCCCCCGCCCCCGGCTACGACGACGCCGAGCGCGAGGCCGTCCTGCGCGTGATGCGCGAGCGCCGCGACATCCGCAACGGCTTCCGCTCCGACCCGATCCCGCACGAGGTGCTGCTCCGCGTCCTGGAGGCCGCCCACACGGCCCCCAGCGTCGGCCACTCGCAGCCCTGGGACTTCGTCGTCATCCGCTCCGCCGAGACCCGGCAGACGATGCACGAACTGGCCCAGCGCCAGCGCGAGGCCTACGCCAAGTCGCTGCCGAAGGCCCGGGCGAAGCAGTTCAAGGAACTGAAGATCGAGGCCATCCTCGACACCCCGGTCAACATCGTCGTCACCGCCGACCCCACCCGGGGCGGCCGCCACACCCTCGGCCGCTACACGCAGCCGCAGATGGCCCCGTACTCCTCGGCGCTCGCCGTCGAGAACCTCTGGCTCGCGGCCCGCGCCGAGGGCCTGGGCGTCGGCTGGGTCAGCTTCTTCGACGAGCGCGAGATGGTCCGTGCCCTCGGCCTTCCCGAGCACCTCGAAGTGGTCGCGTACCTCTGCGTGGGATACGTCGACGAGTTCCCGGACGAGCCCGAGCTGGCCCAGGCGGGCTGGTCCAAGCGCCGTCCGCTGGCCTGGGTCGTCCACGAGGAGACGTACGGCCGCCGCGCCCTGCCCGGCGAGGAGCCGCACGACCTGCTCCAGGAGACCGTCGCCCACATCCGCCCGCTGGACGCCAAGGCGCTCGGCGAGGCCTGGGAGCGGCAGAAGCGGATGACCAAGCCGGCCGGCGCGCTCGGCATGCTGGAGATCATCTCCGCCCAGCTCTCCGGACTCTCCCGGATCTGCCCGCCGCCGATCCCGGAGCCCGCGGCCGTCGCGATCTTCGCCGGCGACCACGGCGTCCACGCCCAGGGCGTCACCCCCTGGCCGCAGGAGGTGACCGGCCAGATGGTCGCGAACTTCCTCGGCGGCGGAGCGGTCTGCAACGCCTTCGCGAACCAGGTCGGCGCCGAGGTCTGCGTCATCGACGTCGGCGTGGCCTCCGAGCTCCCGGCCACCCCCGGACTCCTGCCCCGCAAGGTCCGCCCGGGCACCGGCGACTTCACCACCGGTCTCGCGATGACCCGCGAGGAGGTGCTGGCCGCGATCGAGGTCGGCATCGAGACCGCCCGCGACCTCGTCGCGGCGGGCAACAAGGCGATCCTCACCGGTGAGATGGGCATCGCGAACACCACCGCGTCCGCCGCGCTCATCTCGGTCTACACCGGCGTCGACGCCGCCGAGGTCACCGGCCGCGGCACCGGCATCAACGACGAGACGCACGCCCGCAAGGTCGACGTGGTGCGCCGCGCCCTCGACCTGCACAAGCCGGACCCGGCGGACCCGATCGGCGTCCTCTCGGCGATCGGCGGCCTGGAGCACGCGGCGCTCGTCGGCCTGATCCTGGGCGCCGCCTCGCTGCGCACCCCGGTCATCCTGGACGGCGTCTCCACCGGCGCGGCGGCACTCGTCGCCCGGGCCATCGCGCCCGAGTCGCTCGCGGCCTGCATCGCCGGTCACCGCAGCGCCGAGCCCGGCCACGTCGCGGCCCTCAACAAGCTGGGCCTGCGCCCCCTGGTCGACCTGGACCTCCGCCTCGGCGAGGGCACGGGCGCACTGCTCGCGCTCCCGCTGGTGCAGAGCGCGGCCCGCGCGATGCACGAGGTCGCCACGTTCGACTCGGCCGGCGTCACCGAGAAGTAGGCACCACCCGGCTCGTCGCCCCGCCCGCCCCGGCGGGCGGGGCGGGCGGGGCGACGAGCGGGCCGCTGTCCGGGACGCGTGCCGACGCGCTGCCCCGCGCCTCTCGCAGGGCTCCGCCCGAGGCGCTCGTACGCCGTGGAGCCCGCCGTCCCCGAACCGGCCCCGGAACACGACCACGCCCCCGGTCGCCGGGAGATCCGTCACACCCTGCCGCCCGCAGGTCACCGATATCGTGGGGCACACAACGCGCCCCACCAGCCGCTCCACCGCAGCAGCGGCCCCCGTACACGTCCTTCCGAGGAGCCGCTCACCCATGGCCGAGCCCGCCGCGCACCCCGAGCACCCCGCCTACCCCGTCGGACTGCGCCTCGCCGGCCGCCGCGTCGTCGTCCTCGGCGGCGGCCAGGTCGCCCAGCGCCGGCTCCCCGCGCTGATCGCCGCGGGCGCCGACATCACGCTGATCTCCCCGTCGGCCACCCCCTCCGTCGAGGCGATGGCCGAGGCCGGCGAGATCACCTGGACCCGGCGGCGGTACGAGGACGGAGACCTCGCCGACACCTGGTACGCGCTGGTCGCCACCACGGACCCGGCGTCGAACGCCGCCGCCTCCGCGGAGGCCGAGCGGACCCGCACCTGGTGCGTGCGCGCCGACGACGCCGAGGCGGCCACGGCCTGGACCCCGGCCACCGGCCGCGACGCCGGCGTCACCGTCGCCGTGCTCACCGGCCACGACCCCCGCCGCTCCGCCTCCGTGCGCGACGCGATCGTCGAGGGCCTCCGCGACGGTTCGATCGCCGCGCCCGTGCACCGCACCCGCGCCCCGTTCGTCGCGCTGGTCGGCGGCGGCCCCGGCGACCCGGACCTCATCACGGTGCGCGGCCGCCGGCTGCTCGCCGAGGCCGACGTGGTCATCGCCGACCGGCTCGGCCCCCGCGACCTCCTCGACGAACTGCCCCCGCACGTCGAGGTGATCGACGCGGCGAAGATCCCGTACGGCCGGTTCATGGCCCAGGAGGCCATCAACAACGCGCTCATCGAGCACGCGAAGGCCGGCAAGTCCGTCGTCCGCCTCAAGGGCGGCGACCCGTTCGTCTTCGGCCGGGGCATGGAGGAGGCGCAGGCGCTCGCCGCCGAGGGCATCTCCTGCACGGTCGTCCCGGGCATCTCCAGCTCCATCTCGGTCCCCGGCGCGGCCGGCATCCCGGTCACGCACCGGGGCGTGGCGCACGAGTTCACGGTGGTCAGCGGCCACGTCGCTCCCGACGACCCGCGCTCGCTCGTCGACTGGGCCTCGCTCGCGAAGCTCACCGGCACCCTCGTCATCCTCATGGGCGTCGACAAGATCGGGAAGATCGCCGAGGCGCTGGTCGCGCACGGCAAGAGCCCCGACACCCCGCTGGCCCTGATCCAGGAGGGCACCACGGCGACCCAGCGCCGGGTGGACGCCACGCTCGCGACGGTCGCCGAGACCGTCAGGGCGCAGGAGGTCCGTCCGCCGGCCGTCATCGTCGTCGGCGAGGTCGTCACCGAGGGGCCCGACAAGCTGGTGAAGTGACCCCGGGAGCGCCCGCACGGCGTAACCAGGGGTAACCAGGCCCCTCGACACATTGGCACCACACCCCGGACAAGGCAGTATCACCTCGTGGCCGAACTCATCACGATCGACGACCCCGACGACCCGCGCCTGCGCGACTACACGGGCCTGACCGACGTCGAGCTCCGGCGCAGACGCGAACCGGCCGAGGGGCTGTTCATCGCGGAGGGCGAGAAGGTCATCCGCCGCGCCCGGCAGGCGGGGTACGAGATGCGGTCGATGCTGCTCTCCGCCAAGTGGGTCGACGTCATGCGGGACGTCATCGACGAGGTCCCGGCGCCGGTGTACGCGATCCAGCCCGACCTCGCGGAACGCGTCACCGGCTACCACGTGCACCGCGGCGCGCTCGCCTCCATGCAGCGCAAGCCGCTCCCGGACGCCGCCGAACTGCTCGTCGGCGCCCGGCGCGTGGTCGTCATGGAGTCGGTCAACGACCACACCAACATCGGCGCGATCTTCCGCAGCGCCGCCGCCCTCGGCATGGACGCCGTCCTGCTCTCCCCGGACTGCGCGGACCCGCTCTACCGGCGCTCGGTGAAGGTCTCGATGGGCGCGGTCTTCTCCGTCCCGTACGCCCGCCTCGACACCTGGCCCCGAGGCCTGGAGGCCGTACGGGAGGCCGGGTTCAAGCTCCTCGCCCTCACCCCGGCCGAGAAGGCGACCTCCATCGACGAGGCCGCCCCTCACAAGCTGGACCGGGTGGCCCTGATGCTCGGCGCGGAGGGCGACGGCCTCTCCACGCAGGCGCTGCGCGCCGCCGACGAATGGGTCCGCATCCCCATGGCCCACGGCGTCGACTCGCTCAACGTGGGAGCCGCCGCCGCGGTCGCCTTCTACGCGGTGGCCACGGGCCGCCCGGAGTCCTGAGCCCCGGCGGGTCCCACCCGCCGGGCGCTTCCTAACCCTGCAGGGCCTGGGCCGCGGCGATCCCCAGGGCCACGACCAGCGTCACGACCACGAAGACGAACAGCCGCTGGCGCAGCAGACGCGGGTTGGCCGGCCGGCGGCCCGTCGACGTCGAGCGGGCGCCGGGCCTGGTGCCGGTACGCGGCTGGGGGCGCGAGCCACCGGTCCGCGAGCCCCCCGACGGCCGGGACGACGGCCCAGGACCACGCCCGGCCGTCCGGTCACGGTCCGCACCCCGCTCGGCGCCCCGGTCGCGGTCCGCCCCGCGCTCCGCGTCACGACCGCGCGTGTCACGCTCGGTGTACCGCTCCGTCGGCCGTACGGGGCTCCGCTCCTCGGTCCGCTCCCGCTGCGCGGGCGGACGCGCGACCGGCAGCCCCTGCGCCTCGCGCGCCGCGATCTCCTTGAGCCGCATCGACAGCTGGAGCGTGCTGGGCCGGTCCTCGGGATCCTTCGCCAGGCAGGCCCGGATCAGCGGCGCCAGCGCGTCCGGCACCCCGTGCAGCTGGGGCTCCTCGTGCACCACGCGGTACAGCATGACCTCGGAACTGCCGTGCCCGAACGGCGAGTCCGCCATCGCCGCGTACGCCAGGGTGGCACCGAGCGAGAACACGTCGGTCGCCGGCGTCACCGCCGCGCCGCGCACCTGCTCGGGAGCGAGGAAGCCCGGTGAACCCACCGCCGTGCCCACATGGGTGAGGGTGCTCGCCCCGGTGGCCCACGCGATGCCGAAGTCGATGATGCGGGGGCCCTTGGGGGAGAGCAGGATGTTCGACGGCTTGAGGTCGCGGTGCACCACCCCGGCCTCGTGGACGGCGACCAGGCCCTCCGAGAGCGCGGCCCCGATCGAGGCGACGTCGGCGGCGCGCAGCCCGCCCTCCTCGGCCACCCGGTCGTGCAGCGAGGGGCCGGGCACGTACTGGGTCGCGAACCAGGGGCGCTCGGCCTCCAGGTCGGCGGCCACGAGCCGGGCCGTACAACCGCCGCGGATCCGCCGGGCGGCGGATACCTCGCGCGCGAACCGCGAGCGGAACTCCTGGTCCTCGGCCAGATCGGGCCGGATCACCTTCAGCGCCACCCGCTGGCCGCGCCGGTCGGACCCCAGGTACACGACGCCCATCCCGCCGGCCCCGAGCCTGCGGTGGAGCCGGAACGACCCGACGATCCGCGGATCCTCGCGCCGGAGCCGCATCATCGCCATGTCCGTCCCCTCGTCCGTTCGACGTGGCACAGCTTACGTAGTGGCGCCCGCACGCGCTCATAGGCCGCGCCCTCCTCCGGGATCGATTGTCAGTGCTGACGGGAGCACCACGGGTCCGCACGGGACGGCGGCACTTTCCAACACCCGTTGCCGGAAACCTATTTGACGCCGTGTCGCATACGGCGCGAGTCGGCCCGCCGGCCCGTCCGGCGGTCCGGCCCGGCACGGTCCGCGGATCGCACCCCGCGAAGTGAGCGAAGTCACGCCGCCACCCCGACCCCTCCGGGAAGACCCCGGGATCGGAGCAGCCGTCTCCACCCAGGGGAGTACGCCGCACGGGCGGGTGTCATCCTCCGGGAGGCCCGCAAGTCGGTACGCGGGCATGACGTCCCGGCGCTCCCCGCTCCCTAGTCTTGAGATCAAGCGGTGGGTGCAGCACTCGTCCCCCGAGGTCACGCACCCGCCGCGCCGGACACGACAGGAGAGGACCCATGGCCTTCACGGCACCGCGGACGAGCACCCGGCCTTCGAGCCAGCGCCACCCCCTGGTGGCCACCGCCATGGTCCTCCCTCTCGCGGCCCTGCTCGTAGTCGTCTTCGGCGGCTGGGACGCGGTGGTCACACAGGCGTCGTCCGTGGGCGTGATGCTGGGGCGCTGAGCGGCGCCCCGGACCCGGGAGAGCGGCCCGGGTCGGGACATCCGGCCATCAGCCCCGTGGGGACGGGGGTGCGGCGGACGGCAGCGTGGGGCCGGTCAGCTGGGGAGCTGACCGGCCCTCGCGCTTTCCCTCCGGCCTTCCTCGCCCGCCGCGGCGGCCGGGGGACCGTCGTAGGGCCTCGCGCATCTTCCTCCGGCCTTCCTCGCCCGCGACGGCAGCCGGGGGAGTGGCGGCGGGCCCCGACGACGTACGCTCCCGGCGTGGACTCCACCGCCCCGAACCCACCCGAGCCGACCCTGCCCCCGCCCAGGCCGCCCGTTTCGCTCGACCGCCTCGCCGCCGTCGCGCGGGAGGCGGCCCACGGGGCCGGCGGGTCCTGTCACTGCCCGAGCGGAGTCGTGGGAGTGCTCGCCGACCGGGACGACGGGACCGTGGTGCGGCACGGGGCGCTCGTCGTCAAGGCGCACGCCCCGGACACCGATCCGCAGGCCCACCGGGCCCGGCTCGCGCTCGCCGGGCACGCGGACGCCGCCGGTGTCTTCCTGCCGCCGCTCCCGCTCCCGCTCCCGCGCGCGAGCACAGGTCCCGGTGCGCGGGACGGATTCGGCGGCCGCCCCGTGACGGTCTGGCCGTACGGGCCTCCCGTCGACCCGGCGGACCCGGACGCCGCCCCCTGGGAGGAGGCGGCCCGCCTCCTCGCCGTGCTCCACCGGACGCCGCCGCCGGGCGGCTCGTCGGAGGGCCTGCCGGAGATGCGGGCCCCGGTGAAGGCGCGGCTCGCCGTGGACCGGATGGTCCGCGCGGCACCCGGCCATCCGGCGACCGCCACCGTACTCGGCGCCTGGCACACGCTTCCCGACCGTGACCGTGACCGCGGCGGCGTCCCCGGTACCGGTCAGAGCGGTCGCGCGGACGGCGTCCGCACCCTCTGCCACGGCGACTTCCACCTCGGGCAGCTGGTCCGCGACGGCGCGGCCGTGGCGGGCCGGTCGCCGGGGCGGTGGCGGTTGATCGACATCGACGACGTCGGTCTCGGCGACCCGGCGTGGGATCTGGCCCGGCCCGCGGCGTGGTTCGCGGCGGGCATCCTGCCCCCGGAGGTGTGGTCGCGGTTCCTCGGCGCGTACCAGGAGGCGGGAGGCCCGGCCGTGGGGGCCGATCCATGGGTGCGTCTCGACGTGCCGGCGCGGGCCCTGACGGTGCAGACCGCCGCGCTGGCCGTGGCCAAGGCGACGGCGGAGCAACGGGAGTTGGACGAGGTGGAAATCGTGATGATCGACACTTGTGCGCGTATCGCGGGACATCGAACCGACTCGGCCGATACGGCGTCCACGTAAGGTAAGGCCACCATTCGAACGGCGATGTCAGGGAGTTGAGCCGAGCATGCAGTGTCCCAAGTGCCATGCGGCCATGCACACGTACAACCGCAACGGCGTCCAGATCGAGCAGTGCAGCGGCTGCCGAGGCATATTCCTGGACTTCGGCGAGCTGGAGGCCCTGACCCGCCTGGAGTCCCAGTGGGCCCAGCAGGCCCCGCCCGCCCCGCCGGCCTACCCGGCGCAGCCCGCCGCCCCGGCCTGGGGCGCCCCGCACCACGGCGGCCACCACGGTGGCGGTCACTACCGCCAGCGTGGCTTCGGGCGGATGCTCTTCTCCTCCTGATCCCGTCCTGACGGGACCGGTCGGCGCCCCCGGGCGCCGACCGCCGTCCACCCGCGGACGGGTACGCGGAAGCCCCCGACCGCAAGGCGGCCGGGGGCTTCGTATGGTGCGCGATACTGGGATTGAACCAGTGACCTCTTCCGTGTCAGGGAAGCGCTCTCCCGCTGAGCTAATCGCGCGGGACGCACCTGTGGGTGCCTGTACTGCGTGCGCGATACTGGGATTGAACCAGTGACCTCTTCCGTGTCAGGGAAGCGCTCTCCCGCTGAGCTAATCGCGCGGGACGCACCCGGAGGCGCGTGAACTGTGTGCGCGATACTGGGATTGAACCAGTGACCTCTTCCGTGTCAGGGAAGCGCTCTCCCGCTGAGCTAATCGCGCGGGGGATCCTAAGACCCAGGACCCGAAGGTCCAGTGGACGATACTGGGATTGAACCAGTGACCTCTTCCGTGTCAGGGAAGCGCTCTCCCGCTGAGCTAATCGTCCTTGGAGGTGGAGACGGGATTTGAACCCGTGTAGACGGCTTTGCAGGCCGTTGCCTCGCCTCTCGGCCACTCCACCAGGAGTGAATACGGGGGTTCGGGAAGATCCCCCACATCGAGCGGACGACGAGATTCGAACTCGCGACCCTCACCTTGGCAAGGTGATGCTCTACCAACTGAGCCACGTCCGCTTGTCGTTTCCGTTCCGCTTGCGCGTCCCGGCGACGTGTTGAACTCTAGCGGATTCCTGGGCCAGTACAAAAACGCGTTTCCGCAGCGTGCTGACCTGCGAGGCGACCGACCCGGCCGACCGGGCACCCCGCAGGGTTCCCGTGGCGTTCACTCGCCGTGTTCCCGGCGTGGCTCGGAGCCCCCGTGGAGACGGCCCGGAGTCACGGCCGCCGACCGCGGCCCGAGGAGGCACGGTGCCGGACACCGCGTCGTCGTCGGTGGCGGCGCCCGCGTCGACTCCCTCCTCCGCCTTGCGATCGCCCGCCCCGGGCCCCACTCCCTGATCCGGCCCGACCCGTAAGCCAGCCCCTAGACTCGATGCGTGCACGACCTTGCTCCTCTGGCCCGCTTCGGCGGCCTCGTCGCGACCGACCTCCGGGACGTCACCCACGACCCCGAGGCCCTGGACTCCGCCGGCTTCTGGGCCGTCTGCGCGGATTTCGAAGGGCGCCTCACCTGCGCCCGCTTCGGAGACGTGCGGCGCGAAGCGGTCCCCACGCCCGTCCCGGGCGCCTGGCGCGGTCCCGCCGCCGGTGACTGGACGTCCTCGCTCGACCGCGCCGCGTACATCGCGGGTGTGCGCCGGGTGCGCGAACACATCGCGCGCGGCGAGGTCTACCAGGCGAACCTCTGCCGCGTCCTGACCGCGCCGCTGCCGGACCCGGCCGCCGCCGACGTGGACGCCCTCACGGCACTGCTCGCCCGGGGCAATCCCGCTCCCTATGCCGGAACGATCCGGCTGCCGGCCCACGGCGTGGAGATCGCGACCGCGTCCCCCGAGCTCTACCTCCGCCAGGAGGGCGCCCTGATCTCCTCCGGGCCCATCAAGGGAACCGGACGGACCGCCGCCGACCTGCTCCCCAAGGACCACGCCGAGAACGTCATGATCGTCGACCTGGTCCGCAACGACCTGGGGCGCGTCAGCGAGACCGGCTCCGTCGCCGTCCCCGCCCTCTGCGCGCTGGAGGAGCATCCCGGCCTGGTCCACCTCGTCTCCACGGTCACCGGCGTCCTGCGCGAGGACGCCGGCTGGCCCGAACTGCTCGGCGCGACCTTCCCGCCCGGCTCCGTCACCGGGGCCCCCAAGTCCAGCGCCCTGCGGATCATCGAGGCGCTGGAGACGGCGCCCCGGGGCCCGTACTGCGGCGGCGTCGGCTGGGTCGACGCCGACGCGGGCACCGCGCAGCTGGCCGTCGGCATACGCACCTTCTGGATCGACCGCCCCGAGGGCGTGCTCCGCTTCGGCACCGGCGCCGGGATCACCTGGGGGTCCGACCCCGAGCGGGAATGGGAGGAGACCGAGCTGAAGGCCGCCCGGCTGGTCGCGATAGCGTCGGGCGCCTATGAGGCGGGCGCCCGTGAGGCGAGTGGAAAGGTCGGTTCTCGATGAGACTGTGGGTCAACGGCGGGCTGTACGACGAGCGGGAAGCCCGGGTCTCCGTACTGGACCACGGGCTTACCGTCGGCGACGGCATCTTCGAGACGGTCAGGACCGAGCGCGGTGAAACGTTTGCTCTCACCCTCCACCTGGAGCGCCTCACCCGCTCCGCCCGTGGTCTGGGCCTCCCCGACCCGGACCTCGACGAGGTCCGCCGCGCCGTCGCCGCCGTGCTCGACGCCAACCCGGTGGAACTCGGCCGGCTCCGCATCACGTACACCGGCGGGCTCTCCCCGCTCGGCTCGGAGCGGGGCGACTCCGGCGCGGGTCTCGTCGTCGCCCTCGGCGAGACCGGCCGTCGCGCCGACTCCACCGCGGTGATCACCGTGCCCTGGACGCGCAACGAGCGCGGCGCCCTGACCGGACTCAAGACCACCTCGTACGCCGAGAACGTCGTCGCCCTCGCCAGGGCGCGCGAGCAGGGCGCCTCCGAGGCGCTCTTCGCCAACACGGTGGGGAGGCTCTGCGAAGGCACCGGCTCCAACGTCTTCGTCGTGGTCGACGGCCGGATCCTCACCCCGCCGGTCTCCTCCGGCTGCCTCGCGGGCATCACCCGCGCCCTCGCGGTGGAGTGGACCGGCGCGGAGGAGGCCGACCTGCCGTTCGACGTCCTGGAGACCGCCGAGGAGATCTTCCTGACCTCCACCCTCCGCGACGTCCAGGGCGTCCACCGGGTGGACGGGCGGGAGCTGACCGACGCGCCCGGCCCGGTCACCGCCAAGGCGATGCGGATCTTCGACGAGCGCGCGGCGCGCGACCGGGACCCGCGCCTCGCCTAGGGCCTGCCGTCGGTCGGGCCGCGTGCCGGCCCGACCGACGGACACCCCCGGGGCCGCTCCGAACGCGGCCGCAAAATCGGATGACGGACGGCCCGGGGCTGGGTAGAACTCCTCTGATGACCACCACCCTGCGGCCGGCCGAGCCGCTTCAGCAGACGCCCGACGGCGGCCGTTCCCGGATCTACGACGTGTGTGTGAACAGTCGTCGCGTCGGCTCCGTCCGACTCTCGACCGACCTTCGTTTCGGGGCCGCGTCGGGAGTGATCGACGAGCTCCGGGTCGACGAGCCGGACCGGCGGCGTGGGCGCGGCACGGTCGCCGCGCTCGCCTCCGAGGAGGTGCTGCGGGGCTGGGACTGCGTCGAGGTGCAGATATCGGTGCCTGCCGACGCCGAGGCGGCCCTGCGGATGGCCCGCTCGCTCGGCTACACCGAGCGCAGTCGCAACATGGTCAAGGAACTGCCCGCCGAGCCTCCGGCGCTGCCGGAGGGCGTCGAGGTCCGGCGCATGACCGAGGGCGAGTACGCGGAGTGGGAGGCGCGGGCCAAGGCGGGCTTCGCGCAGAACTGGATCGACCGGGGCGTCCCCGAGGAGCAGGCCCGCACCAAGGCGGAGGACAGCCATCGCAGGTACCTCCCCGAAGGCCTGGCCACCCCCGGCGTCGCGATCCATGTCGTCGTCCGGGACGGCCTGCCCGCCGGCTTCCTGTGGACCGGCCGGATCGAGCTGGAACCGGGGGTGTGGGCGGCCTTCGTGTACGACATCGAGGTCGACGAGGCCCAGCGCGGCCGCGGCTACGGCCGGGCGCTGATGCTGCTCGCCGAACGGGTCGCGCGGGAGGCCGGGGAGACCCGGATCGGACTGCACGTCTTCGCGGGCAACACCCCGGCGATCCGGCTCTACGAGTCCCTGGGCTACCGCACGACCCTCGTCAACAGTGCCAAGGAGCTGCGCTAGGTCCTGTCCGACCATCCCCGCCGGGCCGGGGCCGCCCGGCACGCGCGCTCGGCCTGATCCGACGCGAATGGCCGGACAGGACCCATGGCCCGCCCGGCCCGGCTGCTCAGCCGTTCAGGAGGCGGTCGGCGATCTCCGCGATCCGCTCCCGCAGGCCCTCCTGGCTCTTGCCGCCGTCCAGGCGCTCGCCGCCGATGACGTACGTCGGCGTGCCGGTGACCTTGATCGCCTTGCCCTCGGCCTCGTCCGCGTCCACCGTCAGCAGGTGCCGGCCGTCGATCAGTGCGGTGTCGAACTCCTCGGCGTCCAGGCCGAGTTCGGCGGCCACCTCCAGGAGGACCGGCTCGCCCCGGTCGCCCAGCTCGGCGGTCCTGGCGAGCAGCGCCTCCACGTACGGCCAGCCCTTGCCCTGCTCGACGGCCTCCTCCGCGGCCTGTGCGGCGGCGTACGCGTGCTTGTGCTTCTCCAGCGGGAAGTGACGCAGCTGTACCTCGAGCCGGTCGCCGTACTGCTCGCGCAGCGCGCGGACGTCGTCGAGGGCCGCGAAGCAGTCGGGGCACTGGAGGTCGAACCACGCCTCGAGGACGACGGGGGAGGCGGATGCGGTGGTGGGGTCGCTCATGACAGCAGTCTCCCTCACCGGCACCCGGGGTCGCCCCGCCGGTCGGCCCGTCGCGGCCCGGCGGGGCACTCCCTGAGGAGGAGATCCGGCCGGGCCGACCCGGAGATCTCCCTGAGACCGGCCTCGGGACATGGCCCCGGACGGCTTGCCCGGTGCAGGATGGAAGGGACGTATCACCCGGGACCTGGAGGACCGCATGCTCGCCGAGACCATCTGCTCCGCGGTGTCCGCGGCGGGCCTGGGCATCGCCGCGATCGCGGCCTACCGGAAGCGCTTCCTGTCCGCGACGCGGATCGCGGCCTACGCCCTGGTTCCCCTGGGCCTGGTGATGACGGGCGCCGTCGAGTGGATCGTGGACACCGCCTTCAGCCCCGTGGCCTGGGCCGGATTCGGCGTGCTCGGCCTCGCCTTCCTGCTCTTCCTCTCCACCCGGGCCGTGGAGCGGCGCCGGGGCGGCCGCAAGGAGGCCGGCGGGGGAGCGGCGCCGAAGGCCGTCGCCCCGGCCGCGTCGGCGCCCCCGCGGGGAGTGTCCGCGGCACAGCCGCGAGCCGGACAGACCTCCGGGGACGACTTCAGCGACATCGAGGCGATTCTGAAGAAGCACGGAATCTGATCACTTCTGGCGCTTCCCGTTCCCGCGATCCACGGGATGGGATGAACGGCCCCTGCCGTGGGGCGTGTTGCGGGATTTCAGGGGCGCGCCGTGCGCCATCATCCCCCCGAGATGCTGGATACCTCGCGGGAACCCCTCCCCGCCTCCCCCGAAGCCCCCGTCGACGAGCCGCGCGGCTGCCTGTTCGCGCTCTCCCAGCCGCCCCTGATGATCTTCCTCGGAGTGATCGGCTGTCTGCTGCTGATGGCGGCCCTGCACGATCTCTTCGTGCTGTGACCCTTCGCGCCGGCCGGGGCGGTCAGCCCGCCGCCTCCTTGCGGCGCGCCCGGTACGCGGCCACGTGCAGCCGGTTCCCGCAGGTGCGGCTGTCGCAGTAGCGGCGCGACCGGTTGCGGGAGAGGTCGACGAAGGCACGGCCGCAGTCCGGCGCCTCGCAGCGGCGCAGCCGCTCCTGCTCACCGCCCACGACGATGAACGCGAGCGCCATGCCGCAGTCGGCCGCCAGGTGGTCCGCCACGGAGGCGCCCGGCGCGAAGTAGTGGACGTGCCAGTCGTAGCCGTCGTGGTCGGTGAGCTGCGGGGTGGTCCCCGCCGCCGCCACCAGCTGGTTGATCAGCGGGGCCGCGATGCGGGCCTCGGGGGCGGAGAAGACCGCCGCGAACTTCTCGCGCACGTCCCGCACGGCCCGCAGGTCGTCCTCGTCGAGGTCGCCCACGTCGCTGATCTTGTGCGCTCGCACGAAGGCGTGCAGCCCCGGGAGGTCCGCGAGCTCGTCGGCGCGGCCGCCCTGGGGGGCGGTGTTCATCAGATCGACGACGGTGTCGAGGGCGATCCGGGTGTCGTGGGGGATCAGCACGATTCGCTCCCTGGCCGGCCGCGGGCGGGCGCCCGCGGAATGGCGCTGACTTTAGCGCGCCCCGGAAAAGGACAACGGCGCCCGCCACCGCGCCGGCTGCACGGTGGGAGCGCCGGATGTCGTGCCTGTGTGACTGTCCGCGCGGCGCCGTCGCCCCGAGTCGGACGGCGTCGTGCGGTTGTCGGCCTGGCTCAGCTGTCGGCCAGGATGTGGGAGAGCTCGGTATCGAGGTCGAAGTGCCGGTGCTCGGTGCCCGGTGGCACCGCGGCGTCGGTCCGCTTGAGGAACGACTCCAGAGCCCGCGCAGGGGCCTCGAGCAGGGCTTCTCCTTCGGGTGAGCTCAGCGCGATGCAGACGACTCCCTGACCGTGACTACGGGATGGCCAGACGCGGACGTCGCCTGTGCCGGTGGGCCGGTGCAGCCCCTCGGCGAGAAGGTCGCGGGCGAAGACCCACTCGACCGTCTCCTCGGCTCCGGTGTGGAAGGTGGCGTGCACGGCATAGGGATCGGCCGTGTCATACCGCAGGCCCGCGGGTACAGGCAGTGAGGACTCGCTCGACACAACGAGGCGCAGGTGCAGCTCGCAGCTGACCGTGGTGTTCATAAGCGCCAGGGCCTTTCGCTCAGTGTGCGCTCGGGGATTCGCACGTCGGCGAAATCGACATGCCACCTCCGGTGCCGTTGTAAACCCCTCTGTCGGTTTTGTGATCGTTCAGGTAGCTCGTATGGGCGTATGTAACTTTGGGTAATACCGCCATTCCGGGTGGGGTCGCCGGTCCGGTAGGTTGGGGTGCATGAATGCGGAGAGTGACGAGCGCGCCGGGGAGTCCGGAGACGGCCAGGAAGCCGAGCTGGGATCCCGCGCGCCGGAGTTCATCAAGTCGCGCCGAGGCCTGCATCTGAGCTGGCAGGTCGGCGTCTTCATCGTGGGACTCGCCGTGGTCGGCGCCGGTGTGGTGATGCTCCCGCTGCCCGGCCCCGGCTGGCTGGTCATCTTCGGCGGCATGGCGATCTGGGCGACCGAGTTCGTCTGGGCCCAGCTCGTGCTCCGCTGGACCAAGCGGAAGGTCACCGAGGCCGCCCAGCGCGCCCTCGACCCCAAGGTCCGCCGCAGGAACATCATCCTCACCACCGTCGGACTGGTGATCATCGCCGCCCTGCTCGGCGTCTACCTCTGGAAGTTCGGCTTCGTCATGCCGTGGAAGATCGACGAGTGACCTCGGAATGGTTCGGGAGCCCCGCTGACATGGGGTAATGTTTGGGGTGTGCCCGGGCGATTAGCTCAGCGGGAGAGCACTTCGTTCACACCGAAGGGGTCACTGGTTCGATCCCAGTATCGCCCACCACCCGGCACGAAGGCCCGGAGACGGAACACCGTCTCCGGGCCTTCGGCGTTTCCTCACCGCATCCGCGCCAGCCGCTCCCGTAGCCGCCGGGCGTCGCGCAGTCGCTGCTCGTACGTGGCCCCCACCCCGAGCAGCAGGAGCCCGGCGAGGGCCGGCGGCAGCCAGCGCGGCAGCGCGCCCACGGCCTGCACCACGTACGGCGCCAGCTCGTGCAGTCCGACCAGGGCCAGCACCGCGCCGCCGAGCACGAGCAGTGCCTGGAGCCGGAACCGCGCGCCGAGCAGCGTCACCGCGAGCGCCGCGAGCCCCAGGACCAGCGGGCGCGTCCACTCCGGGTCCGTCCACGCCGCCACGAGGCCCGGCAGCAGCGCCGCCGCGAGACCAGGGCCGTACGCCGTCCAGGACGAGGCCTCCGCGTCCCGGCGCCGCCGCAGGAAGCCGACCACGAGCGCCGGCACGGTCACCGGCAGCGTGTACGCCTCCGGGGTCGTCACGTCCCAGACGGCCAGGCGCACCCAGGTGGCCAGCAGGAACAGCACCGCCGCCGTCCACGAGGCGAACCGCCGCCGCTCCGGCCGGACCGCCGTAGCCGCCGCGATCACCCCGCCGAGCGCCAGGGCGAGGGCGAGGAACGCCGGCCGGGACGAGGCGATCCCCAGGGCGAGCAGCCCCACGGCGCCGCCCGTGATCTCCACCGCCAGGGCCACCGGACGCGGCGCCCGGGAGCCGACCGCGGCCGTCGCGGCCGGGACCAGCAGCAGCGCGAGCGCCGTCCAGTGGTCCTCGAACCCGCCGGCGGCCGCGGCCGCGAACACCAGCCCCGTCGCGGCGAGCACCGCCGCGACGGCCGAGACCACCCGGCGCGCGTCCGCTCCGAGCACGGCGACACCCGTGAACAGCCCGAGCAGCACGCCCAGCGTCGCGAACGTCGCCCCGCGCACGTCCAGGGCCAGCCCGACCGCGCTCACCGCGGACGCGAGCCCGCCGGTGTACGCGCACCAGCCGAGCGCGGTACGGGCGTCGGCGCCGGCCGTCGCGGACCGCAGCGGGGAGGAAGCCCAGGGAGCCCAGGGAGCTCCCGGCCCGGCCATCGGCTCGGCCGGGGCGCCACCGGCACCCGCCGTCGCCGCGCCCGCCGCCCCGGCCGCCTCGGCGGGGCGCAGCCCGCGTGTCAGGAATCCGGGACGGACGGCCGCCCACAGCGCCGCCGACGTGGTCAGGAGCTGGAGGGAGAGCGTCACCGGGTAGGACAGGTCCAGGGAGACCGGCAGGGCGGTCAGGAGCGCCCAGGTGAGGGCGAGGGCCCCGCAGCGGGCCCAGAGCCGGGAGCCGGCCGCGAGGACGGCGCCGGCCACCAGGAGGACCAGGGCGGCGGTCGCCGGGTACGACGTCAGGACCCGCTCGGCGTGCTCGCCCGACCAGACGCCCGTCGTACGGCCCACCGGACCGAGCAGCCCCGCCACCACCGGCGGCAGCGCCCACACGACCCCGAGCGCCGCGACCCCCGCACCCGCGGCCGCCAGGCCGAGCCGGACGCCGTGCGGCAGACGGCCGGCCGGGGCCGCGGAGCCCGGCTCCCCGCCGTGCGGCAGCCCGCCTCCGGGCGCGTCCACGGGCGCCGCCGTGCCCGTCCCGCCGTCGGGCGTCGTGGCCGCCGCCGGGCCCGTGCCCGGCGCGGTGCCCAGGCGCCACACCGAGGCCAGGGCCAGCGCGCACAGCACGTACCCGGGCACCGCCCAGTCGGCGGGAAGCGCCGCGCGCAGGAGTCCGCCGGCCGCGGCCACGGCGGCCAGGCCCGCGATCGCCGCGGCCGCGGCCGCGTGGGCCGGCACGCGCCAGGCCACGTACAGGAGGATCGCCGCGCCCGACAGGAGGAGGGCCGCGCCGCTCCACGGAGAGACGAGGGAGAGCCAGCCGCCCGTCAGCAGCGCCCAGCCGCCGAGGGCCGTCGCCGCCGAGCCCGCCGTGATCCGGACCGCCGCCGGCCGGGTCCACAGCGCCGCCGCCGCGTCCGCCGCGGCCGTGACGAGGGCCGCCCAGGCTACGGCCGTCGGGCCGCCGCCGGCCGCGAGCGCGCCCAGCGGCAGCGGCAGCTGGGCCGCGACCACGGCCACCGGCAGCGGGATCCGCAGCCGGGACAGCGCCGATCCGTACGCAGCCCACGCGCCCGCCAGGACCGCGGCGGCCACCGCCGAGTACCCCAGGCCGTCCGTCCCCGGCAGCGCCACCCGGTGCAGGGCGTACGCGTCGAGCACCATCAGGACCAGACCCAGCGCCGCCACCGACTCGGCCGTCGACACCAGGTTCCTGCGCAGCAGCGCCACCGGAACCGCGAGCGCCGCCGACGTCACCGTGAACAGCACCGCGGAGCGGGCGCCGATGCCCATCGAGCCCCAGCTCACCAGGGTGAAGGCGACCGCCGCGATCGTCAGCAGCGTCCCGCCCAGCGTCAGCAGCACGTTCTGCGCGCTCCGCGGCGTCGAGTCCGCCACCGGCGGCCGCGGGTACGGGCGCGGCGCCGCGGCGGCGACCGGCCGGTACAGCGCCTGGATCAGCCAGGCCCGCCGGGCCAGCAACTGGGACCGGCGCGCGTCGAGTTGGGCCAGCTCGCGGTCGACGAGCACCAGCTCGTCCGCGGGCGGCAGGGAAGTGTCCATACCGGGAGTGTGGCCCCGGCCACACGCGGCGGGAATGCGTCCACGTACTCAGATCCGCGCCTGAGTACCCCCCACACTGGGGGCATGGACTGGTGCCGGTACCGCTTCCGCAGCGTCTGGCGGCTGCCCGCCCCGCCCGACGCCGTCTACGCCGTCCTCGCCCGCGCCGAGGACTACCCCCGCTGGTGGCCCCAGGTCCGCGAGGTCGCCCCCCTCGACGACACCACCGGCACCGCCCGGTTCCGCTCCCTCCTCCCGTACGACCTCGTCGTCACCCTCCGCGCCCTGCGTCGCGACCCGGCGGCCCGCGTCCTGGAGATCGGCCTCGCCGGCGACCTGGAGGGGTGGGCGCGCTGGACCCTCACGGCGGAGGGCGGCGGCACCCGCGCCCTGTACGAGCAGGAGGTCGAGGTCCGCGCCCGGCTCCTGCGCGCCCTCGCCGTCCCCGGGCGGCCCGTCTTCCGGGCCAACCACGCCCTGATGATGCGCGGCGGACGGCGTGGACTGGCGGCCGAACTGAGGGGAGCCGCCCGGCGGACGGCGCCGCGGGACGGCGGCCGGCGCGGGCCGGTTTGAACACGGGGTGCGAAGGCCTGTATGGTTCAACCCGTTCCCGGGCGATTAGCTCAGCGGGAGAGCACTTCGTTCACACCGAAGGGGTCACTGGTTCGATCCCAGTATCGCCCACCGGGAGAGGCCGGTCCGTCGAAAGACGGACCGGCCTCTGTCATGTGTCAGGCCGCCGTGCGCAGTTCCGGCCGCAGCGGCCACGCCGGGTCCACCGTCTCCGGCGTCCCCTGCCGGGTGAACCACGCCTGCAGCCCCCGGGCCTGCGCCGCGTGCCACACCGCCTGGAGCGTGTGGAGCTCCGCCGGCGTCAGCCGCTCCAGCCGGGACGAGAACCGGCGTGCCACCGCCCGTACGACGTCCATCGCCGCCGCCGCGTCCGCCGCCGCGTCGTGCGCCCCCGACAACTCCACCTCGTAGTGCGCGCACAGGTCCGTCAGCGTCCGGCGGCCCTTCCGGTAGCGGTCCAGGTGCTTGTCCAGGACCCGCGGGTCGAGCACGCACAGCGGCGCGCCCTCCAGATACGTGTCGAGCGAGGACGCCCGGTGCCGACGCAGCTCGCGGTCCAGGATCGTCAGGTCGAACGGCGCGTTCATCACCACCAGCGGACGTCCCGCCGCGGTCTGTTCGGCCAGCGCGCGCGCCAGCTCCTCCATCACCGGAGCCGGCCACCGGCCGTTCCGCTGGAGGTGATCGTCCGTCAGGCCGTGCACCGCCGTGGCCTCCGAGGGCACGGGTATGCCCGGATTGACCAGCCAGCGCGTCACCCGCGGCCGCGCCCCGACAGCGTCCTGCACGACCAGGGCGGCCGAGACGATCCGGTCCCCCTCGACGTCGACTCCCGTCGTCTCCGTGTCGAAAGCGGCCAGGGGCCCCTCGTACCAGTGCGTCGTCATCCCCGAACTCCTCGCACACGTGCGGCAGATGGCCAACCCCCTGCCCCGAAACGGTGATACCCGCACTGTTTGCGCCGTACGCGGACCGGTCACAACAGAGGGGACGGGGAAGGAAAAAAGACATGGCGCTCGCCCAGCCCGAGTCGGGAGGGCTGCCGCCCCAGCGGGTGGCACCGACGCGCGGCTCACTCGCCACCACCGCATGCATGGAGACCCTTCAGGTGGGATACCTGCACGCCGTCGCCGCCGCGGCGGGCTGCTCGCTGTCCCAGCCCTTTCCGGACAACGGCATCGACTGGCACGTGAGCCACGGATCGCCCGGACACACCGTCGACGACGAAGTCACCATCAAGGTGCAGCTCAAGTGCACCTACCAGATACCGCCCCGCCCGCCGGGGAGCGCGTTCTCCTTCACCCTCGACAACGACCACCTGGTGAAACTCGCCCGGACCCCCGTGTCCGTGCACAAGATCCTGGTCGTGATGCTCGTCCCGAGGACCCAGGAGGACTGGCTGAGGGCGAGCCACGACCGGCTCGACCTGCGGCACTGCTGCTACTGGACCAACCTGGCCGGACACCCGGTCACGGGACGGCGCCGGACCACCGTCCGCATCCCGACGACACGGATCTTCGACGACCGGGCGCTCTGCGAGATCATGACCCGGGTCGGCGTGGGAGGGAGACCTTGATGCACCGGCCTATCGACGAACCGGGGAACGGGGACGGGGCCGGGCACGGCCCCGTCCCTTCGCCCTACCGCCCCCACCCGGCGCCCGGCGAGACCACCGGCCCCTGGACCGGCCCGCCCGCCGGACCCTGGGCCGACGCCCACGGCGCACCCGACCCGGGCCGGGTCGACCCGCGCGTCCTCGGCGCCCTGCTCGCCCGCCACGGCTGGCGGCGGCGCGGCGGGGCCGCCGGCCGGTACAGCCGCTGGACCCCGCCCGGCAGCGGAACCCAGGGCGGCACGAGCCTCCTCGTCCCGGAGAGCCGCGCCTTCCCCGACTGCGAGGACCTCCTCGGCGAGGCCCTCACGGCCCTCGCCCGCAGCGCCACCCCCTCCGCCCGCGAGGTCCTCACCGGCCTCTCCGTACCCAGCGACGAGATCCGCTGGTGGCACGACGTGCCCCCGGGCCCGGCCGGAACCGCCCCCTGGCCCGTCCAGGAACAGCTCAGGTCCGCCGCCCGTCGGCTCCTCCTCGCCGGCGCCCTCGCCGTGCGTGGACGGGCCGGCTACTACGGCGCCAGGCACCGGCGCGCCGCCCAGGCCTCCCTGGAGACCGTCGCCGTCGGCACGGCACCCGGCGGGCGCGGCCTCACCGCCTTCCTGCCGGTCGAACCGGGCCGGCCGGTCGCCGTCCGGCTCTACCACGCGCTCCACGCGGCCCGCGAGGCCACGGACTACCAGCGGGCGACCGGCGGGACGGAGGCCTTCGACGCGGCCGTCGCGGCCGGCGTCAGCCGCGAGCTCACCGAGGCGCTCGTCGCCCTCGTCCGGGGCACCGAAGGCGCCCGCGTCGCCCTGGCGTGGGCGCCGGCCGCCGGGGCGCCCGACGGCTGCGCCGCCCGGCCCGAACCCGTCGAGTTCTCCCCCGGCGACCTGCCCGCCCTGCGCGAGGCCGGCGCCCGCTACCTGACCGGCGAACCGTCCGTCCCCGTACGGCTCACCGGCGCCGTCGTCCGCATGCGCCGCTCCGGGCCGCGCGGCGAGGGCACCGTACGCCTCCGGGTCCTGGCCGGCGCGGACGTCCCGCACGTCCGCGTCGCCCTCGACGAGGAGGCGTACCGCACCGCGGGTCACGCCCACCTCGCCGGCCTGCCCATCCGGGTGGCCGGCCGCCTGGAGAGCCGCGGCGGCTTCCGCCGCCTCACCGACGCCTCCGGGGTCGCCCCCGTCCAGGTCGACGAGACGGAACGCGACCGGCTGATGAAGTCCCTCCACGACGACCCGGGCTTCTTCGAGGAGGCGTGCGGACCGGACTAGGAGGTGTGCGGACCGGACCAGGAGGCGTGCGGACCGGACCAGGGGCCGGCCGGCCGGGGGAAACCGTTTCGCGGAGGGCGCGGACGGCTCGGTAACATCAGCGGTGCGCGGCACCTCGTCTCTGTTGCGCACCGCCGGCGCCGGCACCTCGTGTCTGCCCGCGCCCCAAAGGAAGAAGAACACCAGTGTCTGAAGTCCGTGTGACCGTCCAGTCCGCCTCGGAGGCAGAGGAGAGGGCGGTGAGCGCGGGCACCACCGCCGGTGCCCTCTTCGCCGACGACCGCACCGTCATCGCCGCCCGCGTGGGCGGCGAGCTGAAGGACCTGTCGTACGAGCTCGCCGACGGCGATGTCGTCGAGGGCGTCGAGATCTCCTCCCCGGACGGTCTCGACATCCTGCGCCACTCGACCGCGCACGTCATGGCCCAGGCCGTGCAGGAGCTCTTCCCCGAGGCCAAGCTGGGCATCGGCCCGCCGGTCCGGGACGGCTTCTACTACGACTTCGACGTCGAGAAGCCCTTCACTCCCGAGGACCTCAAGGTCATCGAGAAGAAGATGCAGGAGATCCAGAAGCGCGGCCAGCGCTTCGCCCGCCGCGTGGTGACCGACGAGGCCGCCCGCGAGGAGCTCGCCGACGAGCCGTACAAGCTGGAGCTCATCGGCATCAAGGGCTCGGCGTCGACCGACGACGGCGCCAGCGTCGAGGTGGGCGGCGGCGAGCTGACCATCTACGACAACCTCGACGCCAAGACCGGCGACCTGTGCTGGAAGGACCTCTGCCGCGGTCCGCACCTGCCCACCACCCGGAACATCCCGGCGTTCAAGCTGATGCGCAACGCGGCCGCCTACTGGCGCGGCAGCGAGAAGAACCCGATGCTCCAGCGCATCTACGGCACCGCCTGGCCGTCGAAGGACGAGCTGAAGGCGCACCTCGACTTCCTCGCCGAGGCCGAGAAGCGCGACCACCGCAAGCTCGGCAACGAGCTCGACCTCTTCTCCATCCCGGACGAGATCGGCTCCGGCCTCGCCGTCTTCCACCCCAAGGGCGGCATCATCCGCCGGGTCATGGAGGACTACTCGCGCAAGCGCCACGAGGAGGAGGGCTACGAGTTCGTCTACTCGCCGCACGCCACCAAGGGCAAGCTGTTCGAGAAGTCGGGTCACCTGGACTGGTACGCCGAGGGCATGTACCCCCCCATGCAGCTCGACGAGGGCGTGGACTACTACCTCAAGCCCATGAACTGCCCGATGCACAACCTGATCTTCGACGCGCGCGGCCGCTCCTACCGTGAACTTCCGCTGCGCCTGTTCGAGTTCGGCACCGTGTACCGGTACGAGAAGTCCGGCGTCGTCCACGGCCTCACCCGGGCGCGCGGCTTCACCCAGGACGACGCGCACATCTACTGCACCCGCGAGCAGATGGCGGAGGAGCTGGACCGCACCCTCACCTTCGTCCTGAACCTGCTCCGCGACTACGGTCTGACCGACTTCTACCTGGAGCTGTCGACCAAGGACCCGGAGAAGTTCGTCGGCTCCGACGAGGTGTGGGAGGAGGCCACCGCCGTCCTCCAGCAGGTCGCCGAGAAGCAGGGCCTCCCGCTGACCCCCGACCCGGGCGGCGCCGCGTTCTACGGCCCGAAGATCTCGGTGCAGGCGCGGGACGCCATCGGCCGCACCTGGCAGATGTCGACCGTCCAGCTCGACTTCAACCTGCCGGAGCGCTTCGACCTGGAGTACACCTCCCCGGACGGCACCAAGCAGCGCCCGGTCATGATCCACCGCGCGCTCTTCGGTTCCATCGAGCGCTTCTTCGCGGTGCTCCTGGAGCACTACGCGGGCGCCATGCCGCCGTGGCTCGCCCCGGTGCAGGCGACCGGCATCCCGATCGGTGACGCGCACGTCGACTACCTGCACGAGTTCGCCGCCAAGGCGAAGAAGCAGGGCCTGCGGGTGGAGGTCGACTCCTCCTCGGACCGGATGCAGAAGAAGATCCGGAACGCGCAGAAGCAGAAGGTCCCGTTCATGATCATCGCGGGTGACGAGGACATGGCCGCCGGCGCCGTCTCCTTCCGCTACCGCGACGGTTCGCAGGAGAACGGCATCCCCGCCGACGAGGCCATCGCCAAGATCGCCAAGATCGTCGAGGACCGCGTCCAGGTCTGATGACCTGAGCCGTTCAGGAGGCCCCCGGGGAACCCCCCGGGGGCCTCCTCGCGTCCGCCTCCTCGTCCTCCCGGGTGAACACCTGGATCAGCCAGGACGAGAACGAACCCGTCACCGCGCCCAGGAGCGCCAGCCCGCAGGCCATCATGCCCACCGCGACCAGCCGGCCCATCGGGGTCACCGGCGTCACGTCCCCGTACCCCACCGTCGCGAGCGTCGCGCAGGTCCACCAGACCGAATCCCCGAAGGTGAGGATCGAGGCGCCGGGGGCGTCCCGCTCGTACCGGAAGACGGTGAGCGCACCCGCGAATCCCAGCAGGGACGTGCTCAGGCCCGCGTAGACCATCACCCGCCCGTACAGCGTGAACCGGGGAGTGTCGCGACGGCCCTGGAGCCGGTAGTACAGGTTCACCATGCGTACCGGCCGCAGCAGCGGCAGGACCAGGACCACGGTGTCGAGGAGGTGGGTGCGGACGAAGCGCAGTGTGCCCTGACCGCTGAGCAGGAGCCGTACCCCGTAGTCCACGCCGAAGACGGCCCAGGCGGCCAGGGTGAGGGCGAGGCAGAGGTCGAGCCAGCCCTCGGAGAGGTGGTGGTCGGCGAGGACGCGGACCGCGTAGCCCGCCAGGTAGACGAGGGAGGCCACGGCGAGCGGGATCTCCATACGCCGGTCCCAGCGCTCCTGCCGTGGTGGTTTCGGTGGCCTGACGCTCATCGGAGCAGCATGGCGGCCGCATGGATCTTCTGCCCCGGCGACACGTTCCGAACGGACGACGCAATATGCTGCACAGCATGACGACTGAGCCGGAGCAGCAGATCGGAGTGGGGACGCGGGACGCGTTCCAGCGCCTGTGGACGCCTCACCGGATGGCGTACATCCAGGGCGAGAACAAGCCCACCGGGCCGGGTGCCGACGACGGCTGTCCGTTCTGCTCGATCCCGTCGAAGTCCGACGAGGACGGACTGGTCATCGCCCGCGGCCAGGCCGTGTACGCCGTGCTCAACCTCTACCCGTACAACGGCGGCCACCTGATGGTGGTCCCGTACCGGCACGTCGCCGACTACACCGACCTCGACGAGGCGGAGACCGTCGAGCTGGCCGCCTTCACCAAGCGCGCGATGGTCGCGCTGCGCGCGGCGTCCGGCGCCCACGGCTTCAACATCGGCATGAACCAGGGCGCCGTCGCGGGCGCCGGCATCGCCGCCCACCTGCACCAGCACGTGGTGCCGCGCTGGGGCGGCGACACCAACTTCATGCCGGTCGTCGGCCACACCAAGGTGCTGCCGCAGCTGCTCGCCGACACCCGGAAGATGCTGGCCGACGCCTGGCCGGCCACCATCTGATCCGTCGCCGCGGGAGACCCGGGTCAGGCGTCTGGTGGACGGGACCCGGGTCAGGCGTCTGGTGGACGGGGCCCGGGTCAGGCGTCTGGTGGACGGGACCCGGGTCAGGCGTCGTAGACGTCGGCCTTCTTCGGGCCCGGGTCCTGGATGCCGCCGCTGAGGATCAGCGAGCGGTTGGTGAAGCGCTCCGTGTCGACGTTGTGCTCGTCGAGCACCTTGATGGTCGCGGCGTGGACGGCGCGGAGCACCGGCGTCGCCATGCGGATGGCGTCGTCGGCCATGAACCGGTTCTTCCAGAGCGGCCCGGCCCAGACGTGCCGCAGACCGAACGGCTCGGGCAGGGTCATCTTCCCGCCGAGGTAGTCGAGGACCGGCGGGTACCACGTCAGCGGGGCGCGCACCGCGAGCCGCACGATGTCGTTGGTCCCCAGCAGCGGCTGCTGGATCTCCCTCGTCTCCCAGAAGCGGACCGTCTTGGAGACCTCCCTCGTCTTCGCCTTCGGCTTCGTGGTGAAGAGGCCGTGGACCGGACCGAGCGCGTGGCCGGCGACCTCGATCCGGAGCGTGTCGTGCAGCGAGGTCACGGTGACCATCATGGTGAGGACCAGGTTCCCGCCCCAGAGCGTGAACTGCACGCCGAGGTAGTGCCGGTCGCCCGCGTCGAACTGCTGGTCGTTGCAGATGCGCTGTATCTCGTGCGGCTTGACCTGGAAGTGGACGATGTTGTCGCCCTCGGGCCGGGCGACCTCGTCGGCGCCCTCGCCGACCGGGGAGACGATCCAGTGCTTGACGGTCGGCTTCGGGAAGCCGGTCTTCAGTGCGCCCCGCTCCAGGAGCGTCAGCTCGTCGTGGATCCGGCGCACGACGTCCCAGGCGCGGAAGGCGTGGAGCTCCCGGCCGGGCTGGGGGATCAGCGGCTCGGCGAGCGTCCAGCTGCCCCAGCGGGTGCCCAGGCCGAGGATCCCCTTGGTGCCGGCGTAGAACACGATGTTGGACTGCTGCTCGGCGGAGAGCTTCTCCAGGTTGACCCGGAGTGCCTCGGCCGACTTCTCGCCCGGGTCCTGGGGGACGGACTTGGGGACGTGGGGACCGATGCCACCGCCGCCGAGCAGGCCGGCCCAGCGCTCCCGCAGGTCGATGGCCGCGTTCATGCAGATGCGGCTCGCGAGGTACCAGCCGACGACCGGGGCGACGATCATCGCGCGCAGGTAGTTCGGCAGGATCCCGTCGAAGGGCAGTTTGAGCAGGACGAGCACGGCGAAGAGCCCGACGGCCCAGAGGAGGGCGGTGCCGAGGACGCTGTGGCGCTTGTTCTCGGAGCCGGAGACGAGGCGGCGGAGCTGGATGACGCCGAGCCAGAGGAGCAGGCCGGGCAGGAAGAGGACACCGCAGAAGAAGGTGACCAGGGTCAGTTTGACGTCGCGCTGCCGGCGCAGGTGGGTCGCGGCCAGGCAGTGCTCGACGATCGGCTGCGGCTCGGCGCCGAAGGACTGGATGAGGGCCTTGCGGGCGCCGCCGAGCATGCGGACCTGGACCGCGCGGGAGAACGCCTCGCCGAGGTCGGGGCTGAAGAGCCCCCACTTCCCTTCCTTGACCGTGGTCTTGTAGAGCTCGTTGTCGGCCTGCTTGATCGTGTCCAGGGGGCTGTCCCGGTACGCGGCGGAGGCGAGCGCGTTCGTCGCCGCCGTCCCACTGCCGGAGCCCTGGAGGGGAATCTGTGCCCCGGGTCCGAATCTGTCGATCGCCACTGCCGCCCCCATCGCGCGCGAGTACCTGTGCGGGCTGTTCCCAACTGCCGCGCCCCGCACACCTTCTGAGCTGGGCACCACAGCGTAACCGGGTACCGGCGGATGCGTCACTGCCTGTGGGTGTCGACGGCCGAATGACGTCCGCCCGGCCCGTGCCGGGCGGACGTGCGGCGCTGTCGCCGCGTCAACCAGGAGTGCTTTCAGGCCTGTTCGCGTCGACCAGGAGCCTCTTCAGGCCTGTTCGTGTCGACCTGCGGCCTTCTCAGGCCTGTTCGCGTCGACCTGCGGCCTTCTTCAGGACTGTTCGCGCATCCTCTCCGCCAGGTGCGGCGGCATCGGCTCGTGCCGGGCGTACGCGCGGTCGAACCGTCCGGTGCCGTGCGAGACCGAACGCAGGTCGATCGCGTACCGCCCGATCTCGATCTCGGGCACCTCGGCCCGCACCACGGTCCGTCCCGGGCCGGCCTGTTCGGTGCCGACGACCCGGCCGCGCCGCCCCGACAGGTCGCTCATGACCGGCCCGACGTACTCGTCGGGGACGAGGACCTGGACCTCGGCGACCGGCTCCAGGAGGTGGACGGGCACGTCGGCGGCCGCCTCGCGCAGGGCGAGCGCGCCGGCCGTCTGGAAGGCCGCGTCGGAGGAGTCCACCGAGTGGGCCTTGCCGTCCCGCAGGGTGATCCGGACGTCGACGAGGGGATGGCCGGCGGCGACGCCGCGGGCCGCCTGGGCCCGTACCCCCTTCTCGACGGACGGGATGAACTGGCGGGGGACCGCGCCGCCGACCACCTTGTCGACGAACTCGATGCCACTGCCCGCGGGCAGCGGTTCGACGTCGATCTCGCAGATGGCGTACTGGCCGTGGCCGCCCGACTGCTTCACGTGCCGACCGCGGCCGGAGGAGGGCGCCCCGAAGGTCTCGCGCAGCGACACCTTGTACGGGACGGCGTCGACCTGCACGCCGTACCGGCCGCGGAGGCGTTCGAGGACGACGTCCTGGTGGGCCTCGCCCAGACACCACAGGACGACCTGCCGGGTGTCCTGGTTCTGTTCGAGGCGCAGGGTCGGGTCCTCGGCGACCAGCCGGGCGAGGCCCTGGGAGAGCCGGTCCTCGTCGGCCTTGCTGTGGGCCTCGACGGCGAGCGGGAGCAGGGGTTCCGGCATGCTCCAGGGCTCCATGAGGAGCGGTTCGTCCTTGGCGGAGATCGTGTCGCCCGTCTCGGCGCGGCCGAGTCGTGCGACGCACGCCAGGTCTCCGGCGATGCACTGCTGCTGGGGGCGCTGCTGTTTGCCGAAGGGGGAGGTCAGGCCGCCGACCCGCTCGTCGACGTCGTGGTCCTCGTGTCCCCGGTCGGCGAGGCCGTGGCCCGAGATGTGCACGGTCTCGTCGGGGCGCAGGGTGCCCGAGAAGACCCTGACCAGCGAGATCCGGCCCACATAGGGGTCGGCCGCGGTCTTGACGACCTCGGCGACCAGCGGGCCGTCGGGGTCGCAGGTGATCGGCGGGCGGGGCTGTCCGTCGGGAGTGGTGACGGCCGGCGGCTCGTGCTCCAGGGGCGAGGGGAAGCCCCCCGTGATCAGCTCGAGGAGTTCGAGGGTGCCGAGGCCCTGCGTGCCGCCGTCGGCGGCGGGCGCGGCCGCGAGCACCGGGTGGAAGGCGCCCCGGGCGACGGCCTTCTCCAGGTCGTCGACGAGCGTCTTCAGATCGATGTCCTCGCCGCCGAGGTACCGGTCCATGAGGGACTCGTCCTCGCTCTCGGCGATGATCCCCTCGATGAGCCGCCCGCGGGCCTCCGCGATCAGCTCCCGCTGCGCCTCGTCGGGCGCGTCCTCCCGGCGCACCCCCGTGGAGTAGTCGAAGATCCGCTCCGAGAGCAGGCCGGCGAGGCCGGTGGCGGGCGCGTGACCGTCGGCGCCTTCGGCACCGCGCACCGGCAGGTAGAGCGGGAGGACGGCGTCGGGGTCGTCGCGGCCGAAGAGGTCGGCGCAGACGGCGGTGAGCTCGGTGAAGTCGGTGCGGGCGGTGTCGAGGTGGGTGACGACGATGGCGCGGGGCATCCCGACGGCGGCGCACTCCTCCCAGACCATACGGGTCGAAGCGGCGACGGCGTCGGCCTCCTGGGCGGCCGAGACGACGAAGAGGGCCGCGTCCGCCGCGCGCAGACCGGCCCTCAGCTCTCCGACGAAGTCGGCGTATCCGGGGGTGTCGAGCAGATTGATCTTGTAGCCGTCCCAGCCGACCGGTACGAGGGACAGCTGCACCGAGCGGTGCTGGCGGTGCTCGATCTCGTCGTAGTCCGAGACCGTGGCGCCGTCCTCGACGCGCCCGGGCCGGTTGAGCGCCCCCGCGGTCTGCGCGAGGGCCTCGACCAGGGTCGTCTTGCCCGATCCGCTGTGGCCGACCAGCACCACGTTGCGCACTGCCTGGGGCCGGTCGGCCGTCGGAGCCCTGCCGGCGGCCCCGGCGGGCGTGTTCGCCTTGTCACCCATGATGTGTTCCTCCCGGCTGCTCGCACGGTGCGGCGGGACGCGGGCGCGGGGGAGTGGTGTGTCGCGGTACTGCTCCTGCGGTGCCCGCGGTGGTCCTTCGAGCTTTGCACCACCGCAGGGACGCGTCCATACGTCGTACACGGACGGGCCCGCCGGGGGACCCCGACGCGGCGGGGACGGGTGCCCGCCGCATCGCCGGGACACGCGTGGCTACGATGGGCGAGCCGGTGGTCGCAGGGGCCGCGCGGCCCACCGAACCTCGGGAAGGCCATGCTGAACAAGTACGCGCGTGCCTTTTTCACGCGTGTCCTCACGCCGTTCGCCGCGTTTCTGCTCCGCCGGGGCGTCAGCCCCGACGCGGTCACGCTCATCGGCACGGCGGGGGTGATGGCCGGCGCACTGATCTTCTTCCCCCGCGGAGAGTTCTTCTGGGGCACGATCGTCATCACCCTCTTCGTCTTCTCCGACCTCGTCGACGGCAACATGGCCCGGCAGGCGGGGATCTCCAGTCGATGGGGCGCCTTCCTCGACTCGACGCTCGACCGGGTCGCCGACGGCGCGATCTTCGGCGGCTTCGCCCTCTGGTACGCGGGCAAGGGCGACGACAACGTGCTGTGCGCCGTGGCCATCTTCTGTCTCGCCAGCGGCCAGGTCGTCTCGTACACCAAGGCCCGTGGCGAATCGATTGGCCTGCCGGTCGCCGTCAACGGCCTGATCGAACGCGCCGAGCGGCTCGTCATCTCGCTGGTCGCCGCGGGCCTCAGCGGCCTGCACGCCTTCGGCGTGCCCGGCGTTCAGGTGCTGCTGCCCGTCGCCCTGTGGATCGTGGCCGTCGGCAGCGCGGTGACCCTGGGACAGCGGGTCGTGACGGTACGGCGGGAATCGGCCGAGGCGGACGCCGCCGCGGCTGCCCAGGGGGGCGGGTCGGCATCATGAGCGCACTGAAGGACCGACTGAGCGACGGCCTGTACGGCCTCGGATGGGCGACCGTGAAGAAGCTGCCGGAGCCGGTGGCGACGGGCCTCGGCCGCCGGATCGCCGACCTGACGTGGAAGCGGCGCGGCAAGAGCGTCCTGCGCCTCGAGTCCAACCTCGCGCGCGTGGTGCCCGACGCCACGCCCGAGCGGCTCGCCGAGCTGTCGCAGGCCGGCATGCGTTCGTACATGCGGTACTGGATGGAGTCGTTCCGGCTGCCGACCTGGAGCAGGGAACGGGTCGAGCGGTCCGTCGACATCAAGGGCCGCCACCACCTGGAGGAGGGGCTCGCCGCCGGGCGCGGCGTCGTCCTCGCCCTGCCGCACCTGGCCAACTGGGACCTGGCGGGCGTCTGGGTGACCCGCTCGCTCGGCTTGCCCTTCACCACCGTGGCGGAACGGCTCAAGCCCGAGTCGCTCTACGACCGCTTCGTCGCCTACCGCGAGTCCCTCGGCATGGAGGTCCTGCCGCACACCGGCGGCTCCGCCTTCGGCACCCTCGCCCGGCGGCTGCGGGCGGGCGGCCTGGTCTGCCTCGTCGCCGACCGCGACCTCTCCGCCTCCGGCATCGAGGTCAGCTTCTTCGGCGACACGGCGCGCATGCCCGCCGGCCCCGCCATCCTCGCCCAGCAGACGGGCGCGCTCCTCCTGCCGGTGACCCTCTGGTACGACGGCTCCGCGGTCATGCGCGGCCGCATCCACCCGCCCGTCGGCCTCCCCGACTCCGGCACCCGCGCCGAGAAGACCTCCGCCATGACCCAGGACCTCGCCGACGCCTTCGCCGCCGGCATCGCGGAACACCCCGAGGACTGGCACATGCTCCAACGCCTCTGGCTCGCCGACCTGGAGGAACGCGGCGACACGCCGGGGTCCGGGGCTTCGGCGAAGGACGGAGCGTCTGCCGGGGCCGGGTCCGGACCCGGGTCCGGGGCTTCGGCGGGGCGTGGGGCTTCGGGCGGGTCCGGTGCTTCGGCCGGGCGCGGGGAGGAGCGGCAGAAGTGAAGATCGGGATCGTCTGCCCCTATTCCTGGGACGTGCCGGGCGGCGTGCAGTTCCACATCCGCGACCTCGCCGAGCACCTCATCCGGCTCGGTCACGAGGTGTCCGTCCTCGCCCCCGCCGACGACGACACCCCGCTGCCGCCGTACGTCGTCTCCGCCGGCCGGGCCGTACCCGTGTCCTACAACGGCTCGGTGGCCCGGCTCAGCTTCGGCTTCCTCTCCGCCGCGCGGGTGCGCCGCTGGCTGCACGACGGCACCTTCGACGTCGTCCACATCCACGAACCGACCTCGCCCTCCCTCGGGCTGCTCACCTGCTGGGCGGCGCAGGGACCGATCGTGGCCACCTTCCACACCTCGAACCCGCGCTCGCGGGCCATGATCGCCGCGTACCCGATCCTCCAGCCCGCCCTGGAGAAGATCAGCGCCCGCATCGCGGTCAGCGAGTACGCGCGGCGCACGCTCGTCGAGCACCTCGGCGGCGACGCGGTCGTCATCCCCAACGGCGTCGACGTCGACTTCTTCGCCCGCGCCGAACCGAAGAAGGAATGGCAGGGCGGGACCCTCGGCTTCATCGGCCGCATCGACGAACCCCGCAAGGGCCTGCCCGTCCTCATGCGCGCCCTGCCCCGCATCCTCACCGAACGGCCCGAGGCACGGCTCCTCGTCGCCGGCCGCGGTGACGAGGAGGAGGCGGTGGCCTCCCTGCCGGCCGACATGCGCTCCCGGGTGGAGTTCCTCGGCATGGTCAGCGACGAGGACAAGGCCCGGTTGCTGCGCAGCGTCGACGTGTACGTGGCGCCCAACACCGGCGGCGAGAGCTTCGGCATCATCCTCGTCGAGGCGCTGTCGGCCGGCGCGCCCGTCCTCGCCTCCGACCTCGACGCCTTCGCCCAGGTCCTCGACCAGGGCGCGGCCGGCGAGCTCTTCGCCAACGAGGACGCCGACGCGCTGGCCTCCGCAGCCGTCCGCCTCCTCGGCGACGCGGGCCGCCGCGCCGAACTCGGCGCTCGGGGCTCCGCCCATGTGCGCCGCTTCGACTGGTCCACGGTCGGGGCGGACATCCTCGCGGTGTACGAGACCGTCGCGGACGGGGCGGCCGCGGTCGACACCGACGAACGCGTCGGCCTCCGAGCCCGCCTGGGCCTCTGACCCCCGCCCGCACCCCGTCGTAGGCGTCCGTTCCACGGGGGCCGCGCCCGCCCCGCCCGTTGTGGGCCCTCGCTTCACCGGGACGGTGCCCCCCGCCCCGCCCGTTGTGGGCAGTCGTTCCGTCGGGGCGGTGCCCCCGTGCGTTGTGGGCCCTCGTTCCGCTGGGCGGTGCCCACCGCCGTGCCTCCGCCCCCGTTGTGGGCAATCGTTCCGCTGGGGCGGAACGGGTGGGCACAACGGACGGCGCCCCGTGCCGGGCCTAGGCTTCCGCGCCCGGACCCGCACCCGGTGCGCACCGGACTGTGAGTGCGGGCCCAGGCACAAGGGGCGGAGGCGCTGCCAAGGGGCGCCGTCCCGTGTGCCCACCCGTCCCGCCCAGCGGGACGATTGCCCACACGGCGGGCGGGTGCGGCGAAGGCCACGGGGCGGGGGCGAAGGCCCCCACGGGAGCGGGCGCGAGCCCCCACGGCAGCAGGCGCGGAGGTCGACACGGCGGTGGGCGCGGGCCCGCGCGGGACGGGGCGAAGGTCCACGCGGCAGCAGGCACGGGACCATACGGCGGTGGGCGAAGGCCCACGTGGCGGGGGCGGGCGGCAGCCCAGGCGGGGCAGGCCCACGCGGGGCGGGGGCGAAGGCCCACGCGGCAGCGGGCGCGAGCCCCCACGGCAGCGGGCGCGAGCCCACGCGGCAGCAGGCGCGGGAACACGCGGCGGGGGGCGAAGGTCCGCGCGGCGGGGGGTGCGGGCCGCCGCCCGGTAGCCTGTGCGCCCGTGATGGAAACCGTGATCTGGACCGTCGTCGCGCTGATCTTCATCGGCGTCTACCTGAGCTGGACCGCCGGGCGGCTCGACCGGCTGCACGCGCGCATCGACGCGGCCCGCGCGGCCCTGGACGCGCAGCTTCTGCGCCGGGCCTCGGTCACCCAGGAGCTCGCGACCTCGGGCGTCCTGGATCCGGCGGCCTCGATCGTGCTGTACGAGGCCGCGCACGCGGCCCGGCAGGCGGAGGAGGACCACCGGGAGGTCGCGGAGAGCGAGCTGAGCCAGGCGCTGCGGGCCGTCTTCGGGGAGCCCGAGCAGGTGGAGCTCGTACGGGAGGCCCCGGGCGGCGAGGAGGCGGCGGGGGAGCTCGCGCAGGCCGTGCGCCGGGTGCCGATGGCCCGGCGCTTCCACAACGACGCGGTGCGGGCGGCCCGCGCGCTGCGCCGCCACCGCAAGGTCCGGTGGTTCCGGCTGGCGGGCCACGCGCCGTTCCCGCTGGCCTTCGAAATGGACGACGAGCCGCCGGTGGCCCTTGCCGATCGTCCGGCCTGACGCCCCGTAACCTGCGAAAACGATCCACCGGGTCCACATTGGCCCTTGCTGTGGACCGCAGGTGGACTGTTTCCTCACTCTTGTCGTCAATCGCTGTTGTCACGAGTGAGGTACTTGTGTCCACCACGCCTTCCCCCTCCCCCCAGTCCCCCGAGACCGGCACCGCCCGTGTGAAGCGCGGCATGGCCGAGCAGCTCAAGGGCGGCGTGATCATGGACGTGGTCAACGCCGAGCAGGCGAAGATCGCCGAGGACGCCGGCGCCGTGGCCGTCATGGCCCTGGAGCGGGTCCCCGCGGACATCCGCAAGGACGGCGGCGTGGCCCGCATGTCCGACCCGAACATGATCGAGGAGATCATCGGTGCGGTGTCCATCCCGGTCATGGCCAAGTCCCGCATCGGTCACTTCGTCGAGGCCCAGGTCCTGCAGTCCCTCGGCGTCGACTACATCGACGAGTCCGAGGTCCTGACCCCGGCCGACGAGGTCAACCACTCCGACAAGTGGGCCTTCACGACCCCCTTCGTCTGTGGCGCCACCAACCTGGGCGAGGCCCTGCGCCGCATCGCCGAGGGCGCGGCCATGATCCGCTCGAAGGGCGAGGCCGGCACCGGCAACGTCGTCGAGGCCGTCCGCCACCTGCGCCAGATCAAGAACGAGATCGCCAGGCTGCGCGGCTTCGACAACAACGAGCTGTTCGCCGCCGCCAAGGACCTGCGCGCCCCGTACGAGCTCGTCAAGGAGGTCGCCGAGCTCGGCAAGCTGCCGGTCGTGCTGTTCTCCGCCGGTGGCGTCGCCACCCCGGCCGACGCCGCGCTCATGCGCCAGCTCGGCGCCGAGGGCGTCTTCGTCGGCTCCGGCATCTTCAAGTCGGGCGACCCGGCCAAGCGCGCCGCCGCCATCGTGAAGGCCACCACCTTCTACGACGACCCGAAGATCATCGCGGACGCCTCCCGCAACCTGGGCGAGGCCATGGTCGGCATCAACTGCGACACCCTCCCCGAGTCCGAGCGCTACGCCAACCGGGGCTGGTAAGCACCGATGAACGCCTCTCCCGTGATTGGTGTCCTGGCTCTCCAGGGCGACGTACGGGAGCACCTGATCGCCCTGGCCGCGGCTGACGCCGTGGCCAGGCCGGTGAGGCGCCCCGAGGAGCTCGCCGAGGTCGACGGCCTGGTCATCCCCGGTGGTGAGTCCACCACCATCTCCAAGCTGGCCGCGCTCTTCGGCCTCATGGAGCCGCTCCGCGAGCGCATCGCCGCGGGCATGCCGGTCTACGGCACCTGTGCCGGTCTGATCATGCTGGCCGACAAGATCCTCGACCCGCGTTCGGGCCAGGAGACCTTCGGCGGCATCGACATGATCGTCCGCCGCAACGCCTTCGGGCGGCAGAACGAGTCGTTCGAGGCCGGCGTCACCGTCACGGGCGTCGAGGACGGCCCCGTCGAGGGCGTCTTCATCCGCGCCCCGTGGGTCGAGTCCGTCGGTGCCGAGGTCGAGGTCCTGGCCGAGCACGGCGGTCACATCGTCGCCGTACGGCAGGGCAACGCCCTCGCGACCTCGTTCCACCCCGAACTCACGGGGGACCACCGGATTCACGCCCTGTTCGTCGACATGGTGCGCGCTTCGGGTTGATCCGATCCCGGTAGGATCTCTGGGGTTCGTTCAGAAATGGGTTACGCGAAGGAGACAGGCAGATGTCCGGCCACTCTAAATGGGCTACGACGAAGCACAAGAAGGCCGTGATCGACGCCAAGCGCGGCAAGCTCTTCGCGAAGCTGATCAAGAACATCGAGGTCGCGGCCCGGACCGGTGGTGCCGACCTGGACGGTAACCCGACGCTCTTCGACGCCGTTCAGAAGGCCAAGAAGCAGTCGGTTCCGAACAAGAACATCGACTCCGCGCTCAAGCGCGGTGCGGGTCTCGAGGCCGGCGGTGCCGACTACGCGACGATCATGTACGAGGGCTACGGCCCGAACGGTGTCGCGGTGCTCATCGAGTGCCTCACCGACAACCGCAACCGCGCCGCCTCGGACGTGCGCGTCGCCATGACCCGCAACGGCGGCTCCATGGCCGACCCGGGCTCTGTCTCGTACCTGTTCAACCGCAAGGGCGTCATCGTGCTCCCCAAGGGCGAGCTGTCCGAGGACGACGTGCTGGAGTCGGTGCTCGAGGCCGGTGCCGAGGAGGTCAACGACCTCGGTGAGTCGTTCGAGATCATCAGCGAGTCCACCGACCTGGTCGCGGTCCGCACCGCCCTCCAGGAGGCCGGCATCGACTACGACTCCGCCGAGTCGAGCTTCGTTCCGACGATGCAGGTCGAGCTCGACGAAGAGGGCGCGCGCAAGATGTTCAAGCTGATCGACGCCCTGGAGGACAGCGACGACGTGCAGAACGTCTTCGCCAACTTCGACGTCAGCGACGAGGTCATGGCCAAGGTCGACGCCTGATCGCGGTCTTTCCGAACAGCGGGCCGACGGGACACACCCCGTCGGCCCGCTGTGTTGTCAGTGCCACCCGATAGCCTGCACAAACAGACTTGCGAAAGGGAGGGGCACAGTGCGTGTACTCGGGGTGGACCCCGGTCTCACCCGGTGTGGCGTCGGCGTCGTCGAGGGCGTCGCCGGACGGCCCCTGACCATGCTCGGCGTCGGTGTGGTGCGGACGGCCGCGGACGCGGACATCGGCGTGCGCCTCGTCGGCATCGAGCGCGGCATCGAGGAGTGGCTCGACCGCTTCTCTCCCGACCTGGTCGCCGTCGAGCGGGTGTTCAGCCAGCACAACGTCCGTACGGTGATGGGCACGGCCCAGGCCAGCGCGGTCGCCATGCTCTGCGCCTCGCGCCGCGGCATCCCCGTCGCCCTGCACACCCCCAGCGAGGTCAAGGCCGCCGTCACCGGCAGCGGACGCGCCGACAAGGCCCAGGTCGGAGCCATGGTGACCCGGCTCCTGAGGCTTTCCGCCCCGCCCAAGCCCGCCGACGCCGCCGACGCGCTCGCCCTCGCCATCTGTCACATCTGGCGGTCCCCCGCGCAGAACCGCCTCCAGCAGGCCGTCGCCCAGAACCGTCTCCAGCAGGCGGTCGCCCAACAGACGTCCGCAGTGAAAGGCCGAAACCGATGATCGCCTTCGTCAGCGGCCCGGTCGCCGCCCTCGCCCCCACCACCGCCGTGATCGAGGTCGGCGGCGTGGGCATGGCCGTCCAGTGCACGCCGAACACGCTCTCCGCGCTGAGGATCGGCCAGGAGGCCCGGCTCGCCACCTCCCTGGTCGTCCGCGAGGACTCCCTCACCCTGTACGGCTTCGCCGACGACGACGAGCGGCAGGTCTTCGAACTCCTCCAGACGGCCAGCGGCGTCGGCCCCCGCCTCGCCCAGGCCATGCTCGGCGTGCACAGCCCCGACGCCCTGCGCCTGGCCGTCTCCACCGGCGACGAGAAGGCCCTCACCGCCGTCCCCGGCATCGGCAAGAAGGGCGCGCAGAAACTCCTCCTCGAACTGAAGGACAAGCTCGGCGCCCCGCTCGGCAGCAGCGGCCTGGTCGGCGCCCAGCGTGCCGCCGCGTCCGGCCCGGCCCCGTGGACCGAGCAGCTCTCCGCCGCGCTGATCGGCCTCGGCTACGCGAGCCGCGAGGCGGAGGAGGCCGTCAGCGCCGTCACCCCGCAGGCCGAGGCCGCCCTCGCCGAGACCGGCGCCGCCCCCGTGCCGCAGCTGCTCCGCGCGGCCCTGCAGACCCTCAACCGCACCCGCTGAGCCACCCGCCGCTGCCCCGCCGACCAGACCGTACGAACGAGAAGGCATCACCGTGAACTGGGACGACGACATCACCGCCGAGGCACCCGAGGCCGAGGCGCGCATCGTCGGCGCCTCCGCCGAAGGGGACGACCAGGCCGTCGAGGCGGCCCTGCGCCCCAAGGACCTCAGCGAGTTCGTCGGCCAGGAGAAGGTCCGCCAGCAGCTCGACCTGGTCCTCAAGGCCGCCCGCCAGCGCGGTGCCACCGCCGACCACGTGCTGCTCTCCGGAGCCCCCGGCCTCGGCAAGACGACCCTCTCGATGATCATCGCGGCCGAGATGAACGCCCCGATCCGCATCACCTCCGGCCCCGCCATCCAGCACGCCGGCGACCTCGCCGCGATCCTCTCCTCCCTCCAGGAGGGCGAGATCCTCTTCCTCGACGAGATCCACCGGATGTCCCGGCCCGCCGAGGAGATGCTCTACATGGCGATGGAGGACTTCCGCGTCGACGTCATCGTCGGCAAGGGCCCGGGCGCCACCGCCATCCCGCTGGAACTCCCGCCCTTCACGCTGGTCGGCGCCACCACCCGGGCCGGGCTCCTGCCGCCCCCGCTGCGCGACCGGTTCGGCTTCACCGCGCACATGGAGTTCTACGACCCGGCCGAGCTCCAGCGCGTGATCCACCGCTCCGCCGGACTCCTCGACGTCGAGATCGACCCGGCCGGCGCCGCCGAGATCGCCGGCCGCTCCCGCGGCACCCCCCGCATCGCCAACCGGCTGCTGCGCCGCGTCCGCGACTACGCGCAGGTCAAGGCCGACGGAGCGATCACCCGGGAGATCTCCGAGGCCGCCCTCAGGGTGTACGAGGTCGACGGCCGCGGCCTCGACCGCCTCGACCGCGCCGTCCTGGAGGCGCTGCTCAAGCTCTTCGGCGGCGGACCGGTCGGTCTGTCCACCCTCGCGGTCGCCGTGGGGGAGGAGCGCGAGACCGTCGAGGAGGTCGCCGAACCCTTCCTCGTACGCGAAGGACTACTGGCCCGTACGCCCCGTGGCCGGGTCGCGACTCCGGCGGCGTGGGCGCACCTCGGACTGGTTCCGCCGCAGGCAGCGGGCCCGGGAGCACACGGAAGCGGACAACAGGGGCTCTTCGGGGCGTGACGGTGCCGACACTCGCCCGGACCGGAACCAGGGTGCGATGCTGGACGTTGTTCCATCGATGCGGACTCGCCTAGACTCCGCCGATGCCGCCCTTTCCGGTCGGCGCGCCCACCCCCGAAGATCAGGCCGCGGGTTCTCCGCGACCATGCGAAGGAAACCCGTCCCGTGAACATCGTGACCCTCCTCCCCTTCATCGTCCTCATCGGGGCCATGTTCCTGATGACCCGCTCCGCCAAGAAGAAGCAGCAGGCGGCGGCGCAGATGCGCGACGACATGCAGCCCGGCACCGGCATCCGCACGATCGGGGGGATGTACGCCACGGTCAAGGAGATCGGTGACGAGACCGTCCTCCTCGAGGTCGCTCCCGGCGTGCACGCCGTCTACGCGAAGAACGCGATCGGCGCGGTCCTCGAGGACTCCGAGTACAACCGCATCGTCCACGGCGACGAGGAGGAGTCCGGCTCCGACACCGTCGTCCCGGACGACGCCTCCTCGCTGACCGAGGCCGCCGACGCCGAGGGCACGGAGAAGACCGACGAGGCGCCGAAGGCCGATCTGACGAAGAAGTCGGACGCGGCCGAGGACGGCACCGAGGTCCGGAAGGACGGCAAGGCCGAGGGCGAGACCGACGCGAAGTAGTCGCGGCCGGGGACCGCGCGCACGCCCACAGGCGAGCGCGGTCCCCGGAACGGTTCCACGTCTGCGGGGGCAGGTCCCCACACACACTTCGTGGCCGTCCCGCGCACACCCGGCGCGGGACGGTTGGACAGGGAGATACGACAGGTGGCAGCACCGAAGAAGGGCCGAAGGCCGGCGGGGGGACAGAGCCGTCCGGGCCGCGCCCTGGCACTCATCCTGATCGCCATGGTCGCGCTCACCGGCGGCATGTTCTGGTCGGGGCACACCACCCCGCGCCTCGGCATCGACCTCGCCGGCGGTACGTCGATCACGCTCAAGGCGAAGGCCGAGCCCGGCCAGGAGTCGGCGGTCAACGAGACCAACATGAACACGGCGGTCGGCATCATCGAGCGCCGTGTCAACGGTCTGGGTGTCTCCGAGGCCGAGGTCCAGACGCAGGGCCGCGAGAACATCATCGTCAACATTCCTCGCGGGACGAACGAGAAGCAGGCCCGTGAGCAGGTCGGTACCACCGCCCAGCTCTACTTCCGGCCCGTTCTCGCCGTGACGAACGGCGCGCCGCAGGCGGCCCCGAGCGCCACGCCCTCGGGTTCTCCCTCGGCCAAGCCGTCCGCCTCCACCGGTGCCACCGCGGGCGAGAAGTCGGCCACGCCGACGGCCACCGCCTCCACCCAGGGCCGCGCGCTCACCGAGGCCCTCAAGGCCCCGAGCCCGACGCCCACCGCGAGCTCCTCGGCCTCCACGAAGCCGACGGCCACCGGGACCCCCCAGGCGACCCCGAAGCCCGACCCCGCCACCGCGGCGCTGGAGCAGAAGTTCACCGCGCTGAACTGCCTCGACCCCAAGCAGCGCACCGCCGCCGGCCAGGGCGTCAAGGCCGAGCAGCCCACCGTCGCGTGCGGCGAGGACGAGCCCGGCGTGTGGTCGAAGTACCTCCTCGGCCCGGCCGAGGTCGGAGGCCGTGACGTCGACGACGCCAAGGGCGTCCTCGACCCGCAGCGCGGCATCTGGATCGTGACCATGGACTTCACGGACGCGGGCGCGAAGAAGTTCCAGGCGATCACCAGCAAGCTGTCGGCGCAGACCGACCCGCAGAACCGCTTCGCGATCGTCCTGGACGGCGAGGTCGTCTCGGCCCCGTCGGTGCGCACCACGCTGAGCGCCAGCGCGGAGATCTCCGGCAACTTCAACCAGCAGACGGCGCAGGACCTCGGCAACATCCTGTCCTACGGTGCCCTGCCCCTGACGTTCGAGACGCAGAGCGTCGACACCGTCACCGCCGCCCTCGGCGGCGACCAGCTGGAGGCGGGCCTGATCGCGGGCGCCATCGGCCTCGCGCTGGTCATCATCTACCTGGTCGCCTACTACCGCGGCCTGTCGCTGATCGCCATCCTCAGCCTCGGCGTCTCGGCGCTCCTCACCTACGTGATCATGGCCCTGCTCGGCCCGGCCATCGGCTTCGCGCTGAACCTGCCGGCCGTCTGCGGCGCCATCGTCGCCATCGGCATCACCGCGGACTCGTTCATCGTGTACTTCGAGCGCATCCGCGACGAGCTCCGCGAGGGCCGCACGCTCCGCCCGGCCGTCGAGCGCGCCTGGCCGCGCGCCCGCCGCACGATCCTGGTCTCCGACTTCGTGTCGTTCCTGGCCGCGGCCGTGCTCTTCGTCGTCACCGTCGGCAAGGTCCAGGGCTTCGCGTTCACGCTCGGCCTGACCACCCTGCTCGACGTCGTCGTGGTCTTCCTCTTCACCAAGCCGGTCATGACGCTCCTGGCGCGGACCAAGTTCTTCGGCAACGGCCACCCGTGGTCCGGTCTGGACCCGAAGCGGCTCGGTGCCAAGCCGCCGCTGCGCCGCACCCGCCGTGCCCACGCCCCCGTCGACGCGAAGGAGGCGTGAGATGTCGAAGCTCGGCGATCTCGGCGCCCGGCTCCACCGCGGTGAGGTCGGTTACGACTTCATCGGCAACCGCAAGATCTGGTACGGCCTGTCCATCCTGATCACCATCACCGCCATCGTGGCCCTGGCCGTCCGCGGCCTCAACATGGGCATCGAGTTCCAGGGCGGTGCCGTCTTCACGACCCCGAAGTCGGAGGTCTCCGTCAGCCAGGCGCAGGAGTACGCGGAAGAGGCCTCCGGCCACGACGCCATCGTCCAGCAGCTCGGCAACGGCTCCCTGCGCATCCAGGTCGGCGGCCTCGACACCGCGCAGTCCGACCAGGTCCGCGCGGAGCTCTCGAAGGACCTGGGCGTCCCCGAGGACAAGATCGCGGCCGAGCTGGTCGGCCCCAGCTGGGGTGAGCAGATCGCCAACAAGGCCTGGACCGGCCTCGGGGTCTTCATGATCCTCGTGGTGATCTACCTGGCCATCGCCTTCGAGTGGCGCATGGCGGTCGCGGCACTGATCGCCCTCATCCACGACCTCACGATCACCGTCGGCATCTACTCGCTGGTCGGCTTCGAGGTCACGGTCGGTACGGTGATCGGTCTGCTGACCATCCTCGGCTACTCGCTGTACGACACGGTGGTGGTCTTCGACTCGCTCAAGGAGCAGACGAAGGACATCACCAAGCAGACCCGCTTCACCTACAGCGAGCTGGCCAACCGCTCGATCAACGGCACCCTGGTCCGTTCGATCAACACCACCGTCGTCGCGCTGCTGCCGGTCGCCGGTCTGCTCTTCATCGGTGGCGGCGTCCTCGGCGCCGGCATGCTGAACGACATCTCGCTGTCGCTGTTCGTGGGCCTCGCCGCCGGTGCGTACTCCTCGATCTTCATCGCCACCCCGCTGGTCGCCGACCTCAAGGAGCGCGAGCCGGCGATCAAGGCCCTGAGGAAGCGCATTCAGGCCAAGCGCGCCAGCGCCGCCGCCAAGGGCGAGTCGGGAGACGAGACGGACGCGCTGTCCGTCGAGGCGGAGACCGCCGTGGTGGGCCCCCGGACCAGCCGTCGGGGCCAGGAGCACCGAGGATGACCGCCGAGGCCCAGGACGTCGCCGAGCTCCTGCTCAGCCGCATCCGTGACGTCCCCGACTACCCGAAGCCGGGCGTGCTGTTCAAGGACATCACGCCCCTGCTCGCGGACCCGGTGGCGTTCACCGCCCTCACCGACACCCTCGCCGGGTTGTGCAGCGCGCACGGCGCGACGAAGATCGTCGGCCTGGAGGCGCGCGGCTTCATCCTGGCCGCCCCGGTGGCCGTCCGCGCGGGCCTGGGCTTCATCCCGGTCCGCAAGGCCGGCAAGCTCCCCGGGGCCACGCTCAGCCAGGCGTACGAGCTGGAGTACGGCACCGCCGAGATCGAGGTGCACGCCGAGGACCTGGCCGCGGGCGACCGCGTCATGGTCATCGACGACGTCCTCGCCACCGGCGGCACGGCCGAGGCCTCGATCGAACTCATCCGCCGCGCGGGCGCCGAGGTCGCAGGCGTCGCCGTCCTCATGGAACTGAGCTTCCTCCCGGGCCGCGCCCGGCTGGAGCCGGCCCTGGGCGACGCACCGCTGAAGGCGCTGATCACGGTCTGACGTCGGGGTTCGCCCTGACAGGGGCGCTCCGGGGAATCCCCGGAGCGCCCCTTCGCGTTCTCCGATACGTGCCCGCCCGCACGGCGCTGCCCCCTCGGAAGCCGTCCGAAACCCGGGCCCGTGAGCACGGGCACTCTTGGCTCGATACCATGGCCTTTCCGGGCCTGACCGGGGGACCCGGCACCGCACGAGGAGCGCTCTTGCCAGACGAGGCCCAGTCACTCTCCGCCGCGCAGCCCGACCCGAAGGCCGAGAAGGCCGCGACGGGAACCGGCACGCCCCAGGACAAGCCCGCGGAGACCGGGCCCGCGCCCGAGCCGCCCGCGCCGGCCCCCGCCTCGACTGCCCGGCCGACACCGGCGGCCCCCTCCCGCTCGGGAGGCTCGTCCAACCGGGTCCGCGCCCGCCTCGCCCGCCTCGGCGTCCAGCGCTCCTCCCCGTACAACCCGGTCCTCGAACCGCTGCTGCGGATCGTCCGCTCCAACGACCCCAAGATCGAGACGGCGACCCTCCGCCAGGTCGAGCACGCCTACCAGGTCGCCGAGCGCTGGCACCGCGGCCAGAAGCGCAAGAGCGGCGACCCGTACATCACCCACCCGCTCGCCGTGACGACGATCCTCGCCGAGCTCGGCATGGACCCGGCGACCCTGATGGCGGGCCTGCTCCACGACACCGTCGAGGACACCGAGTACGGCCTGGAGACCCTCCGCCGTGACTTCGGCGACCAGGTCGCGCTCCTCGTCGACGGCGTCACCAAGCTCGACAAGGTCAAGTTCGGCGAGGCGGCCCAGGCCGAGACGGTCCGCAAGATGGTCGTCGCCATGGCCAAGGACCCCCGTGTCCTGGTCATCAAGCTCGCCGACCGCCTGCACAACATGCGCACGATGCGCTACCTCAAGCGGGAGAAGCAGGAGAAGAAGGCCCGCGAGACCCTCGAGATCTACGCGCCCCTGGCCCACCGCCTGGGCATGAACACCATCAAGTGGGAGCTGGAGGACCTCGCCTTCGCGATCCTCTACCCCAAGATGTACGACGAGATCGTCCGGCTCGTCGCCGAGCGCGCCCCCAAGCGGGACGAGTACCTCGCCATAGTGACCGACGAGGTCCAGACCGACCTGCGCGCCGCCCGGATCAAGGCGACCGTGACCGGCCGCCCCAAGCACTACTACAGCGTCTACCAGAAGATGATCGTCCGCGGCCGTGACTTCGCGGAGATCTACGACCTGGTGGGCATCCGCGTCCTCGTCGACACGGTGAGGGACTGCTACGCCGCCCTCGGCACCGTCCACGCGCGATGGAACCCGGTCCCCGGCCGGTTCAAGGACTACATCGCGATGCCGAAGTTCAACATGTACCAGTCCCTGCACACGACGGTCATCGGACCCAACGGCAAGCCCGTCGAGCTCCAGATCCGGACCTTCGACATGCACCGCCGTGCCGAGTACGGCATCGCCGCCCACTGGAAGTACAAGCAGGAGGCCGTCGCCGGGGCCTCCAAGGTCCGCGCCGACGTGCCCAAGAAGGCCGGCAAGGACGACCACCTCAACGACATGGCGTGGCTCCGCCAGCTCCTGGACTGGCAGAAGGAGACCGAGGACCCCAGCGAGTTCCTGGAGTCCCTGCGCTTCGACCTCTCCCGCAACGAGGTCTTCGTCTTCACGCCCAAGGGTGACGTCATCGCCCTCCCCGCGGGCGCCACCCCGGTCGACTTCTCGTACGCCGTCCACACCGAGGTCGGCCACCGCACCATAGGGGCGCGGGTCAACGGCCGGCTCGTGCCGCTCGAATCGACCCTCGACAACGGCGACCTGGTCGAGGTCTTCACCTCCAAGGCCGCCGGCGCCGGCCCCTCGCGCGACTGGCTGGGCTTCGTCAAGTCCCCGCGCGCCCGCAACAAGATCCGCGCCTGGTTCTCCAAGGAGCGCCGCGACGAGGCCATCGAGCAGGGCAAGGACGCCATCGCCCGGGCCATGCGCAAGCAGAACCTGCCGATCCAGCGGATCCTGACCGGCGACTCCCTCGTCACCCTCGCCCACGAGCTGCGCTACACCGACATCTCCTCGCTGTACGCGGCGATCGGCGAGGGCCACGTCACGGCCCAGTCCATCGTGCAGAAGCTGGTCCAGGCGCTCGGCGGCGAGGAAGCCGCCACCGAGGACATCGAAGAGGCCGCGCCGCCCGCCCGCGGCCGCTCCAAGCGCCGCTCCAGCGCCGACCCCGGCGTCGTCGTCAAGGGCGTCGAGGACGTGTGGGTGAAGCTGGCCCGCTGCTGTACCCCCGTGCCCGGCGACCCGATCATCGGGTTCGTCACCCGGGGCAGTGGCGTATCGGTTCACCGCAGCGACTGCGTCAACGTGGACTCCCTCTCCCGGGAACCGGAGCGGATCCTGGAGGTCGAGTGGGCCCCGACCCAGTCCTCGGTCTTCCTCGTCGCCATCCAGGTCGAGGCCCTCGACCGGTCCCGGCTGCTCTCGGACGTCACCCGGGTCCTGTCGGACCAGCACGTCAACATCCTGTCGGCGGCCGTCCAGACCTCCCGCGACCGGGTGGCCACCTCCCGCTTCACCTTCGAGATGGGCGACCCGAAGCACCTGGGCCACGTCCTGAAGGCGGTACGGGGCGTGGAGGGCGTGTACGACGTGTACCGCGTGACCAGCGCCCGGCGACCGTAAGGGAGCGTCCGCCGATCATGCGGGCCTGATCGGCGAGACGCTTCCCGGGACCCTCCGTCCACACGAGGAAGGCCCCCGGCGAGATGCCGGGGGCCTTCCTCGTGCGCGAAGGGCGACGGCGTCAGCCGCCGAACTCCTCCAGGCCCTTCATGGCCTGGTCGAGCAGGGCCTGGCGGCCCTCCAGCTCGCGGGCGAGCTTGTCGGCCTTCGAGTCGTTCCCGGCGGCACGGGCCGCGTCGATCTGCTTGCGCAGCTTCTCGACGGCGTCCTGGAGCTGACCGGTCAGACCCGCGGCACGGGCGCGTGCCTCCGGGTTCGTCCGGCGCCACTCGGCCTCCTCGGCCTCCTGGATCGCACGCTCCACCGTGTGCATCCGGCCCTCGACCTTGGGGCGGGCGTCACGCGGGACGTGGCCGATGGCCTCCCAGCGCTCGTTGAGGGAACGGAAGGCCGCGCGCGCCGCCTTCAGGTCCGTCACCGGCACCAGCTTCTCGGCCTCGGTCGCGAGCTCCTCCTTCAGCTTGAGGTTCTCGGTCTGCTCCGCGTCCCGCTCGGCGAAGACCTCGCCACGCGCCGCGAAGAAGACGTCCTGGGCGCCGCGGAAGCGGTTCCACAGGTCGTCCTCGTGCTCGCGCTGGGCGCGGCCGGCCGCCTTCCACTCCGTCATCAGGTCGCGGTAGCGGGCCGCCGTGGTGCTCCAGTCGGTGGAGTTCGACAGCGACTCCGCCTCGGCGACCAGACGCTCCTTCGCCTTGCGGGCGTCCTCGCGCTGGGCGTCCAGCGACGCGAAGTGGGCCTTGCGGCGCTTCGAGAACGCCGAGCGGGCGTGCGAGAAGCGGTGCCACAGCTCGTCGTCGGACTTGCGGTCGAGCCGGGGGAGGCCCTTCCAGGTGTCCACGAGCGCCCGCAGCCGCTCGCCGGCGGAACGCCACTGCTCGCTCTGGGCCAGTTCCTCGGCCTCCGTGACGAGCTTCTCCTTGGCGGAGCGGGCCTCGTCGGTCTGCTTCGCCTTCTGGGCCTTGCGCTCCTCGCGGCGCGATTCGACCGTCTCGACGAGCTTGTCCAGCCGGGCGGCGAGCGCGGCCAGGTCGCCGACGGCGTGGTGCTCGTCGACCTGCTGCCGGATGTGCTCGATCGCCGCGGTGGCGTCCTTCGCCGAGAGGTCGGTGGTCCTCACGCGCTTCTCGAGGAGGCCGATCTCGACCACCAGGCCCTCGTACTTGCGCTCGAAGTAGGCCAGGGCCTCCTCGGGGGTGCCGGCCTGCCACGATCCGACGACCTTCTCGCCCCCGGCCGTCCGCACGTACACGGTGCCCGTCTCGTCGACGCGGCCCCACGGGTCGCTGCTCACAGCGCCTCCTCACCATGATGCCGTCGCGGGGTCGTACCCCCCGGGCATCGTCCACAGTTTCCCGGCGGGCCTCGCCCGCCTTCCGCAGCGCGCCCGAAGGCCCACGCTGCACAACGCCAATCTAGGCGAACCGCGGCCCGGCTGTCCGCACTCAGCGCGACCGAGATTCGACGGTCGCGCGCGTGCGGACGCCCGGCTCACTTCTTCGCGACGGTCGCCTTCTCGATGGTGACGGCCTTCTTGGGCGCGCCGTCCGTGGCGCCGCCCTCGACACCGGCCGCGGCCACGTCCTGGACCGCCTTGAGACCGGCCGCGTCGATCTTCCCGAACGGGGTGTACGTCGGCGGCAGCTGGGTGTCCTTGTAGACGAGGAAGAACTGCGAGCCGCCGGTGCCCGGCTGCCCGGTGTTGGCCATGGCGACGGTGCCGGCCGGGAAGGTCACCGAGCCGTCCTTGCCCGCCTTGCCCAGGGCGCCCAGGTTCTCGTCCGGGATGGTGTAGCCCGGGCCGCCGGTGCCGTCGCCCTTGGGGTCGCCGCACTGGAGCACGAAGATGCCCTGGGTGGTGAGCCGGTGGCACTTGGTCCCGTCGAAGTACTTCTTGCCCGCGAGGTGGGCGAAGGAGTTCACCGTGCGCGGGGTCTTCGCCGCGTCCATGGTGATCGTGATGTCGCCCTTGTCGGTCTTCAGGGACATCGCGTACGTGGCCTTCGTGTCCACGGCCAGCTTCGGCTCGGGGCCCGCCGACTCGCTCTGCGTGGGCGTGGGCGCCGCCGTGGTCGGCGTGTCGCTCGCCGCGTCGTCCGAGCCCTTGTCGGGGCCCGTCAGCGCCACGGAGGCGTACACGGCACCGCCCGCCGCGAGCACCACCGCGAGGGAGGCCGCGATGACGGTGTTGCGACGCCTCGCCCTGAGCCGGTTCTCCTCCCGCCGCTGCTGCTGCCGCGCGTACTTCTCCCTGGCAAGCTGCCGCCGCCGCTGATCGCTGGTGACCACCGGGTCCGCTCCTTGTCGCTCGTCTGTTCCTGTCCGGGCCGGATGTGCCCGTACCGTATACGGGTTGGCTGTGGAAGCGGCACCGCCGGTAGGCTCTGATCTGCCGCATTCCGTGTTTTCCACGAGTTCCGCGCCCCCGTGCCGGACGACATCTAAGGACGAACGTGCTGATTGCCGGGTTCCCCGCCGGGGCCTGGGGGACCAATTGCTATCTGGTCGCCCCCGCCGCAGGCGAGGAGTGCGTGATCATCGACCCCGGCCACCAGGCCGCCCAGGGTGTCGAGGAGACGCTGAAGAAGCATCGGCTCAAGCCCGTCGCCGTCGTCCTCACCCATGGACACATCGACCACGTCGCCTCCGTCGTCCCGGTGTGCGGCGCCCATGACGTCCCCGCGTGGATCCACCCGTCCGACCGCTACATGATGAGCGACCCGGAGAAGGCCCTCGGCCGCTCCATCGGGATGCCCCTCATGGGCGAGCTGACCGTCGGCGAGCCCGGCGACGTGCGCGAGCTCACCGACGGCGCCGAGCTGAAGCTCGCCGGTCTGGAGTTCTCCGTCGCCCACGCGCCCGGTCATACCAAGGGGTCGGTGACCTTCAGGATGCCCGAGACCACGGAGATCCCCTCCGTGTTCTTCTCGGGGGACCTGCTGTTCGCCGGCTCCATCGGACGCACCGACCTTCCCGGCGGTGACATGGACGAGATGCTCGCTTCGCTGGCCCGCGTGTGCCTGCCGCTCGACAACTCGACCGTGGTGCTGTCGGGACACGGTCCCCAGACGACCATCGGCCAGGAGCGCGCCACCAACCCCTATCTGCGGGACGTGGCGGCCGGCCTCGGGAGCACGGACGCTCCCCGACGAGGAATGTGACGACTTTCGTGAGCACCTTCAAGGCCCCCAAGGGCACGTACGACCTGCTGCCGCCCCGCTCCGCGACCTTCCTCGCGGTGCGCGAGGCGATCGCCACGCCGCTGCGCGACTCCGGCTACGGCTACGTCGAGACCCCCGGCTTCGAGGACGTGAAGCTGTTCTCCCGCGGTGTCGGCGAGTCCACCGACATCGTCAGCAAGGAGATGTACACCCTCACGACCAAGGGCAACGACGAGCTGGCGCTGCGGCCGGAGGGCACCGCGTCCGTCCTGCGCGCGGCGCTCCAGGGCAACCTGCACAAGCTCGGCAACCTGCCGGTCAAGCTGTGGTACTCCGGCTCGTACTACCGGTACGAGCGGGCCCAGGCGGGCCGCTACCGCCACTTCTCGCAGGTCGGTGCCGAGGCGATCGGCGCGGAGGACCCGGCGCTCGACGCCGAACTGATCATCCTGGCCGACCAGGCGTACCGCTCGCTCGGCCTGCGGAACTTCCGCATCCTGCTGAACTCCCTCGGCGACAAGGAGTGCCGCCCCGTCTACCGGGAGGCCCTGCAGACCTTCCTGCGCGGGCTCGACCTCGACGAGGAGACCCTGCGCCGCGCCGAGATCAACCCGCTGCGCGTCCTGGACGACAAGCGCGAGGCCGTGCAGAAGCAGCTGACGGACGCGCCCCTGCTGCGCGACTACCTGTGCGACGCGTGCAAGGCGTACCACGAGGAGGTGCGCGCCCTGATCACCGCGGCGGGTGTCGTCTTCGAGGACGATGCCAAGCTGGTCCGCGGCCTCGACTACTACACCCGCACCACCTTCGAGTTCGTCCACGGCGGTCTCGGCTCCCAGTCCGCGGTCGGCGGCGGTGGCCGCTACGACGGCCTCTCCGAGATGATCGGCGGCCCCGCGCTGCCTTCGGTGGGCTGGGCGCTCGGCGTGGACCGCACGGTCCTCGCCCTGGAGGCGGAGGGCATCGAGCTCGACATCCCCGCCGCCACCAGCGTCTTCGCGGTCGCCATCGGGGACGAGGCGCGCCGCCTGCTCTTCGGCAAGGTCACCGAGCTCCGCAGGGAGGGCATCGCCGCGGACTTCTCCTTCGGCGGCAAGGGCCTCAAGGGCGCCATGAAGGACGCCAACCGCTCGGGCGCCCGCCTCGCCGTCGTCGCCGGTGAGCGGGACCTCGCCGAGGGCGTCGTCCAGCTCAAGGACATGGAGTCCGGCGAGCAGCAGGCCGTCCCCGTGGACGGTCTCCTGGACGCCGTACGGGCCAAGCTGGCCTGATCCGTCGTACGGGCGGGCCCGGACCACACCGTGGTCCGGGCCCGCCCTTATCTCCGGCGAACGGCCGGACGGCGGGTCGGTGTTGCAGAATGACCGTGCCCACAAGGCCCGCGAGCGAGGGAAACAGGCGACATGACGAAGGCAGCGGTGGACGAGACCGCGTCCGGCCGGGACGGCGGCGGCACGATCGGGGCGAGCCGGGCCTTCGCCTGGCTCCTCGTGATCACCGGCGCGGCCGGGCTGCTCGCCGCGTGGGTCATCACGATCGACAAGATCAAGCTCCTCGAGGACCCCAGCTTCACGCCGGGGTGCAGCCTCAACCCGATCGTCTCCTGCGGCAACATCATGAAGAGCGAGCAGGCCTCGGTCTTCGGCTTCCCCAACCCGATGCTGGGCCTGGTCACGTACGCCATGGTGATCGCCATCGGCGTGGCCCTGCTCGCCGGCGCGCGCTACCGACGCTGGTACTGGCTCGGCCTCGACGCGGGCACGCTGTTCGGCGTCGGCTTCTGCACCTGGCTCATGTACCAGTCGCTGTACGAGATCAACTCCCTCTGCCTCTGGTGCTGCCTGGCCTGGGTCGCCACCATCGTCATGTTCTGGTACGTGACCTCGCACAACGTCCGGTCCGGCGTCATCCCCGCCCCCCGCGGCCTGCGGACCTTCTTCGACGAGTTCACCTGGGTCCTGCCCGTCCTGCACATCGGGATCGTCGGCATGCTGATCCTGACGCGCTGGTGGGACTTCTGGACCGGCTGACGGAAGACCGCGCTGTCGGCGCGGTGACCTAGGCTTCATGACTGTGGAGCCCGACCTCTTTACCGCAGCCGCCGAAGACCGCCAGGAGAAGGACCCGTCCAGCAGCCCGCTGGCCGTCCGGATGCGTCCCCGCACCCTCGACGAGGTGGTGGGCCAGCAGCACCTGCTCAAGCCCGGCTCACCGCTGCGCCGGCTCGTGGGAGACGGCGACGGCGGCCCCGCCGGCGCGTCCTCCGTGATCCTCTGGGGCCCGCCCGGCATCGGCAAGACGACCCTGGCGTACGTCGTCTCGAAGGCCACCGACAAGCGGTTCGTGGAGCTCTCCGCGATCACCGCGGGCGTCAAGGAGGTCCGGGCCGTCATCGACGGCGCCCGGCGTGCGGTCGGCGGCTACGGCAAGGAGACCGTCCTCTTCCTCGACGAGATCCACCGCTTCTCCAAGGCCCAGCAGGACTCCCTCCTGCCGGCCGTCGAGAACCGCTGGGTGACGCTGATCGCCGCCACGACGGAGAACCCCTACTTCTCCGTGATCTCCCCGCTCCTCTCCCGCTCCCTGCTGCTCACCCTGGAGCCGCTGACCGACGAGGACCTCAAGGGCCTGATGGCCCGGGCCCTCACCGGCGAGCGCGGACTCGGCGGGGCCGTGACCCTCCCCGAGGACGCCGAGGCGCACCTCCTGCGCGTCGCGGGCGGCGACGCCCGGCGGGCCCTGACCGCCCTGGAGGCGGCGGCGGGCGCGGCGATCGCCAAGGGCGAGGAGGAGATCACCCTCCAGACCGTCGAGGAGACCGTCGACCGGGCGGCCGTGAAGTACGACCGGGACGGCGACCAGCACTACGACGTGGCGAGCGCGCTCATCAAGTCGATCCGCGGCTCGGACGTGGACGCGGCCCTGCACTACCTGGCCCGGATGATCGAGGCGGGGGAGGACCCGCGCTTCATCGCCCGCCGGCTCATGATCTCCGCCAGCGAGGACATCGGCCTCGCCGACCCCCACGCGCTGCCGATCGCCGTCGCCGCCGCCCAGGCCGTCGCGATGATCGGGTTCCCCGAGGCAGCCCTCACCCTCAGCCACGCCACCATCGCCCTGGCCCTGGCCCCCAAGTCGAACGCCGCGACCACCGCGATCGGCGCCGCCCTCGCCGACGTCCGCAGCGGCCTCGCCGGCTCCGTCCCGCCCCACCTCCGCGACGGCCACTACAAGGGCGCCGCCAAACTCGGCCACGCCCAGGGCTACGTCTACCCGCACGACGTCCCCGGCGGCATCGCCGCCCAGCAGTACGCCCCCGACACCGTCCACGGCCGCCACTACTACGAACCCACCCGCTACGGCGCCGAGGCCCGGTACGCGGACGTGGTGGAGCGCGTACGCGAGCGCCTGAAGGGCGAGGGCGGCTGACCGGCCGCCTCCCGGACGGCCGCCCCCGAGGCGGGACGGCCCCGGTGCGAGCGGACCTCCCGGAACCGGTACACTGGTCCGGATTGCTGCGTCCCGTGTCCGACTCCGGTCGGCACACCAGAGCGGGACAGTCAGCCGGAGACCCGGCCCTCGGGCGGGGTTTCCAGGAGCGTCGCGCACCTTCGAAGGTGTCGCGGGCCACCCATCACCACCCGGATCCCGGGAGCGGCGGTGGGTCGTTCGCGTGCTGCACGTATGTGCCCAGACCTGGGAGCGGCTGCCCGACAGGTCCGTCCCGTACGGACCAGACGGGTTTCCCGGCTGCGGATGCGACCTCCCCTAACCCTGGTGAAGCCGTTTTCGCATCAATGAGAGAGGTTGGTTCATGCCGAACCAGTCCCGTCCCAAGGTCAAGAAGTCGCGTGCCCTCGGCATCGCGCTGACCCCCAAGGCCGTCAAGTACTTCGAGGCCCGCCCCTACCCGCCGGGCGAGCACGGCCGTGGCCGCAAGCAGAACTCGGACTACAAGGTCCGTCTGCTCGAGAAGCAGCGTCTGCGCGCCCAGTACGACATCAGCGAGCGCCAGATGGCGCGTGCCTACGACCGCGCCAAGAAGGCCGAGGGCAAGACGGGCGAGGCGCTGGTCGTCGAGCTCGAGCGTCGCCTCGACGCCCTGGTCCTGCGTTCGGGCATCGCCCGCACCATCTACCAGGCCCGCCAGATGGTCGTCCACGGCCACATCCAGGTCAACGGTGGCAAGGTCGACAAGCCGTCGTTCCGCGTCCGTCCCGACGACGTCGTGATGGTCCGCGAGCGCAGCCGCACCAAGCCGCTGTTCGAGATGGCCCGTGAGGGTGGCTTCGCCGCCGACGGCGAGACCCCGCGCTACCTGCAGGTCAACCTGAAGGCCCTGGCCTTCCGCCTCGACCGCGACCCGAACCGCAAGGAAATCCCGGTCATCTGCGACGAGCAGCTGGTCGTCGAGTACTACGCCCGCTGATCCCAGCCCCGGCGCAGTACCACCCACGCGGTGTTCAGCCCGCCGCTTCCCCGCCCTTTCCGGTGGGGGAGCCGGCGGGCTTCCGCGTTCCCGGGAGCGCCGCCGACCTGGCCGTACGGAACGGGCGCGGGGCCACGGGACCGGCCGGGCCGCCGCGGGACGGCTCCCGGCGGCCGGCGAGCGCGCGTTCCACCGCCGCGTCCAGCGAGAGCCCCTGGCCCTCCCGGAACGCGACGTCGTACGCCTCCGCACCCAGCGCCTCGTCCGCGAGCCGCTCGCACAGCGCCCTCGGCCCGCCGAAGGTCGCCGAGCCGAAGAGCCGGATGCCCACGGTGTCCCACACCGGCACCGTCGCCCCCTGGAGGACCGCGGCCTCCGCCGCGTCGCCCTCGCTCACCGTCACCAGGGCGAGCAGCTCGATCGCCAGGACGAGGCCGACCAGGTCGCGGAAGGCGTGGTTGATCGACACGCACTCGTCGAGCAGCTCCCGCGCCTCCGCGTACGCGCCCCGGGTCCAGGCCGAGAACCCCAGGACGTAGAGGGCGTAGGCCCGGGTCCACCGCTCCCCGCGCTCCTCGCAGATCTCCCGCACCTCACGGCAGATCGCGACCGCCCCCTCCAGGTCGTCCTGGAAGGCCCGTGCCATGGCCAGCTCGACCTGCCCCATCAGCACGTTGCTGTTCAGCTCGCCGAGCTCCCGGTAGGCGTCGAGGGCCCGCCCGATCAACTCCTCGGCGCGCGGCACGTCGTCCGAGAGCAGCGCCAGGCAGCCCATCCGGTGCGTGGCGTACGCCTCCGCCAGCGCGTTGCCCGAGGACCTGGCCTGCTCCCCGCACTCGTGGAGCGCCGCCACCGCCGCCGTGCCGTCCCCCTGGAGGACGGCCACGTACCCGAGGACCCACAGCGCCTTCAGTCGCGCCTCCTCGTGCCCCGAATCCAGGGCGAGCGCCCGGTCCAGCCAGTGGCGGCCCTCCGAGAGCCGCCCGCAGCCCACCCACGCGAACCAGAGGGTGCCCGCCAGGTGCTGGGCGAGGTGCGTGTCCTCCGGGAGTTCGAGGCACAGGTCGAGGGCCGCCCGCAGATTGGGCAGCGCCGCGTCCGTGCGGGCCGCGACCTCCGCCTGGCGCGGACTGAACCACTCCAGCTCGCACCAGGTGGCCAGGCCCATGTACCAGTCGCGGTGCCGCCGTCGCATCCGGTCCGTGTCGCCGAGCGCGGCCAGCCACTCCGCCCCGTACGCGGCGACCGTGTCCAGGAGCCGGTACGCGGGACCGGCCGGACCGTCCTCCCGCGCCACCAGCGACTGCGCGAGCAGCCCCCCGAGCAGGTCGAGGACGCGCTCCGGCGGGAGCTCCGGGCCCCCGCACACGTACTCCACCGCCTCCAGGTCGAAGGGTCCGGCGAACACCGAGAGCCGCGCCCAGAGGAGCCGCTCCTCGGTGGTGCACAGCTCGTGGCTCCAGCCGATCGCCGTCCGCAGCGTCTGGTGGCGGGGCAGCGCCCCGCGCGCGCCGTCCGTGAGGAGCCGGAACCGGTCGTCGAGACGGCACAGCATCTGCTCGACGGAGAGGAGCGGCAGTCTGCCCGCCGCCAGTTCGAGGGCGAGCGGGATGCCGTCGAGCCGCCGGCACAGCTCCCGCACGGCCTCGGCCGTACCGGGGAGGACGGGAGCCCCCGGCACCGTGGGGGCGGGCAGGGCGGCGGCCGGGACGGGAAGCGCCACCGCCATCGGGGCACCCGCCTCCGCGGCCCGCTCCGCGAGGAGCGTCACGGCGTCCGCCTCGCCCATCGGCGCCAGCGTGAACACCGTCTCGCCCGCCACCCGCAGCGCCCTGCGCCCGACGGCGAGGACGGTGAGCCCGGGGGCGTGCGCCAGGAGGTCCCGCACCAGCGGGGCGCAGCTGTCCACCAGGTGCTCGAACCCGTCGACGACGAGCAGCATGCGGCGTTCGGCGAGGTGCTCGACGAGCACCTCGCGCGGGGCCCGCAGGGTGTGGTCGGTCAGGCCGAGCCCCTCGACCAGGGCGTACGCCACCAGGTCCGGGTCGCGCAGCGGCGCGAGATCGGCGAGGCGCACCCCGTCGACGTAGCGTTTCTGCGCCCCGGCGGCAGCCCGCAGCGCCAGTCGGGTCTTGCCCACCCCGCCGACTCCCACGACCGTGACCAGGCGGGACGTCTCAAGGAGCGCCGCCAGGGCGGCCTGCTCCGCGGCCCGTCCGACGAACCGGTTCAGCTCCGCCGGGAGATTGCTCCGTCGCATGGGACACGGAGCGTACCCATCCGCACGCTCTCCGTACAATCGGTTCCTCTAACTCCCGTCCCACGAGCGGTAATGCGGTACGGCCGGACAGCCCGGGCGCGATAGGGTCGGGGGACTACTTTGGCAAGAACCCGACGACAGATCCGACGACACAGAGAGCGGTGCAGAGTGACCGGTGGAGAGGTTGCCGGCATCCTGGTCGCCGTCTTCTGGGCGATCCTGGTCTCCTTCCTCGCCGTGGTGCTGGTGAGGCTGGCGCAGACGCTCAAGGCGACCACCCGACTGGTGGCGGACGTGACCGAGAAGGCCGTCCCCCTGCTGGTCGACGCCTCCGCGACCGTGCGGTCGGCACAGACCCAGCTGGACCGGGTCGACGCCATCGCGTCGGACGTCCAGGAGGTCACCTCCAACGCCTCCGCGCTCTCCTCCACCGTCGCCTCCACCTTCGGCGGCCCGCTCGTCAAGGTGGCCGCCTTCGGCTACGGCGTGCGCAAGGCGCTGGGCCGGGACGGAGAGGACGTGCCGCGCGGCTCCGCGCGACGTACTGTGATCGTCGGCCGTACCGTGCCGTCCTCGAGACGCCGGAAGCAGAAGGGCTGAGCCGCGATGTTCCGCCGCACGTTCTGGTTCACGGCCGGCGCAGCCGCCGGTGTGTGGGCCACCACCAAGGTCAACCGCAAGCTGAAGCAGCTGACCCCCGAGAGCCTCGCGGCCCAGGCGGCGAACAAGGCCGTCGAGACCGGCCACCGCCTCAAGGACTTCGCCCTCGACGTGAGGGCGGGCATGCTCCAGCGCGAGGCCGAACTGGGCGAGGCGCTCGGGCTCGACGCCCCCGTGGACCAGGGAACCGCCCGCGACCGTGAGCTTCCCGAGCCCCGCCGCAGGACCGCGCTCGGCACCACGCCGCACAAGACCACGCATTCAATTCCCACGATCCCGTACAACCGGAATGAGGACCACTGATGGAGTCGGCTGAAATCCGCCGCCGCTGGCTGAGCTTCTTCGAGGAGCGCGGGCACACCGTCGTCCCTTCGGCGTCGCTCATCGCGGACGACCCGACTCTGCTGCTCGTCCCCGCCGGCATGGTGCCCTTCAAGCCCTACTTCCTGGGTGAGGTCAAGCCGCCCTTCACGCGCGCCTCCAGCGTGCAGAAGTGCGTGCGCACGCCCGACATCGAAGAGGTCGGCAAGACCACCCGCCACGGCACGTTCTTCCAGATGTGCGGCAACTTCTCCTTCGGCGACTACTTCAAGGAAGGCGCCATCAAGCTCGCCTGGGAGCTGCTGACCACCCCGGTGGAGCACGGCGGCTACGGGCTGGAGCCGGAGAAGCTCTGGATCACCGTCTACCAGGAGGACGACGAGGCCGAGCAGATCTGGCGCGACGTCGTCGGCGTCCCGGCCGAGCGCATCCAGCGCCTCGGCAAGAAGGACAACTACTGGTCGATGGGCGTCCCCGGCCCCTGCGGCCCGTGTTCCGAGATCAACTACGACCGCGGTCCCGAGTTCGGCGTCGAAGGCGGCCCGGCCGTCAACGACGAGCGGTACGTGGAGATCTGGAACCTGGTCTTCATGCAGTACGAGCGCGGCGAGGGCTCCGGCAAGGACGACTTCCCGATCCTCGGCGAGCTGCCGTCGAAGAACATCGACACGGGCCTCGGCCTGGAGCGCCTGGCGATGATCCTCCAGGGCGTCCGGAACATGTACGAGACGGACACCCTCCAGGTCGTCATCGACAAGGCCACCGAGCTCACCGGCGTCGCCTACGGCAAGGCCCACGACAGCGACGTCTCGCTGCGCGTGGTCGCCGACCACATGCGCACCTCCGTCATGCTCATCGGCGACGGCGTCACCCCCGGCAACGAGGGCCGCGGCTACGTGCTGCGCCGCATCATGCGCCGCGCCGTCCGCAACATGCGCCTGCTCGGCGCCACCGGCCCGGTCGTCCAGGACCTCGTCGACACCGTGATCGACACGATGGGCGAGCAGTACCCGGAGCTGGTCACCGACCGCAAGCGGATCGAGACCGTCGCCCTCGCAGAGGAGGCCGCGTTCCTCAAGGCCCTCAAGGGCGGCACCAACATCCTCGACACCGCCGTCACCGAGACCAAGGCCGCCGGCGGCACGATCCTCGCCGGCGAGAAGGCCTTCCTCCTCCACGACACGTGGGGCTTCCCGATCGACCTCACCCTGGAGATGGCCGCCGAGCAGGGCCTCTCCGTGGACGAGGACGGCTTCCGCCGCCTGATGAAGGAGCAGCGGGACCGGGCCAAGGCCGACGCCAAGGCCAAGAAGACCGGCCACGCCGACATGACCGCGTACCGGGAGATCGCCGACGGCAACGGCGCCACCCAGTTCACCGGCTACACCAACACCGAGGGCGAGACCACGGTCGTCGGTCTCCTCGTCAACGGCGTCTCCTCGCCGGCCGCCTCCGAGGGCGACGAGGTCGAGGTCGTCCTGGACCGGACCCCGTTCTACGCCGAGGGCGGCGGCCAGATCGCCGACCAGGGCCGGATCAAGCTGCACAGCGGCGCGGTCATCGAGATCCGCGACGTCCAGCAGCCGGTCCCCGGCGTCTCCGTGCACAAGGGCTCCGTCCAGGTCGGCGAGGTGACCGTGGGCGCCACCGCCTACGCCTCCATCGACGTCAAGCGCCGCCGCGCCATCGCCCGCGCCCACTCGGCCACCCACCTGACCCACCAGGCGCTGCGCGACGCCCTCGGCCCGACGGCCGCGCAGGCCGGTTCCGAGAACCAGCCCGGCCGCTTCCGCTTCGACTTCGGTTCGCCGAACGCCGTACCCGGCGCCGTGCTCACCGACGTCGAGCAGAAGATCAACGAGGTCCTCTCGCGCGAGCTCGAGGTCCACGCCGAGGTCATGCCGATCAACGAGGCCAAGCGTCAGGGCGCCATCGCCGAGTTCGGCGAGAAGTACGGCGAGCAGGTCCGCGTCGTCACCATCGGCGACTTCTCCAAGGAGCTGTGCGGCGGCACGCACGTCGGCAACACCGCCCAGCTGGGCCTGGTGAAGCTGCTCGGCGAGTCGTCCATCGGCTCCGGCGTGCGCCGCATCGAGGCCCTCGTCGGCGTCGACGCGTACAACTTCCTCGCCCGTGAGCACACGGTCGTCGCCCAGCTCCAGGAGCTGGTCAAGGGCCGTCCCGAGGAGCTGCCGGAGAAGATCTCCACCATGCTCGGCAAGCTGAAGGACGCCGAGAAGGAGATCGAGAAGTTCCGTGCGGAGAAGGTCCTCCAGGCCGCCGCCGGTCTGGTCGACTCCGCCCAGGACATCCGCGGCCTCGCCCTCGTCACGGGCCGGGTCCAGGACGGCACCGGCGCCGACGACCTGCGCAGGCTGGTCCTCGACGTGCGGGGGCGCTTCCCGTCCGACCGTCCGGCCGTCGTCGCCCTGTTCACCACCGTCAACGGCAAGCCGCTGACGGTCATCGCCACCAACGAGGCCGCCCGTGAGCGCGGTCTCAAGGCCGGCGAGCTGGTCCGCACCGCCGCCAAGACCCTCGGTGGCGGTGGCGGCGGCAAGCCGGACGTCGCCCAGGGCGGCGGCCAGAACCCGGAGGCCGTCGGCGAGGCCATCGCCGCCGTCGAGCGCCTCGTGGTGGAGACGGCGTGACGATGCGCCGCGGCCGCCGTCTCGCGGTCGACGTGGGGGACGCCCGGATCGGGGTCGCCTCGTGCGACCCCGACGGGGTCCTCGCGACGCCGGTGGAGACCGTGCCGGGACGCGACGTCCCGGCCGCCCACCGGCGGCTCCGCCAGCTCGTCGAGGAGTACGAGCCCATCGAGGTCGTCGTCGGTCTGCCCCGCTCGCTCAGCGGGCGGGAGGGCCCGGCCGCGACCAAGGTCCGCGCGTTCGCCCGGGAGATGGCCAAGGGCATCGCCCCGGTGCCGGTCCGTCTCGTCGACGAGCGGATGACCACGGTCACCGCGACCCAGGGCCTGCGGGCCTCCGGGGTCAAGGCCAAGAAGGGGCGGTCGGTCATCGACCAGGCCGCCGCTGTGATCATCCTTCAGAACGCTCTTGAGTCCGAACGGGTATCAGGTAATCCGCCCGGTGAGGGCGTCGAAGTGGTCATCTGATCGCGATACGGTAACGTTCCGCGCGATGCGGCGGTGTTCGAATAGCCGCCCCACTACGTAGAGGCGGATCGTCCGGAAGCCTCGCGGCTGTTTTGGGGATCGATGACTGAGTATGGCCGGAGCCCTGGCTCCGAACCGTGGCACCCCGGGGACCCGCTGTTCGGGGACCAGGGGTGGGAGGGCCAGCAGCAGCAGTACCCGCAGCCGCAGCAGGCGAGCCAGTACGGCCAGGGCGGTCACGGCTACGAGGACCCGTACGGCCAGGCGGGCCAGGGCTACCAGGGCGACCCGTACCAGCAGCAGTCGCAGCAGCACTACCAGCAGCAGCCTCAGCAGCACCACCAGCAGCCGCAGGGCTACGCGGACCAGCAGTACCAGCAGTATCAGCAGCAGCCCCAGCACCAGCAGCCTCACCACCAGCCCCAGCACCAGCAGCCTCACCAGCAGGCCCAGCAGCAGTACGGCACGGGGTACCCGGGCGACTACGACACGCCCGGGCACCTCGGACAGCAGTACGACGGCGGCTGGGAGACCGGCCAGGCGGCGATGGCGTACGGCGCGCCCCCGGCCGATCCGTACGGCGGCCAGGACCCGGACCTCTACGGGACCCCCGAGGCCTACCCGCCGCCCCAGCCCCCCGGGCACCGCCGGACCCCGCCGGAACCGGTCATCGACTGGGCCCCGGAGGAAGAGGCACGCCCGGAGCCGGAGGAGGAGCAGCACGCCTTCTTCACCGGCGGTGACGACCACGACGACGAGTACGACGAGGAGCCGGCCGGCCGGGGCTCCCGCGGCGGCGACCGCGACCGCCGCAGCAAGGCGAAGAAACGCAAGGGCAAGAACGGCGTGGCCTGCCTGGTCGTCGCGCTGGTCCTCGCGGGCGGCGTCGGCGGCATCGGCTACTTCGGCTACCAGTTCTGGCAGGGTGAGTTCGGTGCCGCCCCCGACTACGCGGGCAGCGGCAGCGGGGACGTCCAGGTCGAGATCCCCAAGTCCGCCGGCGGCTACGAGATCGGCAACATCCTCAAGAGGGCGGGCGTCGTCAAGAGCGTCGACGCCTTCGTCTCGGCGCAGCAGAAGAACCCCCGCGGCCTCTCGATCCAGGCGGGCGTGTACACGCTGAAGAAGGAGATGTCGGCCGAGAGCGCGGTCGCGCTGATGCTCAATCCGGCCAGCCAGACCAACTTCGTCATCCCCGAGGGCCGGCGGAACGTCTGGGTGTACGAGCAGATCGACAAGAAGCTCGCCCTCAAGCCGGGCACGACACAGGGCGTCGCTAAGGCGAAGGCCGACGACCTCGGCCTGCCGGACTGGGCGAAGAACCACAAGAACGTGAAGGACCCGCTGGAGGGCTTCCTCTTCCCGGCGAGCTACCCGGTCGCCAAGGGCAACAAGCCCGAGGACGTGCTCCGCAAGATGGTGAGCCGCGCGAACCAGGAGTACGGCAAGCTCGACCTGGAGGCCAAGGCGCAGGCGCTCGGCGTCGAGAGCCCCTGGGAGCTCGTCACGATCGCCAGCCTCGTCCAGGCCGAAGGCGTCTCCCACGACGACTTCCGCAAGATGGCCGAGGTCGTCTACAACCGGCTCAAGCCGTCGAACCCGCAGACCTACGGCGGGCTGGAGTTCGACTCCACGTACAACTACATCAAGAACCAGAGCGAGATCGACCTCACCCTCGAAGAGCTGCGGAAGTACGACAACCCGTACAACACGTACTTCGTCAAGGGACTGCCGCCCGGCCCCATCGGCAACCCCGGCGCCGAGGCGGTCCAGGGAGTGCTCAACCCGACGAACGACGGCTGGTACTACTTCATCTCGATCGACGGTAAGACCTCCCAGTTCACGAAGACCAACGCCGAGCACCAGAAGCTGGTCGAGAAGTTCAACGAGTCGAGGAAGAACTGATGGCGACAGCACGCCGGGCGGCGGTTCTGGGATCGCCGATCGCCCACTCGCTCTCCCCGGTCCTGCACCGGGCCGCGTACGCCGAGCTCGGCCTCGACGACTGGTCGTACGAGCGGTTCGAGGTCGACGAGGCGGCCCTGCCGGGCTTCGTCGCGGAACTCGACGCCTCGTGGGCGGGCCTGTCCCTGACCATGCCGCTCAAGCGGGCGATCATCCCGCTGCTCGACGAGATCAGCGACACGGCCGCCTCCGTGGAGGCCGTCAACACGGTCGTCCTCCGCCAGGACGGCCGGCGGGTCGGCGACAACACCGACATCCCCGGCATGATCGCCGCCCTGCACGAGCGGGGCGTCGAGAAGGTGGAGTCGGCGGCGATCCTCGGCGCCGGCGCCACCGCCTCCTCCGCCCTCGCCGCGCTCGCCCGGATCTGCGGCGGCCCCGTCACCGCGTACGTCCGGAGCGAGGCGCGCGCCGCGGAGATGCGGGGCTGGGGCGAGCGGCTCGACGTGGAGGTCCGTACCGAGGCCTGGGAGCGCGCGGCCGAGGCCTTCGCGTCCCCGCTGGTCGTCGCCACCACCCCGGCCGGCACCACCAACGCCCTCGCCGCCGACGTGCCGGACTCCGTCGGCACCCTCTTCGACGTCCTCTACGACCCCTGGCCCACCGCACTGGCGGCCGCCTGGTCCGACCGCGGCGGCAAGGTCGTCGGCGGCCTCGACCTCCTCGTCCACCAGGCCGTCCTCCAGGTCGAGCAGATCACCGGCCGCACCCCCGCCCCGCTCGCCGTCATGCGGGCGGCCGGCGGACAGGCGCTCGCCTCCCGATAGGCTGAACCGCCACGCCGAACGGCGGAACACGGGGGAGTACGGCGACATGGGTGAGGACCTGACGCTCGCGTCCAAATGGGACGCGGCGATCGACATCGCGCTCTTCTTCAGGATGGTGGTCTTCGGCCACCTGCCCGAGTGGCTCCGCCATCCCCTCCTCGCCGCCGGTCTCGCCGGCCTGGTGCACGCGGGTCTCGGATGGCTGCGGACCCGCTTCGGCGAGGTGCCCGACGAGGCCGCTCCTGTCCAGGAGGAGGCGCCCGACGAGGCCACTCCTGTCCAGGAAAACGAAGCGGGCGTCCGATAGCTGGACCGGAGGACGGGTTCGTCCCCCGGACGTGAAAGGATCGGGAGCGGCGGGCCAGGGCCGCGCACCCGGCCGCGCCGTCGCAGTGCCCAGGCGCGAGCATCGAGGAGCATCGTTGAGCAGGTTGCGTTGGCTGACCGCTGGGGAGTCCCACGGACCCGCGCTGGTCGCGACACTGGAGGGCCTTCCCGCCGGAGTCCCGGTCACCACTGAGCTGGTGGCGGACCACCTCGCGCGGCGACGCCTCGGCTACGGACGTGGCGCCCGGATGAAGTTCGAGCAGGACGAGATCACCTTCCTCGGCGGTGTCCGGCACGGACTCTCCCTCGGCTCCCCGATCGCCGTCATGGTCGGGAACACCGAGTGGCCCAAGTGGGAGAAGGTCATGTCGGCCGACCCGGTCGACCCGGCGGAGCTCAAGGAGACGGGCCGCAACGCGCCCCTGACCCGGCCCCGGCCCGGCCACGCCGACCTCGCCGGCATGCAAAAGTACGGCTTCGACGAGGCCCGGCCGATCCTGGAGCGCGCCAGCGCCCGGGAGACCGCCGCCCGCGTCGCCCTCGGTGCCGTCGCCCGGTCCTTCATCAAGGAGGCCGCCGGCATCGAGATCGTCTCCCACGTCGTCGAGCTGGCCGCCGCCAAGGCGCCGTACGGCGTCTACCCGACCCCCGCCGACGTCGAGCGGCTCGACGCCGACCCGGTCCGCTGCCTCGACGCCGACGCGTCGAAGGCGATGGTCGCCGAGATCGACCAGGCCCACAAGGACGGCGACACCCTCGGCGGCGTCGTCGAGGTCCTCGCGTACGGCGTGCCCGTCGGCCTCGGCTCGCACGTCCACTGGGACCGGCGTCTCGACGCCCGGCTCGCCGCCGCCCTCATGGGCATCCAGGCCATCAAGGGCGTCGAGGTCGGCGACGGCTTCGACCTCGCCCGCGTGCCCGGCTCGCAGGCGCACGACGAGATCGTCCGCACCGAGGACGGCATCAAGCGCACCTCCGGCCGCGCCGGCGGCACCGAGGGCGGTCTGACCACCGGCGAGCTGCTGCGCGTCCGCGCCGCGATGAAGCCGATCGCGACCGTCCCGCGCGCCCTCGCCACCGTCGACGTGGTCACCGGTGAGGCGGCCGCCGCCCACCACCAGCGCTCCGACGTCTGCGCGGTCCCCGCCGCCGGCATCGTCGCCGAGGCCATGGTCGCGCTCGTCCTCGCGGACGCGGTCGTCGAGAAGTTCGGTGGCGACAGCGTCCCCGAGACCCGCCGCAACGTGCGGTCGTACCTCGAGAACCTGCGCATCCGGTGACCGGCGGCCCCCTGGTCGTCCTCGTCGGGCCCATGGGCTCCGGCAAGTCCACGGTGGGCGCGCTCCTGGCCGCGAAGCTGGGCGCGCCCTACCGGGACACCGACGCCGACATCGTCGCCGCCGAGGGACGCGAGATCTCCGACATCTTCGTCGAGGACGGCGAAGAGCACTTCCGCGCCCTCGAACGGGCCGCCGTCGCCACCGCCGTCGCCGAGCACGAGGGCGTCCTCGCTCTCGGCGGCGGCGCGGTCCTCGACGACGGGACCCGTACCCTGCTGGCCGGGCTGCCCGTCGCGTACCTCTCGATGGACGTGGAGGAGGCGGTCCGCCGGGTCGGCCTCAACACCGCGCGGCCGCTGCTCGCCGTCAACCCGCGCCGCCAGTGGCGCGAGCTGATGGATGCCCGCCGCCACCTGTACACCGAAGTAGCCCGGGCCGTCGTCGCCACCGACGACCGCACCCCCGAAGAGATCGCGGACGCGGTCCTCTCGGCACTGGATCTGAAGAAGGACGCATGACGGACCAGGAAACGACCCGTATCCACGTCGCGGGCAGCGCGGGCACGGATCCGTACGAGGTGCTGGTCGGCCGGCAGCTGCTCGCCGAGCTCCCCGCCCTGATCGGCACGCAGGCCAAGCGGGTCGCCGTGATCCACCCGGAGGCGCTCGCCGACACCGGTGAGGCGCTCCGCGCCGACCTCGCCGAGCAGGGCTACGAGGCGGTCGCCATCCAGGTGCCGAACGCCGAGGAGGCGAAGACCGCCGAGGTCGCCGCCTACTGCTGGAAGGCGCTCGGCCAGACCGGCTTCACCCGCAGCGACGTCGTCGTCGGCGTCGGCGGCGGCTCCACCACGGACCTGGCCGGCTTCGTGGCCGCGACCTGGCTCCGGGGCGTGCGCTGGATCGCCGTGCCGACCACCGTCCTCGCGATGGTCGACGCGGCCGTCGGCGGCAAGACGGGCATCAACACCGCCGAGGGCAAGAACCTCGTCGGCTCCTTCCACCCGCCGGCCGGCGTCCTCTGCGACCTCGCCGCGCTGGACTCGCTGCCCGTCCACGACTACGTCAGCGGGCTCGCCGAGATCATCAAGGCCGGCTTCATCGTCGACCCGGTCATCCTCGACCTCATCGAGGAGGACCCGCAGGGCGCCCGCACCCCCGCCGGACCGCACACCGCCGAGCTGATCGTCCGCTCGATCAGGGTCAAGGCCGAGGTCGTCTCCGGCGACCTCAAGGAGGCCGGCCGCCGGGAGATCCTCAACTACGGGCACACGCTCGCCCACGCCATCGAGAAGAACGAGCGGTACAAGTGGCGCCACGGCGCCGCCGTCTCCGTCGGCATGGTCTTCGCCGCCGAGCTCGGCCGGCTGGCCGGGCGCCTCGACGACGCCACCGCCGACCGGCACCGCACCGTCCTGGAGTCCGTCGGACTGCCGCTCACCTACCGCGGCGACCAGTGGCCCAAGCTCCTGGAGACGATGCGGGTCGACAAGAAGTCCCGCGGCGACCTGCTCCGCTTCATCGTGCTCGACGGGATCGGCAAGCCGACCGTCCTGGAGGGCCCGGACCCGGCGGTGCTGATCGCGGCGTACGGCGAGGTGTCCGCGTGAGCGAGGCGCGCCGGGTCCTGGTGCTCAACGGGCCCAACCTGGGCCGTCTAGGCTCACGCGAGCCCGACATCTACGGCGCCACCTCGTACAAGGGGCTCGTCGAGTCCTGCCGGACGCTCGGCGCGGAGCTCGGCTTCGACGTGGACGTGCGGGAGACCAACGACGAGGGCGAGATGATCCGCTGGCTCCACGAGGCGGCGGACGGCTCGATCCCGGTGGTGATCAACCCCGGCGCGTTCACCCACTACTCGTACGGGATGCGGGACGCGGCCGCCCAGCGGACCGCCCCCCTGATCGAGGTGCACATCTCGAACCCGTACGCCCGGGAGGAGTTCCGGCACACCTCGGTCGTCGCGGCCGTGGCGACCGGGACCGTGGCCGGCTTCGGGATCGGCTCCTACCGGCTGGCCCTGCGGGCGCTCGCCGAGGAACTCAGCGGCTGACGGGGCACCAGGAGCCGTCCCCGGCCGTTGCCCATGTGGGGGTCGGGGACGGTAACGTTCCGGCGTCCACGGATACCAGAGGCCGACAGACGTACGAGACGGAGTGGCACCGGATGCAGCACGCAGTGGGGGGTCCGCTGCCACCGCCCGAACGGCCGGGGCAGGCACCCGACCCCGGCCCCGCGCCGGCGACGGCGGACGGGGGCGGCCGAACGGCGCCTCCCCCCGTCCCCCCGACCCCGCCGCAGGGGACCCCGTACCCCGCCGCCGGGACGCCCGCGGGCCCTCCGACGGCGCCGCCGCGGCTCGGTGTGCACCGGACCGTCCAGGGCAGCGCCCCGCGGCACCCGCAGGCCCCGCCCCCGCACCCGGCGCCCGGAGCGCCGCCGGCCGGCCCGGGAGGACCGGGATGGGGCGGACCCGGGGCCGTGCCGCAGCGGCAGACCGCGGTGCCGTACCCGGTCGCGCCGCCGCAGCGCGCGGACCTGACCGGGCACGTGCCGCTGCCGCCCGTCGGCGCGCCGCCGGTGCCCGCGGAACACGGCGCGGGCACCGGCACGGCCACGCTCGCCGTCCTGCTGATCGGGCCGGCGGGGGCCGGCAAGACGACCGTCGCGCGCCACTGGGCGCAGCGCCGGCGGGTGCCCACGGCGCACATCAGCCTCGACGACGTCCGCGAGTGGGTCTGCTCCGGGTTCGCCGACCCGCAGTCGGGGTGGAACGAGCACTCGGAGGCGCAGTACCGCCTCGCCCGCCGGACCTGCGGCTTCGCCGCGCGCAACTTCCTCGCCAACGGGATCTCCTGCATCGTCGACGACGCCGTCTTCCCGGACCGGCCCGTCGTCGGCCTCGGCGGGTGGAAGCGGCACGTCGGGCCCGGGCTGCTCCCGGTGGTCCTGCTGCCCGGCCTCGAGGTCGTCCTGGAGCGCAACGCGGAGCGCAGCGGCAACCGGCGCCTCTCGGACGAGGAGGTCGCCGCCATCCACGGCCGGATGGCCGGCTGGTACGGCTCGGGGCTGCCGATCATCGACAACTCCACGTACGACGTCGAGACCACCGCCCGCGTCCTCGACGACGTCCTGGCCCGCGCGATCGCGAGTCCGCCCACCTGGTGACCCGGGCGTGCGGCGCCCGGTCGGCCGCCCAGAACAGGCCGCCGCGGCGCAGGGCTCGTACGCTCGGAGCATGTCAGAGGTGTATGCGGACCGCCGTGTGCGGCTGCGCGACCGGTGCGCGGCCGCGGGCAGCCCGGCGGCCCTGGTCTCCCGCCCCGCCAACGTCCGCTATCTCGCCGGCGGGTCGCCGCCGGGCGCCGTGCTGCTCGTCGGCCCCGAGCCCGACGCGGACGTGCTGCTCTGTCCCGTCGCCCCGGGCGGCGAACCGGCCGACGGGCGGCTCGACGAACTGCTGAGGCAGCAGGTCCTGCCCGCCGGAGGAGGCGATCCGGCGGTCGCCGCCGTCGACCTGGCCCGCCGGGCGGGCGCGGACGCGCTCGCCGTCGAGGAGCACGACCTCACGGTGGCCCGGCACCGGGCCATGGGCTCGGTCACGCCCGGCCTCCACCTCGCCGACCTCGCCTGCGCCGTCGAGCAGCTCAGGATCGTCAAGGACGAGGACGAGATCGCCTGCCTCCGGATCGCCGCCGAGATCGCCGACCAGGCCCTCGGCGAGCTCCTGGAGTCGATCCTCGTGGGGCGCACCGAGCGCCACCTCGCCCTGGAGCTGGAGCGCCGGCTCGTCGACCACGGTGCCGACGGGGCCGCGTTCCCCACCTCCGTGGCGACCGGACCGCACTCCGGGCGCCGTGGGCACCGGCCGACCGACCGCCGGGTCGAGGAGGGTGATTTCCTCTCGGTCTGCCTGGGCGCCGACTACCGCGGCTACCGGTGCGAGATCGGCCGCACCTTCGTCATCGGAACGGCCCCCGCCGACTGGCAGATTGAGCTGTACGAGCTCGTCTTCGCCGCTCAGCGCGCCGGACGGGAGTCCCTCGCGCCGGGCGCCGGGTACCGGGACGTGGACCGCGCCGCCCGGCAGATCCTGGACGCGGCGGGCCACGCGGAGGCCGCCGTGCCGCTCACCGGGCACGGGGTGGGGCTCGAAATCGACGAGGACCCGCAGCTCTCACCCTCCGCCATGGGTAAACTGGACGCTTGTGTGCCGGTCACCGTCGAACCGGGGGTCCACCTCCCGGGCCGGGGCGGGGTCCGGATCGATGACACGCTCGTCGTGCGCCAGGAGGCGGACGGCGGACCCGAGCTACTCACCATCACGACCAAGGAGCTGCTCGCGCTGTAAGGCGCGTACGCCTCCCAGGTCCCACGTCAGTCCAGGAGATTCCGCAACCGTGGCTTCCACGAACGACCTCAAGAACGGCATGGTGCTCAAGCTCGAAGGCGGCCAGCTCTGGTCCGTCGTCGAGTTCCAGCACGTCAAGCCCGGCAAGGGCCCGGCCTTCGTGCGCACCAAGCTCAAGAACGTGCTGTCCGGCAAGGTCGTCGACAAGACCTTCAACGCGGGCGTCAAGGTCGAGACGGCCACCATCGACCGCCGCGACATGCAGTTCTCCTACATGGACGGCGACTACTTCGTCTTCATGGACATGGAGACGTACGACCAACTGCACGTCGACCGCAAGGCCGTCGGCGACGCCGCCAACTTCCTGATCGAGGGCTTCACCGCCTCGGTCGCGCAGCACGAGGGCTCGGTGCTCTACGTCGAGCTCCCGGCCGCCGTCGTGCTGACGATCGAGCACACCGACCCGGGCGTCCAGGGCGACCGCTCCACCGGTGGCACCAAGCCCGCCAAGCTGGAGACCGGCCACGAGATCCAGGTCCCGCTCTTCGTCACCACCGGTGAGAAGGTCAAGGTCGACACGCGCACCAGCGACTACCTCGGCCGGGTGAACGACTAACCGTGGCCGCTCGGAGCAAGGCCCGCAAGCGCGCCTTCCAGATCCTCTTCGAGGCCGACCAGCGCGGTGTCTCCGTCAAGGAGGTCCTCGCCGACCAGGTCCGGCACGCGCGGTCGGACGACCGCCAGCCGCCGGTCAGCGACTTCACCATGCAGCTGGTCGAGGGGTACGCGTCCTACGTGACGCGCATCGACGAGCTCATCGCGACCTACGCGGTGGACTGGGACCTCGACCGGATGCCCGTCGCCGACCGGAACATCGTGCGCCTCGGCGCGTACGAGGTGATCTGGGAGGACGGCACGCCGGACGCGGTCGCGATCGACGAGGCGGTTCAGCTCGCCAAGGAGTTCTCCACCGACGAGTCCCCGACCTTCGTCAACGGTCTGCTGGCGCGCTTCAAGGATTTGAAGCCGCGTCTGCGCCGCGACGCGGAGGACTGAGTCCTCAGCCACCACCGGCATCCGAAGGGGCCCGCAGCACACGTGCTGCGGGCCCCTTCGGCGTTCTCACGCCGGCGGTCCGCCTTCGGCGTCTTTCCTTCGGCGTCTCCCCTTCGGGGTCTTCCCTCCGTCCGACTCTCCGGACGGCTCCGCTTCCAGGTCGTAAGGGGCCTCCCCGGCCGCGTACGGCCCCGGGAGAGGGCCGGGCACAGCAGAGGGCCCGTGGACGTCGGATGACGTCCACGGGCCCGGCGGTACGTTTCTGCTGTGCCCTCGTAAGGGGTCAGTTGTCCTCGTGGGCGACCGCGCGGCGCGCGTCCGCGTCCAGGACGCCCCAGCTGATCAGCTGCTCGGTGAGCACCGAGGGGGACTGGTCGTAGATGACGGCGAGCGTGCGCAGGTCGTCCTGGCGGATCGACAGCACCTTGCCGTTGTAGTCGCCGCGCTGCGACTGGATCGTCGCCGCGTAGCGCTGGAGCGGGCCGGCCTTCTCCTGGGGGACGTGCGCCAGGCGCTCCAGGTCGAGGACCAGCTTCGGCGGCGGCTCGGCGGCCCCGCCCGGGGTCGTGCCCGGCAGGAGCTCCTGCACCGGCACGCCGTAGAAATCGGCCAGCTCGGCAAGACGCTGCACGGTCACCGCACGGTCACCACGCTCGTACGAGCCGACCACCACGGCCTTCCAGCGGCCCTGGGACTTCTCCTCCACCCCGTGGAGCGACAGACCCTGCTGGGTGCGGATGGCGCGGAGTTTGGCCCCGAGCTGCTTTGCGTATTCGCTGGACATAACGCTCCCGGACGCTGTGACGACATGCGGCTGCGCCGCGCGGCTGGTAACTCACTGTGAGGTTACGCAGCGTTACTCTTTCCCGTCAAGCCGAAAGGTCCGTACCGCCCCCTCCCGAGGGACGGCGCCCGGTGCGGCGACCGGGGTGCGAACGGCGCCGCCGCCCGGCCCTGGTAAAGTGAACGGCGCAATTCCGACGTCCTTTAAGAGCCGTCCCGTGAGGCGGAGAAGGAGGTCCGTTTCCCATGGACACCCAGCAGTACGAAGGCGATGACGCCCGGCCCGTCCTCGAGGCCCCCGACATCGCGCGGGTCCTGACCCGCATCGCCCACGAGATCGTCGAGCGCGCCAAGGGCGCCGACGACGTGGTCCTCCTCGGCATTCCCACCCGCGGCGTGTTCCTCGCCCGCCGGCTCGCCGAGAAGCTCGAGTCGATCACCGGCGCCAAGGTCCCGGTCGGCTCCCTCGACATCACCATGTACCGGGACGACCTCCGGCTGAAGCCCGCCCGCGCCATCGGCCGCACCGAGATCCCCGGTGACGGCGTCGACGGCCGCCTGGTCGTCCTCGTCGACGACGTGCTCTTCTCCGGCCGCACCATCCGCGCCGCCCTCGACGCCCTCGGCGACATCGGCCGCCCGCGCGCCGTCCAGCTCGCGGTCCTCGTCGACCGCGGCCACCGCGAACTCCCGATCCGCGCCGACTACGTCGGCAAGAACCTCCCCACGTCGCTGCGGGAGACGGTCAAGGTCCAGCTCGCCGAGGAGGACGGTCGCGACACCGTGCTGCTCGGCACCAGGACCGCCTCCTAGCCGGACCGGCCTGCCCGCGGGTCCGGGGCACACCCCTGCGCTCCCGCATGTCCTCACACCTCCCCACCACGGAGAGACACCCCGATGATGCGTCACCTCATCTCGGCCGCCGACCTCACCCGCGACGACGCCGTCCAGATCCTCGACACGGCCGAGGAGATGGCCCGGGTGGCCGACCGGCCGATCAAGAAGCTGCCGACCCTGCGCGGCCGGACCATCTGCAACCTGTTCTTCGAGGACTCCACCCGGACCCGGATCTCCTTCGAGGCGGCCGAGAAGCGCCTCTCCGCCGACGTGATCAACTTCGCGGCCAAGGGCTCCAGCGTCTCCAAGGGCGAGTCCCTCAAGGACACCGCGCAGACCCTGGAGGCCATGGGCGTCGACGCGGTCGTCATCCGGCACGGCGCCTCCGGCGCGCCCTACCGGCTCGCCACCTCCGGCTGGATCGACGCCCCCGTCATCAACGCCGGCGACGGCACCCACCAGCACCCCACCCAGGCCCTCCTGGACGCCTTCACCATGCGCCGCCGCCTGGTCGGCCGCGACGCCGGCCTCGGCCAGGACCTCGCGGGCAAGCGGATCACGCTGGTGGGCGACGTCCTGCACAGCCGGGTCGCCCGCTCCAACGTCGACCTGCTCCACACCCTCGGCGCCGAGGTCACCCTGGTGGCCCCGCCCACCCTGGTCCCCGTCGGCGTCGAGACCTGGCCCTGCGAGATCTCGTACGACCTCGACAGCGTGCTGCCGAAGTCCGACGCGGTGATGATGCTGCGTGTGCAGCGCGAGCGGATGAACGCCGCCTTCTTCCCGACCGAGCGCGAGTACTCGCGCCGCTACGGGCTCGACGGCGAGCGGATGGCGAAGATGCCCGAGCACGCCATCGTCATGCACCCCGGACCCATGGTCCGCGGCATGGAGATCACCGCCGAGGTCGCCGACTCCGACCGCTGCACGGTCGTCGAGCAGGTCAGCAACGGCGTCTCCGTCCGGATGGCCGTCCTCTACCTGCTTCTGGGCGGCAACGAGTCCGCCGTCAGCCACACCCGTACCGAGGAGAGCAAGTAACCATGAGCAAGATCCTTATCCGCGGTGCGAAGGTCCTCGGCGGCGAGGCCCAGGACGTCCTCATCGACGGCGAGACCATCGTCGAGGTCGGACCCGGGGTGTCGGCCGACGGCGTCACCCAGGTCATCGAGGCGAGCGGCCAGATCCTGCTGCCCGGCCTGGTCGACCTCCACACCCACCTGCGCGAGCCCGGCCGCGAGGACTCCGAGACCGTCCTCACCGGCACCCGCGCCGCCGCCTCCGGCGGCTACACCGCCGTCTTCGCCATGGCCAACACCCACCCGGTCGCCGACACCGCCGGCGTCGTCGAGCAGGTCTACCGCCTCGGCAAGGAGTCCGGCTACTGCGACGTGCAGCCCATCGGCGCCGTCACCGTCGGCCTGGAGGGCAGGAAGCTCGCCGAGCTCGGCGCCATGCACGACTCCGCCGCCGGCGTCACCGTCTTCTCCGACGACGGCAAGTGCGTCGACGACGCCGTGATCATGCGCCGCGCCCTGGAGTACGTGAAGGCCTTCGGCGGCGTCGTCGCCCAGCACGCCCAGGAGCCCCGCCTCACCGAGGGTGCCCAGATGAACGAGGGCATCGTCTCCGCCGAACTCGGTCTCGGCGGCTGGCCGGCCGTCGCCGAGGAGTCGATCATCGCCCGCGACGTCCTCCTCGCCGAGCACGTCGGCTCCCGCGTCCACATCTGCCACCTCTCCACCGCCGGCTCCGTCGAGATCGTCCGCTGGGCCAAGTCCCGCGGCATCGACGTCACCGCCGAGGTCACCCCGCACCACCTCCTCCTCACGGACGAGCTGGTCCGCTCGTACAACCCGGTCTACAAGGTCAACCCGCCGCTGCGCACCGAGAAGGACGTCCTCGCCCTGCGCGAGGCGCTGGCCGACGGCACGATCGACATCGTCGCCACCGACCACGCCCCGCACCCGCACGAGGACAAGGACTGCGAGTGGGCCGCGGCCGCCATGGGCATGGTCGGCCTGGAGACCGCGCTCTCCGTCGTCCAGCAGACGATGGTCGAGACCGGCCTCCTCGACTGGGCCGGCGTCGCCGACCGGATGTCCTTCGCCCCCGCGCGCATCGGACGGGCGAGCGGCCACGGACGCCCCGTCTCGGCTGGTGAGCCCGCGAACCTCACGCTGGTCGATCCGGCTTACCGTGGTGTCGTGGACCCCGCGGACTTCGCCTCCCGCAGCCGCAACACCCCCTACGAGGGTCGCGAGCTGCCGGGACGCGTCACCCACACCTTCCTGCGGGGCCGGGCAACGGTCGTGGACGGGAAGCTGGCGTGACACCACTCATCACAATCGCCGCGGAGGCAGCCGATCAGAAGTCGGCGGAGGTGACCGACTGGGCCGGCAGGCTCGGCTGGGTCGCCGGACTGCTGCTCTTCATCGCCTTCGTCTACTGGCTGATGCGCCAGGGATGGAAATGGCGCGGCAGCCTCCAGTCGGACCTGCCCGAGCTGCCCACCGCGCCGCAGGAGCCCGGTGCGGCGAGACTGACTCTCAGCGGGCGCTACCACGGGTCCACGACCGCCGGGCAGTGGCTCGACCGGATCGTCGCCCACGGCCTCGGCACCCGCAGCCGCGTCGAGCTCACCCTCACCGACGCCGGGATCGCGGTCGTACGCCCCGGGGCGAACGACTTCTTCGTCCCGGCCGACGCCCTGCGCGAGGCCCGCCTCGACAAGGGCATCGCGGGCAAGGTCCTCGCCGAGGGCGGCCTGCTGATCGTCACCTGGGCCCACGGCGAGAAGCTGCTCGACTCCGGCTTCCGCTCCGACCGGGCGGCCGAGCACACCGCCTGGGTCGAAGCCATCAATTCCATGACCGACACGACGGAAGGCATCGCACGATGACGACCTCCACCAGGGGAGCCGCCAAGGCTCCCGCCGTACTCGTCCTGGAGGACGGCCGCATCTTCCGCGGCCGCGCCTACGGGGCCGTGGGGGAGACCTTCGGCGAGGCCGTGTTCTCCACCGGCATGACCGGCTACCAGGAGACCCTCACCGACCCGTCGTACCACCGCCAGGTCGTCGTCATGACGGCCCCGCACGTCGGCAACACCGGCGTCAACGACGAGGACCCCGAGTCCGGCCGCATCTGGGTCTCCGGCTACGTCGTCCGCGACCCCGCCCGCGTCTCCTCCAACTGGCGCTCCCGGCGCTCGCTGGACGAGGAGCTGGAGCGCCAGGGCGTCGTCGGCATCTCCGGCATCGACACCCGCGCCCTCACCCGCCACCTGCGCGAGCGCGGCGCCATGCGCGTCGGCATCTTCTCCGGCGACGCCTGGACCGGCGTCCGCGACGAGGCCCTCCTCGCCAAGGTGCAGGAGCAGCCCCAGATGAAGGGCGCGAACCTCGCCGCCGAGGTCGCCACCAAGGAGACGTACGTCGTCCCCGCGATCGGCACGAAGAAGTTCACCGTCGCCGCCGTCGACCTCGGCATCAAGGGCATGACCCCGCACCGGATGGCCGAGCGCGGCATCGAGGTCCACGTGCTGCCCGCCACCGCCACCGCCGAGGACATCTACGCGGTGAACCCGGACGGCGTCTTCTTCTCCAACGGCCCGGGCGACCCGGCCACGGCCGACGGCCCCGTCGCCGTCATGCGCGCCGTCCTGGAGCGCAGGACCCCGCTCTTCGGCATCTGCTTCGGCAACCAGATCCTCGGCCGAGCCCTCGGCTTCGGCACCTACAAGCTGAAGTACGGCCACCGGGGCATCAACCAGCCCGTCCAGGACCGCACCACCGGCAAGGTCGAGGTCACCGCGCACAACCACGGCTTCGCCGTCGACGCGCCCCTCGACAAGGTCTCCGACACCCCCTTCGGGCGCGCCGAGGTCTCCCACGTCTGCCTGAACGACGACGTCGTGGAAGGCCTCCAGCTGCTCGACCAGCCGGCCTTCTCCGTCCAGTACCACCCCGAGGCGGCCGCGGGCCCGCACGACGCCGCGTACCTCTTCGACCGCTTCGTATCCCTGATGGAGGCCGAGCGTGCCTAAGCGCACCGATATCCAGTCCGTCCTGGTCATCGGCTCCGGCCCGATCGTCATCGGCCAGGCCGCCGAGTTCGACTACTCCGGCACCCAGGCGTGCCGCATCCTCAAGGCCGAGGGCCTGCGGGTGATCCTGGTCAACTCCAACCCGGCCACGATCATGACCGACCCGGAGATCGCCGACGCCACGTACGTCGAGCCGATCACCCCCGAGTTCGTCGAGAAGATCATCGCCAAGGAGCGCCCCGACGCGCTCCTGCCCACCCTCGGCGGCCAGACCGCGCTCAACACCGCGATCTCCATGCACGAGCAGGGCGTCCTGGAGAAGTACGGCGTCGAGCTCATCGGCGCCAACGTCGAGGCCATCCACAAGGGCGAGGACCGCGACCTCTTCAAGGGCGTCGTCGAGGCCGTCAAGGCCAAGATCGGCTACGGCGAGTCCGCCCGCTCGGTCATCTGCCACTCCATGGACGACGTCCTCAAGGGCGTCGAGACGCTCGGCGGCTACCCCGTCGTCGTCCGCCCCTCCTTCACCATGGGCGGCGCTGGCTCCGGCTTCGCCCACGACGAGGACGAGCTGCGCCGCATCGCCGGCCAGGGCCTCACGCTCTCCCCGACCACCGAGGTGCTCCTGGAGGAGTCCATCCTCGGCTGGAAGGAGTACGAGCTGGAGCTGATGCGCGACAAGGCCGACAACGTCGTGGTCGTCTGCTCCATCGAGAACTTCGACCCGATGGGCGTCCACACCGGTGACTCGATCACCGTCGCCCCGGCGATGACCCTCACCGACCGCGAGTACCAGCGGCTCCGCGACATCGGCATCGCGATCATCCGCGAGGTCGGCGTCGACACCGGCGGCTGCAACATCCAGTTCGCGATCGACCCGGTCGACGGCCGGATCATCGTCATCGAGATGAACCCCCGCGTCTCCCGCTCCTCGGCGCTCGCCTCCAAGGCGACCGGCTTCCCGATCGCCAAGATCGCGGCCCGCCTCGCCGTCGGCTACACGCTGGACGAGATCCCGAACGACATCACGGAGAAGACCCCGGCGTCCTTCGAGCCCACGCTCGACTACGTCGTCGTCAAGGCCCCGCGCTTCGCCTTCGAGAAGTTCCCGCAGGCAGACTCCACCCTCACCACGACCATGAAGTCGGTCGGCGAGGCCATGGCGATCGGCCGCAACTTCACCGAGGCCCTGCAGAAGGCCCTGCGCTCCCTGGAGAAGAAGGGCTCGCAGTTCACCTTCGTCGGCGAGCCCGGCGACAAGGCCGAGCTGCTGCGCGAGTCCGTCCGCCCGACCGACGGCCGCATCAACACGGTCATGCAGGCCATCCGCGCCGGTGCCACCCCGCAGGAGGTCTTCGACGCCACGAAGATCGACCCGTGGTTCGTCGACCAGCTCTTCCTGATCAAGGAGATCGCCGACGAGCTGGCCGACGCCGAGAAGCTCGAGCCCGAGCTCCTCGCCGAGGCCAAGCGCCACGGCTTCTCCGACGCCCAGATCGCCGAGATCCGCGGCCTGCGCGAGGACGTCGTCCGCGAGGTCCGGCACGCCCTCGGCGTCCGCCCGGTCTACAAGACGGTCGACACCTGCGCCGCCGAGTTCGCCGCCAAGACCCCGTACTTCTACTCCTCGTACGACGAGGAGAGCGAGGTCGCCCCGCGCGAGAAGCCCGCCGTGATCATCCTGGGCTCCGGCCCGAACCGCATCGGCCAGGGCATCGAGTTCGACTACTCCTGCGTCCACGCCTCCTTCGCCCTGAGCGACGCCGGCTACGAGACCGTGATGGTCAACTGCAACCCGGAGACCGTCTCCACCGACTACGACACCTCCGACCGCCTGTACTTCGAGCCGCTGACGCTCGAGGACGTGCTGGAGATCGTCCACGCCGAGACGCTGGCCGGCCCCGTCGCCGGCGTCGTCGTCCAGCTCGGCGGCCAGACCCCGCTGGGTCTGGCCCAGGCGCTCAAGGACAACGGCGTGCCCGTCGTCGGCACCTCCCCCGAGGCCATCCACGCCGCCGAGGACCGCGGCGCCTTCGGCCGGGTCCTCGCCGAGGCCGGCCTCCCGGCCCCGAAGCACGGCACCGCGACCACCTTCGCCGGCGCCAAGGCCATCGCCGACGAGATCGGCTACCCCGTCCTCGTGCGCCCCTCGTACGTGCTGGGCGGCCGCGGCATGGAGATCGTGTACGACGAGGCCCGCCTCGAGTCGTACATCGCCGAGTCCACCGAGATCAGCCCCACCCGGCCGGTCCTGGTCGACCGCTTCCTCGACGACGCCATCGAGATCGACGTCGACGCGCTCTACGACGGCCACGAGCTCTACCTCGGCGGCGTCATGGAGCACATCGAGGAGGCCGGCATCCACTCCGGCGACTCGGCCTGCGCCCTGCCCCCGATCACCCTCGGCGGCTTCGACATCAAGCGCCTGCGCATCTCCACCGAGGCGATCGCCAAGGGCGTCGGCGTCCGCGGCCTGATCAACATCCAGTTCGCGATGGCGGGTGACATCCTCTACGTCCTGGAGGCCAACCCGCGCGCCTCCCGGACCGTCCCCTTCACCTCGAAGGCGACCGCCGTCCCGCTCGCGAAGGCCGCCGCCCGCATCTCGCTCGGCGCCACCATCGCCGAACTGCGCGAGGAGGGCCTGCTGCCGAAGAACGGCGACGGCGGCACCCTGCCGATCGACGCGCCGATCTCCGTCAAGGAGGCCGTGATGCCGTGGAGCCGCTTCCGCGACATCCACGGGCGCGGCGTCGACACCGTCCTCGGCCCGGAGATGCGCTCCACCGGCGAGGTCATGGGCATCGACGCGGTCTTCGGCACGGCGTACGCCAAGTCGCAGGCCGGCGCCTACGGCCCGCTGCCCACCAAGGGCCGCGCGTTCATTTCCGTCGCCAACCGCGACAAGCGCTCGATGATCTTCCCGGCCCGCGAGCTCGTCGCCCACGGCTTCGAGCTGCTCGCCACCTCCGGCACCGCCGAGGTCCTCAAGCGCAACGGCATCAACGCCACGATCGTGCGCAAGCTCAGCGAGGGCGAGGGCCCGAACGGCGAGAAGACGATCGTCCAGCTGATCCACGACGGCCAGGTCGACCTGATCGTCAACACCCCGTACGGCACCGGCGGCCGCCTCGACGGCTACGAGATCCGTACGGCCGCGGTGGCCCGCAGCGTCCCGTGCCTCACCACGGTCCAGGCGCTCGCCGCCGCCGTCCAGGGCATCGACGCGCTCAACCGCGGCGACGTCGGCGTCCGCTCGCTCCAGGAACACGCGGAGCATCTGACCGCGGCCCGCGACTAGCAGCCCGTACGAAGAGGGGGACACCGGAACACAGCGGTGTCCCCCTCTTCATGAGCACACCTGGACTCCCCGCATGTACAAGTTCTTCTTCACCGTCGTCTTCAAGCGCATGGACCCCGAGAAGGCCCACTACCTGGCCTTCCGCTGGATCCGTCTGGCCGCCCGCGTCCCCGTCCTGCGCACCTTCGTCGCCGCCGTCCTCGCGCCCCGGTACGAGGAGCTCCGCACCGAGGCCCTGGGCCTGCGGATGCACGGCCCCTTCGGCCTCGCCGCCGGCTTCGACAAGAACGCCGTGGCCATCGACGGCATGTCGATGCTCGGCTTCGACCACATCGAGATCGGCACCGTCACCGGCGAGGCCCAGCCCGGCAACCCGAGGAAGCGCCTCTTCCGGCTGGTCCAGGACCGCGCCCTGATCAACCGCATGGGCTTCAACAACGAGGGTTCCGCCGCCGTCGCCGAGCGCCTCCGCGCGCGCGTGCCGGTCTTCAGGACCGTCGTCGGCGTGAACATCGGCAAGACCAAGGTCGTCCCGGAGGCCGAGGCCGCCGCCGACTACGTGAAGTCCACCGAGCGCCTCGCCGCCCACGCCGACTACCTCGTCGTGAACGTCTCCTCGCCGAACACCCCCGGGCTGCGCAACCTCCAGGCCACCGAATCCCTGCGCCCGCTGCTCACGGCCGTACGCGAGGCCGCCGACCGCTCGGTCACCGGCCGCCGCGTCCCCCTCCTGGTCAAGATCGCCCCCGACCTGGCCGACGAGGACGTCGACGCGGTCGCCGACCTCGCCCTGGAGCTCGGCCTGGACGGCATCATCGCCACCAACACCACCATCGCCCGCGAGGGCCTCGGGCTGAAGTCCGACCCCGCCCTGATCAAGGAGACCGGCGGCCTGTCCGGCGCGCCCGTCAAGGAGCGCTCCCTGGCCGTCCTGCGCCGCCTCCACGCGCGCGTGGGCGACCGCCTGGTCCTCGTGGGCGTCGGCGGCATCGAGAACGCCGAGGACGCCTGGCAGCGCATCCTCGCCGGCGCCACCCTGATCCAGGGCTACAGCGCCTTCGTCTACGAGGGCCCGTTCTACGCCCGCGCGATCCACAAGGGCCTCGCCGCGCGCCTCGCCGCCTCCCCGTACGCCACCCTCGCCGAGGCCGTCGGCGCCGACAACCGAAAGGCCGCCAAGTGACCCTCTCCTTCGGTACCCGCCTGCGCTCCGCCATGGACGAGCGCGGCCCCCTCTGCGTCGGCATCGACCCGCACGCCGCCCTGCTCGGCTCCTGGGGCCTGAGCGACGACATCGCCGGTCTCGAGCGCTTCACCTTCACCGTCGTCGAGGCGCTCGCCGAGACCGTGGCCGTCTTCAAGCCGCAGTCCGCCTTCTTCGAGCGCTTCGGCTCGCGCGGCATCGCCGTCCTGGAGCGCGCCGTGGCCGATCTGCGCGCCGCGGGCGGCCTGGTCGTGATGGACGCCAAGCGCGGTGACATCGGCTCCACCATGGCCGCGTACGCCGAGACCTTCCTGCGCAAGGACTCCCCGCTCTTCTCCGACGCCCTCACGGTCTCCCCGTACCTGGGCTACGGCTCCCTCGCGCCGGCCGTCGAGCTGGCCCGCGAGTCCGGCGCCGGGCTCTTCGTGCTGGCCCTCACCTCCAACCCGGAGGGCGCCGAGGTCCAGCGCGCGGTCCGCGAGGACGGCCGGACCATCGGCGCGACCATGCTGGCCCACCTGGCGGCGGAGAACGCGGGGGAGACCCCCCTGGGCTCCTTCGGCGCGGTCGTCGGTGCCACCCTCGGCGACCTGTCCTCGTTCGACCTGGACATCAACGGGCCGCTGCTCGCCCCCGGCATCGGTGCCCAGGGCGCGACCGCGGCCGACCTCCCCGCCGTCTTCGGCGCGGCGGTGCGCAACGTCGTCCCGAACGTCAGCCGCGGCGTCCTGAGGAACGGACCGGACGCGGCCGCTCTGCGGGACTCGGCTCACCGGTACGCGGACGAGGTCCGGGCCGCGGTCGGCGCCTGAGGGGTCCGCGGACGATCCCGCGCGGGCGTCCGGGTGATCCTCTCCGGGGTCTCCGGTCAAGCCGCAGGTGGGAGCCGTTTCGGCCCGGTGGGACGACCCGTCTCGCCGGACCGTCTCACTACTTGACGAAAACTTGGCTCAAAACAGGGTCGTTTTGCCGGAAAAGTCCTGGTCGGTCGATGCTGACCAGGACTTTTCCGCTGTTCTCGCTGACGGGAGCGGCCTCGGCCGCTAGTCTCCGGGGCAGAGCAGGCGTTCAGCACCACTGCGTTGGGCGTTGCTCCACTGGTGTGGGGGCGCTGGGTTCCTCACCGGTCCGTATCCGACAGATCGACATCCGAGGTGACGTAGGCGTGGCTCTTCCGCCCCTTACCCCTGAACAGCGCGCAGCCGCGCTCGAGAAGGCCGCCGCGGCTCGCCGGGAGCGGGCCGAGATCAAGAATCGACTCAAGCACTCCGGTGCCTCGCTCCACGAGGTGATCAAGACCGGCCAGGAGAACGACGTCATCGGCAAGATGAAGGTCTCCGCGCTCCTCGAGTCCCTGCCGGGCGTGGGCAAGGTCCGCGCCAAGCAGATCATGGAGCGTCTCGGCATCTCCGAGAGCCGCCGCGTCCGGGGTCTCGGCTCCAACCAGATCGCCTCCCTGGAGCGCGAGTTCGGCAGCACCGGCGCCTGATCCGGGACGCGCGTCCCGGGCACACCGGTAAAGCTGGAATAATCGCTGCATGGCAGCAGAGGTACGTCCGCGGCTGACCGTGCTCTCCGGCCCCTCAGGGGTCGGCAAGAGCACGGTCGTCGCTCATATGCGCAAGGTCCACCCCGAGGTCTGGCTCTCGGTGTCGGCGACGACACGGAAGCCCCGCCCCGGCGAGAAGCACGGCGTCCACTACTTCTTCGTGGCGGACGACGAGTTCGACAAGCTGATCGCCAACGGTGAGCTCCTCGAATGGGCCGAGTTCGCGGGCAACCGCTACGGCACCCCTCGCGGGGCGGTCCTCGAGCGCCTGGACTCCGGGGAGCCCGTCCTCCTGGAGATCGACCTCCAGGGCGCCCGCCAGGTCAAGGACTCCATGCCGGAGTCCCAGCTGGTCTTCCTGGCCCCGCCGAGCTGGGAGGAGCTGGTCCGCCGGCTCACCGGCCGGGGCACCGAGTCCCCCGAGGTCATCGCGCGCCGGCTGGACGCCGCGAAGGTCGAGCTGGCCGCCGAGTCGGAGTTCGACACGACGCTCGTCAACACCTCCGTCGAGGACGTCGCACGCGAGCTGCTAACGTTGATGCTGCTGTCATCTGGGGACCTGGACAACAACGGCTGAGGCCGTGGGACCCCGAACTTCACGGCATTCCTGATTTTTTCTCCATCTTCGGAAGGTAGAGCGTGTCCTCTTCCATGACTGCGCCCGAGGGCATCATCAACCCGCCGATCGACGAGCTGCTCGAGGCCACGGACTCGAAGTACAGCCTCGTGATCTACGCGGCCAAGCGCGCGCGTCAGATCAACGCGTACTACTCCCAGCTCGGCGAGGGCCTGCTGGAGTACGTGGGTCCGCTCGTCGACACCCACGTCCACGAGAAGCCGCTCTCGATCGCCCTGCGGGAGATCAACGCGGGTCTGCTGACGTCCGAGGCCATCGAGGGCCCGGCTCAGTAAGCACGTACAGCTTGTAACGCTTGTCACCACGGGCCCGGCGGAACATCCGCCGGGCCCGTGGTGTCTCATGGAGTCGTACGCATCCGAGTGCGCGTCCGAGTGCGGGGAGTCGTGGAAGTCGTGGCCAAGCCGAAGGTCGTTCTGGGGGTCAGTGGCGGCATCGCCGCCTACAAGGCGTGCGAGCTGCTGCGCCGGCTCACCGAATCGGGCCACGACGTCCGGGTCGTGCCCACCGACTCCGCCCTGCACTTCGTCGGGGCGGCCACCTGGTCCGCGCTGTCCGGCAACCCGGTCTCGACCGAGGTGTGGGAGTCCGTCCACGAGGTGCCGCACGTCCGGATCGGCCAGGGCGCCGACCTCGTCGTCGTCGCCCCCGCCACCGCCGACATGCTCGCCAAGGCGGCCCACGGCCTCGCCGACGACCTCCTCACCAACACGCTGCTCACCGCGCGCTGTCCGGTCGTCTTCGCCCCCGCCATGCACACCGAGATGTGGGAACACCCGGCGACCCAGGAGAACGTGGCCACCCTCCGCCGCCGCGGCGCCGTCGTCATCGAGCCCGCGGTCGGCCGCCTCACCGGCGTCGACACCGGCAAGGGCCGGCTGCCCGACGCGGCGGAGATCTTCGAGATCTGCCGGCGGATCCTCGCGCGCGGCGTCACCGCCCCCGACCTGGCCGGCCGGCACGTCGTGGTCAGCGCGGGCGGCACCCGCGAGCCCCTCGACCCCGTGCGCTACCTGGGCAACCGCTCCTCCGGCAAGCAGGGCTACGCGCTCGCCAGGGCGGCCGCCGCCCGGGGCGCCCGGGTGACCCTGGTCGAGGCCAACACCGGCATCCCGGACCCGGCCGGCGTCGACGTGGTCCACGTCGGCACCGCCGTCCAGCTCCGCGAGGCCGTGCTGAAGGCCGCCGCGGACGCCGACGCCGTGGTGATGGCCGCGGCCGTGGCCGACTTCCGCCCGGCGGTCTACGCCGCCGGGAAGATCAAGAAGAAGGACGACGGCGGCGCCCCCACCGTCGAGCTGGTCCGCAACCCCGACATCCTCGCCGAGCTGTCCGCCGACCGCGCACTGCCCGGCCAGGTGGTCGTCGGCTTCGCCGCCGAGACCGACGACGTCCTCGCCAACGGGCGCGAGAAGCTCCGCCGCAAGGGCTGCGACCTGCTCGTGGTCAACGAGGTGGGGGAGCGCAAGACCTTCGGCTCCGAGGAGAACGAGGCGGTCGTCCTCGCCTCGGACGGTGCCGAGACCCCTGTGCCGTACGGGCCGAAGGAAGCGCTCGCCGAGACGGTCTGGGACCTCGTCCTGCCGCGGCTGCGGGCCGCGACCTGACAGGTTTCGCCGCCCGTCGGCGCGCCGGGGGTGACGCACCGGAGGCGAGAAACGCCGGGTCGCGAGTGATCTGTGTCCCACCCGAAGAGTGATCTTCCCCTTGCCGGAGGCCGGTTCCGCGCCTCCCGTGCCATTCGTCTGGCGAGACACCTGGTCCACACCCCGACCACGACCGATAGACTGTTCGTGGAACGTCGCGGGGCGCAGCCCCCTGCCGGTCCGCGTCACGAGTAGCCAGCAGCCGCTGCAACCCCAGGGAGCGTTGTGTCCCGTCGTCTGTTCACCTCGGAGTCCGTCACCGAGGGTCACCCCGACAAGATCGCTGACCAGATCAGCGACACCATCCTCGACGCACTGCTGCGGGAGGACCCCACCTCTCGCGTCGCCGTCGAGACGCTGATCACCACCGGCCTCGTGCACGTCGCCGGTGAGGTGACCACCAAGGCGTGGGCGGACATCCCGACCCTCGTCCGGAACAAGATCCTCGAGATCGGTTACGACTCCTCGAAGAAGGGCTTCGACGGCGCCTCCTGCGGCGTGTCGGTGTCCATCGGATCCCAGTCCCCGGACATCGCCCAGGGTGTCGACACCGCGTACGAGAAGCGGGTCGAGGGTGACGAGGACGAGCTCGACAAGCAGGGCGCCGGCGACCAGGGCCTGATGTTCGGCTACGCCTCGGACGAGACCCCCGAGCTGATGCCGCTGCCGATCCACATCGCGCACCGGCTGTCCCGCCGCCTCACCGAGGTCCGCAAGAACGGGACCATCCCGTACCTGCGCCCCGACGGCAAGACCCAGGTCACCATCGAGTACGACGGCGACAAGGCAGTCCGCCTCGACACGGTCGTCGTCTCCTCGCAGCACGCCTCCGACATCGACCTGGAGTCGCTGCTCGCGCCCGACATCCGCGAGTTCGTCGTCGAGCACGTGCTCAAGCAGCTCGTCGAGGACGGCATCAAGCTCGACACCGACGGCTACCGCCTCCTGGTGAACCCGACCGGCCGCTTCGAGATCGGCGGCCCGATGGGCGACGCCGGCCTCACCGGCCGCAAGATCATCATCGACACCTACGGCGGCATGGCCCGCCACGGTGGCGGTGCCTTCTCCGGCAAGGACCCGTCCAAGGTCGACCGCTCGGCCGCCTACGCCATGCGCTGGGTCGCCAAGAACGTCGTCGCCGCCGGCCTCGCCGCGCGCTGCGAGGTCCAGGTCGCCTACGCGATCGGCAAGGCCGAGCCTGTCGGCCTCTTCGTCGAGACCTTCGGCACCAACACCGTCGAGATCGAGAAGATCGAGAACGCCATCGCCGAGGTCTTCGACCTCCGCCCGGCCGCGATCATCCGCGACCTCGACCTGCTCCGCCCGATCTACTCCCAGACCGCCGCCTACGGCCACTTCGGCCGCGAGCTGCCGGACTTCACCTGGGAGCGCACGGACCGCGTGGACGCGCTGAAGAAGGCCGCCGGCCTGTAATCGCGCGTACGCGACCGAAGCCCGGTACCCCTCGAAGAGGTGCCGGGCTTCGGTCGTGCCCGGCTGTCGGTGGCGTCTGGTAGGTATGGGGCTGTGAGCAGCGAGAACGAGAAGTCCGACGAACCCGAGCAGCTCGCGCTCATTCGGGAGACCGTGCGGACGGCGAAGGTGCCGCGGGCCAAGCCGCGGACCTGGCGCGGAGCCGCGCTGGCCAAGGAGCTGCCGGTCGCCAGGGTCGTGGTGAACAAGGGGGCGCTCCACCTCGACCAGTTCTTCGACTACGCCGTGCCCGAGGAGCTGGGCGAGGTGGCACGGCCCGGAGTGCGGGTGCGCGTGCGGTTCGGCGCCGGCGCGCACCAGGTCAAGAACGGGCGCAGGGAAGGCGGCCGGCTGATCGACGGCTTCCTCGTCGAGCGCCGGGCCACCTCGGACTACTCCGGACCGCTCGCCGCGCTCGCCGACGTCGTCTCGCCCGAACCGGTCCTCGGACCCGAACTGCTCGGTCTCGCCCGCGCCGTCGCCGACCGGTACGCGGGAAGCCTCGCGGACGTGCTCCAGCTCGCCGTGCCGCCCCGCAGCGCCCGCGCCGAAGGCCGCCCCTCCCCGGCGCCGCTGCCGCCGCCCGGCCCTCCGGAGCCGGGAAGCTGGACGCGGTACGAGCGGGGGACGGCGTTCCTGGACTCGCTGGCCCGCGGCGGGGCGCCCCGGGCGGTGTGGAACGCGCTCCCGGGGCCGTACTGGGCCGAGGAGATCGCCCGGGCCGTCGCCGCGACCCTGGCGTCGGGCCGGGGCGCGCTCGTCGTCGTCCCCGACGGCCGGGCCGCGGGCCGCGTCGACGCGGCCCTGAACGACGTCCTGGGGGAGGGGCGGCACGCGCTGCTGACCGCCGAGGCCGGACCGGAGAAGCGGTACGCGCAGTGGCTCGCGGTGCGGCGCGGAGCGGTACGGGCGGTCGTGGGCACCCGGGCCGCGATGTTCGCGCCCGTGCGGGACCTCGGGCTCGTGGTCATCTGGGACGACGGCGACGGCAGCCACAGCGAACCGCACGCCCCGCAGCCCCACGCGCGCGAGGTGCTCATCCTGCGCGCCGGCCAGGACCGGTGTGCCTTCCTGCTCGGGGGCACCGGCTGCACCGTCGAGGCGGCCCAGCTCGTCGAGTCGGGCTGGGCCGAGGCGCTGACCGCAGGCCGCGAGCAGGTCCGCAGGGCCGCCCCGCTGATCCGGACCGTCGGCGACGGCGACCTCGCCCGCGACGAGGCGGCGCGCGCGGCCCGGCTCCCCTCGCTCGCCTGGCAGACCGTGCGGGAGGGCCTCAAGAGCGGTCCGGTGCTCGTCCAGGTGCCCCGGCGGGGATACGTGCCGAAACTCGCCTGCGAGCGGTGCCGGACGCCCGCCCGCTGCCGGCACTGCGCGGGCCCCCTGGAGGCGCCCGAGCAGCAGGAGCTGCGGTGCGGCTGGTGCGGCCGGGGCGCGCCCGACTGGCACTGCGTGGCGTGCGGATCGAACCGGCTGCGCGCCCAGATCGTGGGCGCGCGGCGGACGGCGGAGGAGCTGGGCCGGGCGTTCCCGGCCGTTCCCGTACGGACCTCCGGACGCGACCACGTCCTGGACAGCGTGCCCGGGCGCCCCGCCCTCGTCGTCTCGACCCCCGGCGCCGAACCGGTCGCCGACGGCGGCTACGCGGCGGCGCTGCTCCTCGACGGCTGGGCCATGCTCGGCCGCCCCGACCTGCGGGCCGGGGAGGAGGCGCTGCGCCGCTGGATCGACGCGGCCTCGCTGGTGCGGGGCCAGGCGGACGGCGGCACGGTCGTCGTGGTGGCCGAGCCGACGCTCCGGCCCGTCCAGGCGCTGGTCCGCTGGGACCCGGTCGGGCACGCCCAGCGCGAGCTGGCCGAGCGGGCCGAGCTGGGCTTCCCGCCGGTCTCCCGGATGGCCGCGGTGACGGGCCCGCCCGAGGCCGTCGAGGGGTTCCTGGCGGCGGCCGGGCTGCCCGCGGACGCGGAGATCCTCGGGCCGGTGCCGCTGCCCGTCGTCCGTCCCGGCGGTCCCCGCAGACCCGGCGACCCGCCGCCGGGCGAGCAGTGGGAGCGCGCCCTGGTCCGCGTCCCGCCGGGGAGCGGCGCCGCCCTCGCGGCCGCGCTCAAGCAGGCACGGGCCGCCCGCATGGCGCGCGGCGGCGGTGAACCGGTCCGGATCCGCGTCGACCCGCCGGACATCGGCTGAACGGCACACCGAACGGCCTCCTGCCCGGCGTCCGCACGGAGTCCTGAAGGACGTCCTGCCCAGGCGTCCTGCCCGGCGTCCGGCCCTGCGTCCGTGAGGCGCTCCGCCCGGCGTGTTGCCCCGTGCCCGTGCGGCGCTCCGCCCGGGGTCCGTACGCGCTGCGACGGCGACGGCCGCCCGCCCCCTTTGCGGGGGACGGGCGGCCGTCGGGATCGGGCGGGTCAGCCGTTGCGCAGGCCGGGGAAGGCGGGCGGGCGGGGGTCCTCGCGGAGGGTGACGCTGCCCGAGGTGGGCTGCGGGGGCATCGACCGCGCGGCCGGAACCGCGGGGAGCGTGCGGGTCGCGCCCGGCTCCGCGGCGTGGTCCTGGTCGACGGCGACGCCCTGCTGGGGCGCGCGCCGGGCGCCGTAGCGGCGGTGGACGGCCTGCTTGGTGACTCCGAGCGCGGAACCGACCGCGTCCCACGAGAACCCGAGCGAACGGTCGAAGTCGACCGCGGCGGTCACCAGGGTCTCGACGCTGTCCCGCAGCTCCTGGGCGAGCCGTACGGTGGGGGCGGGCGCGCGCCCGTAGACGACGAAGCCCGTCGACGGGCCGGAGCGGCGAGGGCGGTAGACATTGCCCAGCTGGGCCGTGAGCGTGCGCAGTGCGTCCACCTGCCGCCGGACCCGCTCGATGTCCCGCACCAAAAGGTGCAGACTCGCCCGGGCTTGGGCGTCGTGGGTTGCGTGGTCGGCCATGTGAAAGCCTCTCGAACCGGCGTGTAAGGGGCGGGTCGCAGGGAGGAACGGCGACCCGATTCGGTCAATCTCTCTTGACCAACGCGCCACCGGGAGTTGGGTCACGCTGCGGGGGCGTACACGCATATGCGCGGGGCGCTCGTCCTCACGTACGCCCCCTGCTATACGGGCGCCTAGACTGGTGCGCTGCCCGTAAAGCCCCCGGAGAGACAGGCAGTCGCCACTCATGAAGCTCGTCTTCGCAGGCACCCCCGAGGTCGCCGTACCCGCACTGGACGCCCTGCTCGCCTCCGGCCGGCACGAGGTGGCGGCCGTGGTCACCCGGCCGGACGCTCCGGCGGGGCGCGGCCGGCGGCTCGTCGCCAGCCCGGTGGCCCAGCGGGCCGAGGAGGCCGGGATCGAGGTCCTGAAGCCGGCCAGGCCGCGCGACGAGGAGTTCCTGGCCCGGCTGCGGGAGATCGCGCCGGACTGCTGCCCGGTCGTCGCCTACGGCGCGCTGCTGCCCAAGGTCGCCCTCGACATCCCCGCCCGCGGCTGGGTCAACCTGCACTTCTCGCTGCTGCCCGCGTGGCGCGGCGCGGCCCCCGTGCAGCACTCCCTGATGGCCGGCGACGAGGTGACCGGCGCGTCCACCTTCCTGATCGAGGAGGGCCTCGACTCCGGTCCGGTCTACGGCGTCGTCACCGAGGACATCCGCCCCACCGACACCAGCGGCGACCTGCTGACCCGGCTCGCCTTCGCGGGCGCCGGACTCCTCGCCGCCACCATGGACGGCATCGAGGACGGCGCCCTGCACGCCGTCCCGCAGCCCGTCGAGGGCGTCACCCTCGCCCCCAAGATCCAGGTCGAGGACGCGCACGTCGACTTCGCCGCCCCCGCCCTGCGGGTGGACCGCGTGGTCCGCGGCTGCACCCCCGCGCCCGGTGCCTGGACGGTCTTCCGCGGCGAGCGCCTCAAGCTCATCCAGGTGACCCCCCTCCCGGACCGCACGGACCTCGCTCCCGGCGAGCTCTCCGCCGGCAAGAACGACGTCTACGCCGGCACCGGCTCCTACGCCGTCGAACTGCTCTGGGTCCAGCCCCAGGGCAAGAAGCCGATGAAGGCCGCGGACTGGGCCCGCGGCGTCCGCATCGCCGCCGGCGAGCGCCTGGGCTCGTAGCAGCCCTCGGGCGCGGCGGGGGAGGCGGCGGACGTAGGCTTGGTGGACCGGCCGCTTCGGGGCCGGCATGTTCGACCTCGTCATTTCGTCACGCGGAGCACCTTTGAGCGAGCAGGCACGTCGCCGTCCCCACAAGCCCTACCGGAGGCCCCAGAAGGACCCGGTCCGGATGCTGGCCTTCGAGGCGCTGAGGGCGGTGGACGAGCGGGACGCCTACGCGAACCTGGTGCTGCCCCCGCTGTTGAGGAAGGCGCGGGAGAAGGGCGACTTCGACGGCCGGGACGCGGCGCTGGCGACCGAGCTCGTGTACGGGACGCTGCGCCGCCAGGGCACGTACGACGCGATCATCTCGGCGTGCGTCGACCGGCCGCTGCGCGAGGTCGACCCGCCCGTGCTCGACGTCCTCTCCCTCGGCGCCCACCAGCTCCTTGGCACCCGGATCCCGACGCACGCCGCCGTCTCCGCGAGCGTCGAGCTGGCCCGGGTGGTGCTCGGCGACGGCCGGGCCAAGTTCGTGAACGCCGTCCTGCGGAAGATCTCGCAGCAGGACCTCGACGCCTGGGTGGCGCAGGTCGCCCCGCCGTACGAGGACGACGCCGAGGACCACCTCGCCGTCGTCCACTCGCACCCCCGCTGGGTCGTCTCGGCGCTCTGGGACGCGCTCGGCGGCGGCCGCGCGGGCATCGAGGACCTCCTGGAGGCCGACAACGAGCGGCCCGAGGTCACCCTCGTCGCCCGGCCCGGCCGCGCCACGACCGAGGAGCTCGCGGCGGCCACCGAGACGCTGCCGGGCCGCTGGTCCCCGTACGCCCTGCGGATGGCCGAGGGCGGCGAGCCCGGCGCCATCGAGGCGGTGAAGGAGGGCCGGGCCGGCGTCCAGGACGAGGGCAGCCAGCTCGTCGCGATCGCCCTGGCGAACGCGCCCCTGGAAGGCTCCGACGCCCGCTGGCTCGACGGCTGCGCGGGACCCGGCGGCAAGGCCGCGCTGCTGGCCGCGCTGGCCTCCGGGCGCGGCGCCGCGCTGCTGGCCTCCGAGAAGCAGCCGCACCGCGCCCGGCTCGTCGAGCGCGCGCTCGCCGGCAACCCCGGGCCGTACCAGGTGATCGCGGCCGACGGCACCCGGCCGCCGTGGCGCCCCGGCTCCTTCGACCGCGTCCTGATGGACGTGCCCTGCTCCGGCCTCGGCGCCCTGCGCCGCCGCCCGGAGGCCCGCTGGCGCCGCCGCCCCGAGGACCTGGACGGCTTCGCGCCGCTCCAGCGCGCGCTGCTCACCGAGGCGCTGAGTGCGGTGCGCGTCGGCGGAGTGGTGGGGTACGCGACCTGCTCGCCGCACCTGGCGGAGACCCGGGTGGTCGTCGACGACGTCCTGAAGAAGGTCGGGGGCGCCGAACTGATCGACGCCCGCCCGCTGCTGCCCGGCGTCCCCGCCCTCGGCGACGGCCCGGACGTACAGCTGTGGCCGCATCTGCACGGTACGGACGCGATGTACCTGGCGCTGCTGCGCCGTACCGCCTGACCGTAATCTCCCGGTCCGTCCCGGTCCGGTCCTCGTCGTTTCGTACCGAAATTGGTCTGGACCGGAACCGAAACCGCTCAGCGGCAAAGAAGTACCCAAGAACGTGGGAGGCTTGGCACATGGCGCAGATCAACCCCAGCATCCTGTCCGCGGACTTCGCCCGGCTCGCCGATGAGGCGAAGGCTGTCGGAGGTGCCGACTGGCTGCACGTCGATGTGATGGACAACCACTTCGTGCCCAACCTGACGCTGGGCGTGCCGATCGTGGAGTCCCTGGCCCGGGCCACGGACACCCCGCTCGACTGCCACCTGATGATCGAGGACCCGGACCGCTGGGCCCCGCAGTACGTGGAGGCGGGCGCCGGGTCGGTGACCTTCCACGTCGAGGCGGCCGCCGCCCCGGTGAGGCTCGCGCGGGAGATCCGGGCCAAGGGCGCGCGCGCCTCGATGGCACTCAAGCCGGCCACGCCCATCGAGCCGTACGAGGACCTGCTCCCCGAGCTCGACATGCTCCTGATCATGACCGTCGAGCCCGGCTTCGGCGGCCAGGCGTTCCTCGACATCATGCTGCCCAAGATCCGCCGCACCCGGGAACTGATCTCCAAGCACGGTCTGGAGCTCTGGCTCCAGGTCGACGGCGGGGTCGCCGAGTCCACCATCGAGCGGTGCGCCGAGGCCGGCGCCGACGTCTTCGTCGCGGGCTCCGCGGTGTACGGCGCGGCCGACCCGGCCGCCGCCGTCGCCTCGCTGCGGGCCCGCGCCGAGGCCGCGACGGCCTCCGCCGCGTGGGCGTGTGGCCACTGAGCCTCCGGCGGATGAACGGGCTCGGTCGGGCCGCCGACAGGACTGATCAAGGGCCGCCGGATCTGACAGGATGAACGACGAGTCCAGAAGTGTGAACGGCATCGGTACGTGACTTCCGTACGTGAACAGCGGTACGTGAACAGCAGTGAGGAGATCGCGGTGGCGGGAATGTCGGCGGGACGGTCAGCCCTGCGGATGGGCCCCGCGGAGCTGGTGCAGGCGGCGGCCATGGCCCGCCGCTTCTACCTCGAGGGCAAGTCCAAGATCCAGATCGCCGAGGAGTTCGGCGTGAGCCGCTTCAAGGTGGCCCGGGTCCTGGAGACCGCCCTGGAGCGCGATCTCGTACGGATCGAGATCCGCGTACCGGCCGAGCTGGACGCCGAGCGCTCCGACGCGCTCCGTGCCCGCTACGGGCTCCGCCACGCCGTCGTCGTCGAGTCCCCGGCGGAGGGAGACGACGAGTCGCCCGACCCGGAGAACCTCGGCGAGGTCGCGGCCGACCTCCTCGGCGAGCTGGTCACCGAGGGCGACGTCCTCGGCCTGGCCTGGGGCCGCTCCACCATCCACATGGCCGCGGCCCTCGACCGGCTGCCGCCCTGCACCGTCGTCCAGCTCACGGGCGTGTACGACGCCGGCACCGCCGAGCGCGGCTCGGTCGAGGCGGTGCGGCGCGCCGCCCAGGTCTCCGGCGGCGAGGCCCACCCCATCTACGCGCCCATGCTGCTCCCCGACCCGGCCACCGCCGCGGCCCTGCGCAGCCAGACCGGCATCGCCCGCGCCTTCGAGTACTTCGACAAGGTGACCGTCGCCTGCGTCTCCATCGGCTCCTGGGAGCCCGGCATCTCGACCGTCCACGACATGCTCTCCGACGCCGAGCGGGCCCACTACGCCTCCCTGGGCGTCGCCGCCGAGATGTCGGCCCACCTCTTCGACACCGAGGGCCGGCGGGTCGGCCGCGACCTCGGCGAGCGCTGCATCACCGTCGAGGCGGACCGGCTGCGCCGCATCCCCGAGGTCGTCGCGATCGCCGGCGGACAGCGCAAGGCGGCCGCGATCGGCGCGGTACTCCGCTCCGGCCTCGTCACCAGCCTCGTGACGGACCGCGCCGCCGCCGACTACCTCCTCACCGAGTCCAGCCCCGGCACCCACCCCGCCCTCGACCGCAAGGACCCCGACGGCATCTGAGCCCACGGCGGCCCGGTGGGCCGGGACCGCAGGAGCCCTGGCGGCGGAGCGCAGCGGGGCCAGTCGGCCGGGGACCGCACAGGACCCTGGCGGTGGCTGAGCGCACGGTGGGCCGGTGGATCGCCGACCGCAGGTCTCGGCGGCTGAGCGCCCCGGTCGCAGCCGGGCCTCGAACGCATGGACCCCGGCGGGGGTGAGCGGACCGGGGCCCACCCGGCCGTGGACCGCGCAGGACCCTGGCTGCGGCTGCGGCTGCGGCTGCGGCTGCGTGCACGCCGGCGGGACGGGCATGCGGCGGGGCCTGGGCCGGCGGCGCGCCCGCGGCGCGGGAGCGGGGGCGCGGTGGCAGCATCGGGACCATGATCCTCAGGTGCGCGCGGGCCGTGCTCGCGCTGTTCGCGGGCGTCTCGCTGCTCCTCACCGGCTGCTCGGGCGGGGAGGCCGCGCAGGCACCGCGGAGCGGGACGGCGGTGTCGTCCGTACCCGCGCCCGCGGCGGGCACGCCGTCGGAGGCGTCCAGCTCGACGCGGGCGCCCACCCCTGCCTCCACCCCCTCCAGGACGCGCACCCCCGCCCCCACCCCGGCCCGGGCGTCCACGCTGCCGGTGGTGCGCGTCGCGGACCTCCCGCCCGAGGCACGGGAGACGCTGAGGCTCATCGAACAGGGCGGACCCTTCCCGTACGCCAAGGACGGGGCCGTCTTCGGCAACTTCGAGCGCGTCCTGCCGCGGCGCCCCCGCGGCTACTACCACGAGTACACCGTCCGGACGCCCGGCGAACGGGATCGCGGAGCGCGGCGCATCGTGACCGGGCGGAGCGGGGAGACGTACTACACCGACGACCACTACCAGAGCTTCCGGGAGGTGGTCGCACCGTGAACGCGACCCACCGCACGGGCCACGAGGCTCCCGACCTCTCCCGCCCCGTCGTGCTGGACCTGCACGGGGTCACCGACAAGACCGCCTTCATGAACCGCTGCGTGCGGGCCCTGCCGCTGCCGGTGTGGTTCGGACGCAACTGGGACGCCCTCGCCGACTGCCTCGCCGATATGCGCCGACCCATGGCGATCGTGGTGACCGGGTGGCAGGCTTACGCGGAGGCCAGTCCGGACGACTGGGCGACCGCCGAGGAGGTCTTCTCCGCGGCGGCCCGCGCCAGCGCCCACGGCCTCGCCGTCCTCCTCTCGCTCGGAGGCTTGGAGGAACCGACAGGCACGCCCCCGCAAGGCTCGGATGATTCGCCCGCATCGCCCCACGCGCCTGACGTGGGAGAATGAACTACGTGCTTTTTCCCCTGGCTGAAATGCCTAGGGGCCGATCCGAACGACTGGGATGTCAGCACGTGCGTTTCCTCAATGACGTCAAGCCGCCCTACGACCTGACGTACGACGATGTCTTCATGGTGCCGAGCCGCTCGGCCGTCGGTTCCCGCCAGGCGGTGGACCTCTCCTCGCCGGACGGAACCGGCACGACGATCCCGCTGGTCGTCGCCAACATGACCGCGATCGCCGGCCGCCGGATGGCCGAGACGGTGGCCCGCCGCGGCGGCCTCGTCGTCATCCCCCAGGACATCCCCATCGAGGTCGTCACCGACGTCATCACCTGGGTCAAGAGCCGCCACCACGTCCTGGACACCCCGATCGTCCTGGAGCCCCACCAGACCGTCGCCGACGCGCTCTCGCTGCTGCCCAAGCGGGCCCACGACGCCGGCGTCGTCGTCGACGAGAACCGCCGCCCCGTGGGTGTCGTCACCGACGCCGACCTCGCCGGCGTGGACCGCTTCACGCAGCTCTCCGAGGTCATGTCCAAGGACCTGCTGCTCCTGGACGCCGACATCGACCCGCGCGAGGCGTTCAACACGCTCGACGCCGCCAACCGCCGGTACGCCCCGGCCGTGGACGCGGACGGCAAGCTCGTCGGCATCCTCACCCGCAAGGGCGCGCTGCGCGCGACGCTGTACAGCCCCGCCGTCGACAAGGCCGGCAAGCTGCGCATCGCCGCCGCCGTCGGCATCAACGGCGACGTGGCCGGCAAGGCCAAGCAGCTGCTCGACGCGGGCGTCGACACGCTCGTCATCGACACCGCGCACGGCCACCAGGAGTCGATGATCAACGCGATCCGCACCGTGCGGGCCCTCGACCCGCAGGTCCCGATCGTCGCGGGCAACATCGTCGCCGCCGAGGGCGTCAAGGACCTCGTCGAGGCGGGCGCGGACATCATCAAGGTCGGCGTCGGCCCCGGGGCCATGTGCACCACCCGCATGATGACGGGCGTCGGCCGCCCGCAGTTCTCGGCCGTCCTGGAGTGCGCCGCCGAGGCCAGGAAGTACGGCAAGCACGTCTGGGCCGACGGCGGTGTCCGCCACCCCCGCGACGTCGCCATGGCGCTCGCCGCCGGTGCGTCCAACGTCATGATCGGCTCCTGGTTCGCCGGGACGTACGAGTCCCCCGGAGACCTCCAGCAGGACGCCAACGGCCGGTTCTACAAGGAGTCCTTCGGCATGGCCTCGGGCCGCGCCGTCAAGAACCGCACCAGCGACGAGTCCGCCTACGACCGCGCCCGCAAGGCGCTGTTCGAGGAGGGCATCTCCACGTCGCGGATGTTCCTCGACCCGGCCCGCCCGGGCGTCGAGGACCTCATCGACTCGATCATCGCGGGCGTCCGGTCCTCTTGCACCTACGCCGGTGCGGGGTCCCTCGCGGAGTTCGAGGAGAAGGCGGTGGTCGGTGTGCAGTCGGCGGCCGGTTACGCCGAGGGCAAGCCCCTCCACGCCAGCTGGAGCTGACCCTTCTTTCCCAGGCCCCCGAGACCCCACGGTCCCGGGGGCCTTCGCCATCCCCGGCCCCGCGCTGCGGTTGCTCCCGCGCTGCGGCCTCGTCCTCGCGTTGTGGGCTGCGCTCCCGCGCTGCGGCCGTGCCCCCGCGTTGTGGGGTGAGCCCCCGCGCTCGCGTTGTGGCCAGTCGTTCTGCTGGGGTGGTGCCCCCGGCCCCGCCCGTGGTGGGCCGTCTTTCCGCTGGGGCGGTGCCCACCCCCGCGCCTCGCGCCCACCGTGTTGTGGGCAATCGTTCCGCCGGGCGGTCCCCACCCCCGCGCCCACCCCGTTATGAGCCATCGTTCCGTCGGGGCGGTGCCCACCCTCGCGCCCACCGGGTTGTGGGCAATCGTTCCGCTGGGGCGGAACGGGTGGGCACAACGGACGGCGCCCCTCGCCGGGCCAAGGCTTCCGCGCCTGCACCCGCACGGACAGCGTGGTGCGCAACGGGTGCGGGTCCAGGCCCAGGGGCGGAGGCGCTGCCAAGGGCGCCGTCCCGTGTGCCCACCCGTCCCGCCCCAGCGGGACGATTGCCCACACGGCGGGTGGGTGCGGCCCAGGCGGCGGGCGCGGGCCCCCCACGACAGCCGGGCGCAGGCCACGGTGGCGGGCACCGGCCGTACGGCGGCGGGCGCAGGCCACGGCGGTGGGCGCGGGCCGCCGCGACAGCTGGGCGTAGGCCACGGTGGCAGGCGCGGGCCGTGCGGCGGCGGGCACCGGCCACGGCGGCGGACACCGGCCCGTACGGCGGCAGGCGTGGGCCCGGAGCGTGGGCGTGGGCCCGCCCAGGCGCGCGGCGCACGCTACGGACGGAGGCCCATGAGGGCGCGGGGCTCGGAAGGGCGGCGGAGGGTCAGCGGGGGTGCGGGCGCCGCGGTGGTGCGGGGGGCAGCGGGGGTGCGGGCGCCGCGGGGGGTCGGCGGGTGTGGGGGTGGAGGGCGCGGGCGACGGCGGAGGCGATGAGGGCGTGGCCGCGATCGTTGGGGTGCAGCCCGTCGGCGAGGTGCTCGGGGCGCAGGAGGGGACGCCCGGAGAGGACGTGGAGGTGGGCGTCCCCCTCCGCGGCGAGGTCCCGCCCCGCCCGTTCCATGGCGCGCCGAAGCTGGGTGAGCGTGGCGCCGAGGGCGTTGGGGGTGTGCTCGGCCTCCGGGCGCAGGACGGGGGAGAGGATGAGCAGCGGGGTGGCCGGATGGCCCCGCCGGACGAGGCCGACGAAGGCGCGGACGGTCGCGTAGAGCCAGTCGGCCGTGGCGGGCGCCTTGGACCAGCAGTTGGTGCCGAAGGCGAGCGTGATGGCCTCGCCGGGGAGCCGTGCCAGGTGTTCGGCGAGGGGGAGTTCGCCGCGGGCGCCGCCGGCGTATCCGAGGTTGACCGGGTCGAGGCCGAGGAGTCGGCCGGCCGTGGCGGGCCAGGAGTGGGCGGGGCGGGTCGACCACCAGCCCTCGGTGATGGAGTCGCCGTGCACGAGCCACCGCGGGCGGGCCGGGGCGGGCGCGAGGGTGCCGCCGACGGCGCGCAGGGCGAGCGGCACCGGGGCCTGGCCCTCGGGCAGGTGGACGGCGAAGTCGCCGCCGTGGGCGGGCAGGGGTAGCGTGACGACGGCTTCGGCGGCCGGGGCGGCGTAGGTCTCGCCGACGAGCCGGGTGCCCTGCCAGAGGGCGAAGCAGTGGCGCAGCGCGGCGAGCGGGTCGTCCTCTCGTGGGACGTCCGCCCGGTAGCGCAGTTGTACCGCTCGTGTGCCGGGCGCTGCCGTGAACTCGACGCGTACGCCGATGGGCAGCGTGGCCCGCGCGGCGATGTCCCAGGGCAGCCGTTCGAGGTCGTCCGGGTCCGCGCGCACGGGCCTCCGCCCGTCCAGCCACGCCGTGCCGCGCAGGAAGGGTGCCGGGTCCAGCCAGCCCACCGGTGCCTCCGATCGTGGGGTCGTCAGGAGCTCGCAGGGTCGGTCATCGGCCCTGAGGAGTCCATACGCGTGAAGGTGCCGGTTCACACCCGATGTGTCGATTCATGCGGGGGAGCGCAATGTTTGCCCGTCTGTGCCCGAAGCGCGCAATGATCATCCGCTACTGCGCAACAACCCTGCATTACGAGTGCGAACCTCTGCCCCTTAGGCTCGTGCCCCGTACCAGGAGTGGCGATGACCGCCTGCTCGGCGGTTCCCCTCCCCCGTGGGTCTGTTTCGGCATGCCCTCGTACCGCCGCGGTCGTCTCCGTCCCCACAGGCAGCGATAAGGAGCCTCCGCAGTGCTGGATCAAGGCGCAGCCCCGCCGGTCGTCGACACGGCCACCCCGAAGACCTCCGCTCTCGGCGCACTCATCCGGCGCAAGCCGGTGGAAGCGCTGGTCGCGGAGGGTGGACAGGGGGAGGGCGGCAGTCTCCGCCGCTCGCTTTCCATGTGGCAGCTGACCATGATCAGCATCGGTGCGACGCTCGGCACCGGCATCTTCGTCGTTCTCGGCGACGCCGTGCCGAAGGCCGGTCCGGCCGTGACGCTCGCCTTCGTCATCGCCGGTCTGACGGCACTGTTCTCCGCGCTCTCGTACGCCGAACTGGCCGGCACCATACCGGTCGCCGGCTCGTCCTACTCGTACGCTTACGCAACGATGGGCGAACTCGTCGCCTGGGTCTGCGGCTGGTGTCTGGTCCTGGAGTACGGCGTTTCCGTCGCGGCCGTGGCCGTCGGCTGGGGCGAGTACCTCAACGAGCTGCTCGACGGCACGATCGGCGTCACCATCCCGGACGTGCTCTCCTCGGCCCCGGGCGAGGGCGGCGTCATCAACCTGCCCGGCCTGATCGTCGTCCTGCTCGCCATGGTGTTCCTGCTCGGCGGGGCCCGCGAGTCCGCCGTGGTCAACACGATCATGGTCGTGGTGAAGATCGCCGCGCTCGCCCTCTTCTGCGCCATCGGCGTCACGGGCTTCAAGTCCGGCAACTACGAGAACTTCATGCCGCTCGGCATCGAGGGCGTCGGCGCCGCCAGCGCCACCCTCTTCTTCTCGTACATCGGCTTCGACGCCGCCTCCACGGCCGGCGAGGAGGCCAAGAACCCCAAGCGCGACCTGCCGCGGGCGATCATGCTGTCGCTGGTCATCGTCACCGTCCTCTACGTCCTCGTCGCCGCCGTCGCCGTCGGCGCGTGGCACTGGAAGGACTTCGAAGGCTCCGAGGCCACCCTGGCCGCGATCATGAACGACGTCACCGGCCAGTCCTTCTGGGGCACCCTGCTCGCCGCCGGCGCCGTGATCTCCATCGCCAGCGTCGTCCTCACCGTCCTCTACGGCCAGACCCGCGTCCTCTTCGCGATGTCCCGCGACGGCCTCGTCCCCAAGGCCTTCGGCAAGGTCAGCGCCAAGACCGGCACCCCTCGCGTCAACACGGTGATCGTCTCCCTGTTCTGCGGCGTGCTCGCCTCGGTCATCCCGCTGGGCAAGCTCGTCGACGCCACCAGCATCGGCACCCTCTTCGCCTTCGCCCTGGTCAACATCGCGGTCGTCGTGCTCCGCTACACCCGCCCCGACATGCCGCGCACCTTCAAGGTGGTCTTCGGCCCGGTGTTCCCCGTGCTCGGCTTCTTCTTCTGCGCGTACAACATGTTCAGCCTCGACGTCGTCACCTGGGTGGTCTTCGGTTGCTGGATGGCGGCCGGGCTCGTGTTCTACTTCCTGTACGGCATGCGCCGCTCCCGACTGGCCACCGCAGCGCCAGCAGCACCAGCAGAGAAGTGATCCACCCGTAGTGCGACTCAACGACCTCGACGAACGCATCGTCCACGCTCTCGCGGAGGACGCCCGCCGCAGCTACGCCGACATCGGCTCGCTCGTCGGTCTCTCGGCCCCCGCCGTGAAACGGCGCGTGGACCGGCTCCGGGCGGAGGGCGCCATCACCGGCTTCACCGTGCGGGTGGACCCGGCGGCGCTCGGCTGGGAGACCGAGGGGTTCGTCGAGATCTACTGCCGCCACAACACCTCGCCGGACGACATCCGGCGGGGTCTGGAGCGGTATCCCGAGGTGGTGTCCGCGTCGACCGTCACCGGTGACGCGGACGCCGTCGTGCAGGTCTTCGCCTCGGACATGCGCCACTTCGAGCGGGTCCTGGAGCGCATCGCGGGCGAGCCGTTCGTGGAGCGCACCAAGTCCGTCCTGGTGCTGTCGCCGCTGCTGCGGCGCTTCTCCTCGGGTTCGCCCGCGTAGGGCCGGTCCGGGAAGCAGCGCCGTCCGCCCGGTCGGCGGAACCCGGTCCTGCGGGGCGCGGGCGGCCGGGGCGGTGCGGGCCGTGGTTCCCGCACCGCCCTGTGCCCGCCCACCCCCGTGGGGCGGCCTATTCGGTCGGGTAGACGAACTCCCAGGGCGTGACCTCGAAGTCGCCCGTCCCCTTCTCGACCTTCTCGAAGGGCGCGCCGCTGACGCACGGCGGCACCTTGTCCTTCTGCGGGTCGGCGGTCATCCAGGTGTAGCCGAGCCGGTCGCCGGCGGGGTCGTCGTGCACCGTGACGCCGACGCGCGCCTTCCGGAACTCCTTCACGTCGGTCTCGACGACCACCCCGGACACGACGGCCACCTTTCCGCCCGTGGTGAGGCAGTCGACCTCGACCTTCGCGTAGCCGCCCCAGTCGCCCTTGTAGTGGCTGAAGCGGAACGTGCCGGTGGCCTTCATCGGATCCTGCCGGTCCTTCTCGGCCAGATGCGCGTCGAAGGAGAACGTGATGTCGTCCCCGGCCGGCCGGTACAGCTTCGCGGTGCCGGTCAGCGCGGCGGCCTCCGAGACGGCGGCCGGTGCCGCGGCCGGGGCGGGCGCGTCGTCCGCCGAGGCGACGGCGACACCTCCGGCCCCCAGGGTGAGCAGCACGGCGGCGGCGACGGCGACGATCCTCGTACGACGGTTCATGGGTTCCCGGTCCTCTCGGCAGGTCGTCCGGCGGGTCTCCCGGACGACCACCACTCTTCCGCGCGGACCGCGCCCGGGCGTCGCGCCGCAGGACGGTCCCGGTCTCCGCCGCGCGGCGGGGAAGGACTACGCCCCGCGGCGGAACCCCGCGCAACGAATCGCCGCCGACCCTCGCAATCGCGCAACGGTTCGACGGTCGGTCCGCAACGCTCCCGCCTTGTCCGGAAGGAGCGCGAAACCGTACCGTTTTTGACGTCTTCCCCTTGTACTCCGACCCCCCGAGGATCACCCATGCCCGCGCTGCGCACCGCCCTGCTCCAGAGCTCCGGTGAGCTCGGTGACGTGGCCGCCAACCTCAAGATCCTCGACGAGGCGGCCGCCCGCGCCGCCGCCGCCGGAGCGGACCTGCTGCTCGCCCCGGAGCTCTTCCTCACCGGGTACGCGATCGGCGCCGACCTGGCGCGTCTGGCCGAGCCGGTCGACGGGCCCTCCTCCCGGGCCGTCGCGGCCATCGCCGTACGCCACGGACTGGCCGTGGGCTACGGCTACCCGGAGCGGGACACCGAGCGGCACGGGGTCCTGTACAACGCGGCCCAGCTCGTCGGAGCCGACGGCGCCCCGCTCGCGAACTACCGCAAGACGCACCTTTTCGGCGACTTCGAGGCGACCTGGTTCACCCCCGGTGACCAGGCCGTCGTCCAGGCCGAGCTCGGCGGGCTCACCGTCGGCCTGATGATCTGCTACGACGTCGAGTTCCCGGAGAACGTGCGGGCGCAGGCGCTGGCCGGTACGGACCTCCTCCTCGTGCCGACCGCGCTCATGCACCCCGCGGAGGTCGTGCCCCTGTCCGTGGTCCCGGTCCGCGCCTTCGAGAACCAGCTGTACATCGCGTACGCCAACCGGACCGGCCCCGAGGGCGGGTTCGAGTTCGTCGGCCTCTCGACGCTCGCCGGCCCCGACGGCACCGCCCGCGCCCGCGCCGGGCGCGGCGAGGACCTCGTCCTCGGCGACGTCGACCCCGCCTTCCTCGCGGCCTCCCGCAAGGAGAACCCCTACCTCCGCGACCGGCGCCCGGGCCTCTACGGCTCCCTCGTCTGAGCCGCCCCCCGCCTTCCCGCCTCATCTCTGTTTTCCGTGCAAGGAGTCCGTACCCCATGACGTCCACGGTGCCCACGACCGCCGTCCCCCACAGCGACGGCCAGCCGCCGATCACCATGTTCGGTCCGGACTTCCCGTACGCCTACGACGACTTCCTGGCCCACCCGGCCGGCCTCGGCCAGATACCGGCGACCGAGCACGGCACCGAGGTCGCGGTCATCGGCGGCGGTCTCTCCGGCATCATCGCCGCGTACGAGCTGATGAAGATGGGCCTCAAGCCCGTCGTCTACGAGGCCGACCAGATCGGCGGGCGGCTGCGCACCGTGGGCTTCGAGGGCACCGCCACCGAGGGCCTGACCGCCGAGATGGGCGCCATGCGCTTCCCGCCCTCCTCGACCGCCCTCCAGCACTACATCGACCTGGTCGGCCTGGAGACCACGCCCTTCCCGAACCCGCTGGCCGAGTCGACCCCGTCGACCGTCGTCGACCTCAAGGGCGAGTCGCACTACGCCACCACCGTGGACGACCTGCCGCAGGTCTACCGCGACGTGATGAACGCGTGGAACGCCTGTCTCGAAGAGGGCGCCGACTTCTCCGACATGAACCAGGCCATGCGCGAGCGCGACGTCCCGCGCATCCGCGAGATCTGGTCGAAGCTCGTCGAGAAGCTCGACAACCAGACCTTCTACGGCTTCCTCTGCGAGTCGGAGTCCTTCAAGTCCTTCCGCCACCGCGAGATCTTCGGCCAGGTCGGCTTCGGCACCGGCGGCTGGGACACCGACTTCCCGAACTCCATCCTGGAGATCCTCCGCGTCGTCTACACCGAGGCCGACGACCACCACCGCGGCATCGTGGGCGGCTCGCAGCAGCTGCCGCTGCGCCTGTGGGAGCGCGAGCCCGAGAAGATCGTCCACTGGGCGCCGGGCACCTCGCTGAGCTCCCTGCACGAGGGTGCCCCGAAGCCGGCCGTGACCCGGCTGAACCGGACCGCCGGCAACCGGATCACCGTCACCGACGCCTCCGGCGACATCCGCACCTACCCGGCGGCGATCTTCACCGCCCAGTCCTGGATGCTGCTCTCCAAGATCGCCTGTGACGACTCGCTGTTCCCGATCGACCACTGGACGGCGATCGAGCGCACCCACTACATGGAGTCGTCGAAGCTCTTCGTGCCGGTGGACCGGCCGTTCTGGCTGGACAAGGACGAGGAGACCGGCCGCGACGTCATGTCGATGACGCTGACCGACCGGATGACCCGCGGCACGTACCTGCTCGACGACGGCCCGGACAAGCCGGCCACCATCTGCCTCTCGTACACCTGGTGCGACGACAGCCTGAAGTGGCTGCCGCTGTCCGCGAACGAGCGGATGGAGGTCATGCTGAAGTCGCTCGGCGAGATCTACCCGAAGGTCGACATCCGCAAGCACATCATCGGCAACCCGGTGACGGTCTCCTGGGAGAACGAGCCCTACTTCATGGGCGCCTTCAAGGCCAACCTGCCCGGCCACTACCGCTACCAGCGGCGCCTGTTCACGCACTTCATGCAGGACCGGCTGCCCGAGGACAAGCGGGGCATCTTCCTCGCGGGCGACGACATCTCCTGGACGGCCGGCTGGGCCGAGGGCGCGGTGCAGACGGCGCTCAACGCGGTGTGGGGCGTGATGCACCACTTCGGCGGCTTCACCGACGGCACCAACCCCGGCCCCGGCGACGTGTACGACGAGATCGCCCCGGTCGAGCTGCCGGAGGACTGATCCGGCGTACGGGGTGAGGTCAGGGCCCGGCGAGGGGGGTCAGCAGCATCCGCCCCACCAGGCCCACCGACCGGTCGAGGCGCTCCGTGAACTCCGCCGCGAGGTCGGGCAGCCCGCGCAGCTGCCAGAGCGAACGCGCGGCGAGCCAGGCCCCGTCCCGGGCCCGGTCCAGGCTCCAGCAGCCGAGCAGATGCGTCAGCGGGTCCGCGATCTCCAGGAGGTCCGGGCCCGGCATCAGTTCCTCCCGGATGCGCTCCTCCAGGAGGACCAGGACGTCGCCGACCCGGTCGAACTCGTCCTCCAGGTCGGCGGGCGCGCAGTCCAGGATCCGGCAGGCGTCGACCACGGCGAGCGCCAGGTCGTGGCCGATGTGCGCGTTGATCCCGGCCAGCGCGAACTGCAGCGGACGGACGCCGGGATGGCGCCGGGAGTGGAAGAGCGGCCGCCAGCAGGCGGGCGCGGGGCAGCCGGTGGCGACCGCGTCGACGGCGGCGAGGTACCGCTCGGCGAACCGCACGTCGAGCGTGGCGGCGGCCCGCCGGTCGGCGAAGGTGCCGGCCTCGATGGCGTGGCCGATCTCCTCGGTGACGGTCAGATAGACCCGGTTGAAGACGGCGACCCCGTCGGCCGGATGCCAGGCCGAGCGGAGCGACCGCATCCGGTCCACCACCGGGTCGACCGCGAGGAACGGCCCGAGTCGCTCGGTCTGCTGTCCGATCTGCTGGGTCTGCGCCATGGGGGCAGGCTCCCAGGCCCCGGGCCCGGGAGGGAACCTCCCGGGCCCGGCTTACCCAGAACGGGCGAATCACTCAGTTCTTCGACGTGCCGTCCGCGCTCGTCTCGTACGAGCTGGTGCCGGAGTCCAGGAGCGGCTCCTGCTCCTTCAGGTGGGCCGGGGCGAAGGCCCGCAGCACGTGGTAGCCGGTGATGACGACGATCGTGCCGAGCGCGATGCCGCCCAGCTCGAAGCTGTCGGTGAAGGTCAGCTTCACGCCGCCGACGCCGATGATGATGCCGGCGGCGGCCGGGACCAGGTTGAGCGGGTTGCGCAGGTCGACCTCGGCGTTGATCCAGATCTGGGCGCCGAGCAGGCCGATCATGCCGTACAGGATGACGGTGATGCCGCCGAGGACACCGCCGGGGATGGCGGCGACGACGGCGCCGAACTTCGGGCAGAGGCCGAAGAGGAGCGCGAAGCCGGCCGCGGCCCAGTAGGCGGCGGTCGAGTAGACCCGGGTGGCGGCCATGACGCCGATGTTCTCGGAGTACGTGGTGTTCGGCGGGCCGCCCACCGCGGTCGACAGCATCGAGGCGGCGCCGTCGGCGGCGATCGCGGTGCCGAGCTTGTCGTCCAGGTTGTCGCCGGTCATCTCGCCGACGGCCTTGACGTGGCCGGCGTTCTCCGCGATCAGCGCGATGACCACCGGCAGCGCGACCAGGATCGCGGACCACTCGAAGCTCGGGCCGTGGAACGACGGCAGACCGATCCAGTCGGCCTGGGAGACGCCCGAGAGGTCGAGCCGCCAGTGGTCGGTGACCTGACCGGCCGGGGACATCGAGTGGATCTTGCCGAAGACCAGGTCGAGGATCCAGGAGACGGCGTAGCCGAAGACCAGGCCGAGGAAGATCGCGATCCGGGACCAGAAGCCCCGCAGGCAGACCACGGCGAGGCCGGTGAACAGCATGACGAGCAGTGCCGTCCACTGGTCCTGGGGCCAGTAGGTGGAGGCGGTGACCGGCGCCAGGTTGAAGCCGATCAGCATCACGACGGCGCCGGTCACGATCGGCGGCATCGCCGCGTGGATGATCCGCGCGCCGAACCTCCGGACCGCCAGACCCGCCAGGAAGAGCACCGCGCCGACGACCAGGACCGCCCCGGTGACGGTCGCGCTGGTGCCGCCGGAGGCCCTGATCGCGGCGGCGACGCCGACGAAGGAGAGCGAGCAGCCCAGGTACGAGGGGACGGTGCCGCGGGTCGCCAGGAGGAAGATCGCGGTCGCGACGCCGGACATCATGATGGCGAGGTTCGGGTCGAGGCCCATCAGGACCGGGGCCACGAACGAGGCCCCGAACATCGCCACGACGTGCTGGGCGCCGAGCCCGGCGGTACGGGGCCAGGAGAGCCGCTCGTCCGGCCGGACGACGGCTCCCGGAGCGGGTGTTCTCCCGTCGCCGTGCAGGGTCCAGCGCACGCCGAGGTCCATGAGGTCGCTCCCGTTCTCCGGTTCAGGCGGCCGTGTCGTGGCCGCAAAAGATCAGCCACATGCTATGCGCCACCATCCGGCGGGGACGTTCGACCGCCGCCCGGGAGCGGTCGTACGCGACGCCCCCACGGCCCTATCCCAACGGACCTGAGCTCTTCGCGGGCGCGGCCGCGGGCTTCGCCGACGCCGCCTCCCGCCCGCCGGTCCTGAGCACGCCCGCGCCGAGCACCAGGCCGAAGGCGAGCAGCGTGACCAGACCGAAGGAGAACACCAGGGAGGTCGCGTCGGCGATGCCGCCGATCGCCGAGGGGGCGATGAGTCCCGAGGTGTACGTGATGGTGGCGACGCCGGCGATGGCCTGGCTGGGGTTCGGGCCGCTGTGCCCGGCCGCGGCGAAGGCGAGCGGGACGACGACCGCGATCCCGAGTCCGATGAGGCCGAAGCCGGCCATCGCGACGGCGGCGTGCGGCGCGAGGACCACCATGAGCCCACCGAGGGTGGCGACGGCGCCCCCGGCCCGTACCGTGCGGACCGCGCCGAAGCGGTCCACCACCCGGTCGCCGACCAGTCGCGCCACGGCCATCGTCAGGGCGAAGGCGGTGGTGGAGGCCGCCGCGAGCCCGGCCGAGCTGCCCAGCTCGTCCCGCAGGTAGACCGCCGACCAGTCCAGGCTGGCGCCCTCGGCGAACACCCCGCAGAAGCCGACGGCGCCGATGATCAGCGCGGACTTCGGCGGCAGCGAGAAGCGCGGCGGCGGCTCCTCGTCCGGGGTGCTGCGCACGTCCAGGACGCCCTGGCAGAAGAACAGGCCGAGCGCGGTGAGGACGAGGGCGGCGACCAGGTGGTGGATCCGGGCGTCGCCGCCGAGGTGGGCGGCGACGGTGCCGGCCGCGGAGCCGAGCAGGGCGCCCACGCTCCACATGCCGTGCAGGCTCGACATGATGGACTTGCCGAGCCGGGTCTCGGTCTCGACGCCGAGCGCGTTCATCGCCACGTCGGACATGCCGGCGGTCGCCCCGTACACGAAGAGCGCGCCGCACAGTCCCCAGACGTTGGGGGCGAGCGACGGCAGGGTCAGCGCGAGCGTCCAGAGGGCGAGCAGGCCGCGCAGCGCCGTGCGGGCGCCGAAGCGGTGGGAGACGGCCCCGGCCAGCGGCATCGCGAGGGAGGCGCCGAGCGCCGGGAAGGCGAGCGCGAGCCCGAGCTGACCGGCGCTCACGCCCGCGTGCTCCTGGATCCAGGGGATCCGGGTCGCGAAGCTTCCGGTCACCGATCCGTGGACGCAGAAGACGGCGGCGACGGCGAAGCGCGCCCGTCGCAGGCGTTCGGTGCTGGTGACGGTCTCTGCCGCCATGGGCCCTCCCCGTGAGTCGTGGTGTGGCGCGTAAACTATCAGGAACCCTGCCTGATAAATAGTATGCGGGAGGGGGCCGGGCCGGATCGGGTCCCGGCAGGACGCCCGGACCGCCCCCGGGAACGAGTCTGAGAGGATCGCCGCATGGCCGCATCCCCGAGCACCGCACGGGCCATCAACGACCGGTCCGCCCTGCGACTGCTCCAGGACGAAGGTCCGTTGACGGCCACTCAGCTGAAGACGCTCACTGGCCTCTCCCGGCCGACCGTCGCCGACCTCGTGGAGCGGCTCCAGGGCTCCGGCCTCGTCCACGTCGTCGGCGAGTCCGGAGCCGAGCGCCGCGGCCCCAACGCCAAGCTGTACGGGATCGTCGCCGACCGCGCCCACCTCGGTGCCCTCGACGTGCGCACCCGGTCCGTCTCCGTCACCGTCGCCGACCTTCTCGGCACCACCCTCGCCGAGGCCGCCGTCCCCGTCGGCGACGACGGCGACGACGGCGGCACGGGCCCCGCCGTCGAGAAGGCGGTCGCCCTCCTGGAGCGCACCCTCAAGGCGGCCGGCGCCGACCGGCTGCACAGCGTCGCCGTCGGCGCCCCCGGGCTCATCGACCCCGCCACCGGCGAACTGCGCGACTCCTCGGGGCTGCCCGCCTGGCACCGCCGCCTGGTCGCCGTCCTCCAGGAACGGCTCCCCGCGCACGTCCTGGTCGAGAACGAGACCAACCTCGCCGCCGTCGCCGAACTGCGCGAGGGCGCCGCGCGCGACCGCGACGACTTCGTCCTGCTCTGGCTCGGCCAGGGCGTCGGCGCGGCCGTCGTCCTCGGCGGACGGCTGCGCCGGGGGGCGTCCGGCGGCGCGGGCGAGATCGGTTTCCTGCCCGTGCCGGGCACCTCCGGCCTCCCCTCGGCGACCGGCTGCGACGGCGGTTTCCACGAGCTGGCCTGCGCCGCCGCGGTCGCCTCCCTCGCCGCCGCCCACGGCCTCGACCCGGCCGACGCGCTCACCTCGGGCCACGGCCCGTTCCTCGACACCCTCGCCCGCCGCCTCGCCGTCGGCGCCGCCGCCGTCGTCTCCGTCCTCGACCCCGGCTGCGTGGTCCTGGCCGGCGAGACCGGCCACGCGGGCGGTCCGGAACTCGCCGCCCGGGTGGAGGCGGAACTCTCCGTCCTCTCGCCCCTGCGCACCGAGGTCCGCCCCACGGCCCTGGGCGACGCGGCCGTCCTCCGCGGCGCCCTCCTGAGGGCCAGGGACGCGGCCCAGGACGAGCTGTTCCCGTAAGCCCGGGCCCCGCAGGTCCGGCCCTTCCCGTGGGCCCGGCCCCCCGTGGGCCGGCCGGGTCCCAGAGGTGCCCCCCGGGCCCCAGAGGTGTCCCCCGGGTCCCAGAGGTGCCCCCCCGGGTCCCAGGGGGCCGCGGGGAACGCGTCCGCGCCGCGCCCCGGACAGGGGGACGCGGCGCGGTGGCCCCCGGCGGCGGGCAAGGGCCGAGTGTCCGCCGCCGGGAGGTTTCAGGGGGTGGGGATCAGCAGGTGCCGAGGTCCTTCCAGACGCCCCAGTCGCCGGTCGTGCCCGGCTCCTCGTTCTGCGTCCACCACTGGGCCTTCCACTTGTGGCCCTTGTGGGAGACCTCGTTGCCCGCGGTGTAGACGGTGCCCGCCACGTACGCCGGTGCGGTGCAGCCCGTGGTGGGCGGCGTCGTCGGGGGCGTGGTCGGGGGAGTGGTGGTCGGCGGGGTCGTGGGCTCCGTGGTCGGGGGCGTGGTGGGCGGGGTGGTGGTGCCCGGCTGCACGACCGTCGTACCGCGTGCCAGGTCGCCGGCGAGGGCGTACGTGGTGCCGTTGATGTTCACCGTCCAGTTGGAGGGGGTGGACACCGGCAGGTAGTAGTTGAACGCCAGGTCGACGGTCGCGCCCGGGGCCAGCGACTGCCAGGCGGGCAGCTTCAGGGAGACGCGGTGGAAGTCGCCCTTCAGGCCGCCGACGTTGTTGCCCGAGTGGTCGCTGCTGACGACCTTGGTGCCGAAGCCGGACTGGTCGGAGGCGTTGGCCGGGGCCGAGGTGCCGTAGTCGAACTGGAACTCGGTGCCGCCGGGCAGGGTCGCCGCCGTGTTGTTGGTGATCTTGATCTTCGGCGTGATCGGGTAGTTCGAGTCGCCCAGCTTGAACTCGGTGAACTGGGCGTCGATCTTCACGGCCTGGGTCGGCAGCGTCGCGTTGGACTTCTTCGCGCCGTAGGGGGTGGCCGCCTTGAACTTGTCGTACATCAGCGAGGTGAGCGTGGAGCCCATCTCGTACTGGCCCTTGGTCGCGTTCCAGCCGTAGTCGCCGGCCATCTCCCAGACCATCGTGCCGCCGATGCCCCTGCTGACCACGTAGTCGGCCTTGGCGGCCACCGACTGCTCGTCCTCGGTGGAGAGGAAGACCTTCTTCTGCGCGTTCCACAGCCACGGCGCGACCAGGGTCGAGTCGTACTTGCGGGCGTAGGTGCCGGTCAGGGCGGTGTTCGCCGGGAAGCCGTACTGGGTGACGTAGTCGCCGACGATCCCCTTCTCGAGGTTCTTGGCGTGCCACATCGGGTTGGAGCCGGCCGGCGACTCGACGCCGTTGGTGTCCTTGTCGTGCCACAGGTTGTCGATGCCGACGGCGCCGTCACCGCACTTGGTCAGGCCGGCGCCGGCCGGGCAGGTGGTCGCGGAGGCCTTGCCCCACAGGCCGTCGGTGCCGCCCTGGACGTTCTTGTGGCCGCGGGTGTAGTACGGCAGGCCGATGTTGATGCGGCCGGCCGGCATCGAGCCGCGGAAGTAGTGGTACGCCCAGTCGGTGTTGAGGTAGCCGATGCCGCCGTACTGCGAGGAGCCGTAGACGTTGGCGGCGGCCAGCTCGCCATCCTTGCCGTCGTCGAAGAGCGAGGCGTTGGGGCCGACGTACTCGTTCCAGGCGCCGTGGAGGTCGTACGACATGATGTTGACGTAGTCCAGGTACTTCTGCATCTGGAAGGTCTCCATGCCGCGCAGCAGGTAGCCGGAGGAGGGGGCGGCGACGGTGAGCATGTAGTGCTTGCCGTCGGCGGCGCCGGCCGTGTCCAGCTTCTCGCGCAGGGACTTCATGAGGGCCGCGTAGCCCTGGACGAGTCCGGCGCGACGGGCGTTGGAGAGCTGCCAGTCGAGCGGGTTTCCGGCGTCCTTCATGGTCGTCGGGTACTCGTAGTCGATGTCGACGCCGTTGAAGCCGTACTTCCGGATGAAGTCGACGGCCGAGGTGGCGAAGGTGTCGATCCCGGCCTGGTTGACCGAACCGTCGGCGTTGGTGGCCATCGAGTAGAAGCCGCCGGAGCCGACCCGGTCGCCGTTGTCCGCGAAGTAGCCGCCGGTCTCCGCCCAACCGCCGACCGAGATCAGCGTCTTGACGTTCGGGTGCTGCTTCTTGAACTTGTTGAGCAGGTTGAAGTGGCCCTTGTAGGCGTACGCCGGGTCCATCTCGGCGCCCGCGACACCGGGCCAGGTCATCCCGGTGGCGGCGTTGTCCGGGCCGTCGGTGCCCACGGACAGCTTGTTGTCGCCGCCGATGTGGCCGAAGGCGTAGTTGATGTGGGTGATCTTCTCCCACGGGACGTCCTTGGCCAGGTACGCGGGCTGGCCGTTCTTGCCGGTCCGCCAGCCGGTGAAGTAGCCGATGACGCGGCGCTGGTGGTCGGCGCCCATCTTCTCGCGACCCTCGGTGTCGTAGACCGAGCAGTAGGGGACGTCGACGCCCGGGGTCTTGTAGAGCCCGTCGGGGCGACAGGACTCGTTGTCGGCGGCGTACGAGACGCCGCCGGCGAGCGAGCTGAGCAGCAGTCCGGCGACGGCCGCGCCGGAAGCGAGCAGCGACGCCCTCTTCGTGGTGGGGGACAACACGATCGGTTCCTCCTGGGGAGGTGCAAAGGCAACGAACAAGGGGGTGGGTCGTGTTGGGCCCGTGGAGTGCGCACGCCGGCGGACCGTTACCTCTGAGGTGACACGGAGATTAAGAGGACTAGACCAGTGCGTCAATAGGTCTGGACCATAGAGGACTTCCGTGGGAGTCTGTGAGCCAGCCCACAGGGTCTCGAACGCATCGCCTCGCGGCGGCCGTGGCACACTGGCCCTGTATCAGCAGCAGCGCACTCCGGGGTCGGTGTAATTCCGAACCGGCGGTATAGTCCGCGACCCGTCCGCAGCCAGCGGCCGGTTGACCAGGTGAGATTCCTGGACCGACGGTGAAAGTCCGGATGGGAGGCAGTGCGCGGCGGGTGACCCCTCCCAGGGGTGTGCCGGCCGTACGTCCGCTGGTCGCCGTACCGCATCGGATCGGCGTACCCGCGACGACACGGCCTCCGGCGCACCCTGCGCGAGGCGTCCCACCCGCTCTCTGTCGTCATCGACAGGCCCCGGAGTCCGTGCCCGAAGAGGCAGGAGGACCCGGTGGCCCAGCAGGCCGACATCACCGCCATGCGACGCGCCGTCGAGCTCGCCGCACGCGGTCTCGGCGCGACCAGCCCCAACCCCGTCGTCGGCTGCGTCATCACCGACGCCTCCGGCCACCAGGTCGGCGAAGGCTGGCACCGGCGCGCCGGCGGCCCGCACGCCGAGGTCCACGCCCTGCGCGAGGCCGGCGTCCTGGCCCGCGGCGGCACCGCGTACGTCACCCTCGAACCCTGCAACCACACCGGCCGCACCGGCCCCTGCGCCCAGGCACTCGTCGAGGCCGGCGTCAGCCGGGTCGTCTACGCGGTCGGAGACCCGAACCCGCAGGCCACCGGCGGCGCCGACACCCTGCGCGCGGCCGGCGTCACGGTCGAGCAGGGCCTGCTGGAGGACGAGGCCGAGGCCGTCAACACCGCCTGGCTCACCTCCGTGCGCCGCGGCCGCCCCTTCGTCCGCTGGAAGTACGCCGCCACCCTCGACGGCCGCATCGCCGCCGCCGACGGCACCTCCCGCTGGATCACCTCCGCGGAGGCCCGCGCCGACGTCCACCGGCTGCGCGCAGAGGCCGACGCCGTCGTGGTCGGCTCCGGCACCGCCCGCGCCGACGACCCCCATCTGGCGGTACGCGGCCTCGACGAGGCCGTGCAGCCGCTGCGGGTCGTCGTCGACACCGAGGCGACCGCCGTGAAGCCCGGAGCCCGGATCCTCGACGACGCCGCACCCACCCTGATCGCGGTCGCCGAGGACGCCGAGACCACGCTCACCGAGGTCGTACGCCTCCCCAGGGCGGCGCGCGGCGGCCTCTCCGTCCCCGCACTCCTGGACGCCCTGCACGCGCGCGGTGTCCGCTCCGTCCTCCTCGAAGGCGGGCCCACCCTCGCGGGCGCCTTCGTCGAGGCGGGCGCCGTCGACCAGGTCGTCGGCTACCTCGCCCCCGTCCTCCTCGGCGCCGGACCCCAGGCACTCGCCGACGCAGGAATCGGCACCATCACCGAAGCGTTGCGGCTCGACATCACCGAGACCGTCCGCATCGGCCCCGACCTCCGCATCACCGCCACCTTCAAGGGAGCCTGACCGTGTTCACCGGAATCGTCGAAGAACTGGGCGAGGTCGTCGCCGTCGAGCAGCTGGAGGACGCCTCCCGCTTCCGTCTGCGCGGCCCCCTGGTCACGGAAGGCGCCCAGCACGGCGACTCCATCGCCGTCAACGGTGTCTGTCTCACGGTCGTCGAGTTCGGCGACGGCGAGTTCACCGCCGACGTCATGGCCGAGACCCTCAAGCGGTCCAGCCTCGGCGCCCTCGACGTCGGCTCCCGGGTGAACCTGGAGCGCCCCATGGCCGTCGGCGGCCGCCTCGGCGGCCACATCGTCCAGGGCCACGTCGACGGCACCGGCACCATCCTCGACCGGACCCCCTCCGAGCACTGGGAACTCGTCAAGGTCGGCCTGCCCGCCCACCTCTCCCGCTACGTCGTCGAGAAGGGCTCGATCACGGTCGACGGCGTCAGCCTCACCGTCGTCGAGGTCGCCGACGACTGGTTCACCATCAGCCTCATCCCCACCACGCTCGACCTGACCACGCTCGGCATCAAGCGCTCCGGCGACCCGGTCAACCTCGAGGTGGACGTCATCGCCAAGTACGTCGAGCGACTGCTCGGCGCCGACGCCAAGGAGAACGAGAAGTGAACTGGCTCAACTCCGAGGCGTTCACCGTCCTCGACCAGCACATCCTCTGGTCCGACATGATCGGCAACACGATCGGTCTGATCGCCCTCGCGCTCGGCTGGCGCCGGTCCATATGGACCTGGCCCGCCCAGTTCCTCTCGGGCGTCATCCTCTTCGCCGCCTTCGCCGCCGGACACCTCGCCGGCAGCGCCGGCAAGCAGGTCGTCGTCATGCTCGTCGCCGCCTGGGGCTACGCCCAGTGGAACCGCGGCCGCCAGGGCGCCCAGGACGGCTCCATCGCCGTCCGCTTCGCCACCTGGCGCGAGCGCCTCCTGATGGTCGGCGCCGCCGCACTCGGCACCGTCGCCGTGGCGCTGCTCTTCACCGCCTTCCCGACGCTGTCCTGGGACCCGTGGCCCGACGCGTACATCTTCGTCGGCACCGTCGTCGCCATGTACGCGCAGTCGCGCGGCATGGTCGAGTTCTGGTTCGCCTGGCTGCTCGTCGACCTCGTCGGCGTCCCGCTGAACTTCGCCAACGGCTACGCCTTCTCCGGCTTCGTCTACGTCGTCTACGGCGCGCTCGTCCTGTGGGGCATGCGCGACTGGTGGCTGCGCTCCCGCGGCACCACCGTCCTGGAAGGAGCACACGCATGAACGCGCATCCCCTCTGGGACGCCACCGACCTCGCCCTCGACCCGGTCGAGCAGGCCATCCGGGACATCGCCGCCGGCCGCCCCGTCGTCGTCGTCGACGACGAGGACCGCGAGAACGAGGGCGACCTCGTCATCGCGGCCGAGAAGGCGACCCCCGAGATCATCGCCTTCATGATGAGCGAGTGCCGCGGCCTGATCTGCGCCCCCATGGAGGAGGACGAGCTGGAGCGCCTCCAGCTCCCGCAGATGGTCGAGCACAACACCGAGTCGATGCGGACGGCCTTCACCGTCTCCGTCGACGCGGGGCCGGCGCACGGCGTCACCACCGGCATCTCCGCCGCCGACCGCGCCACCACCCTGCGGATGCTGGCGAGCGGCGGCCACGAGCCGTCCGACTTCGTGCGCCCCGGCCACATCTTCCCGCTCCGCGCCAAGCCCGGCGGCGTCCTCGTCCGCAACGGCCACACCGAGGCCGCCGTCGACCTCGCCCGCCTCGCGGGCCTCCGCCCGGCCGGCGCGATCGTCGAGATCGCCGGCGAGGACGGCGTCATGCTGCGCCTCCCGGAACTCGTCCCCTTCGCCCGCAAGCACGGCCTCACGATCATCTCCATCGAGGACCTGATCGCCTACCGCCGCTCCGCCGAGCCGACCGTCCGCCGCGAGGCCGAGGTCCGGCTCCCCACCGCGCACGGCGACTTCACCGCGTACGGCTACCGCTCCACCGTCGACGGCGTCGAGCACGTCGCCCTCGTCCACGGCGAGATCGGCGACGGCGACGACGTCCTCGTCCGGGTCCACTCCGAGTGCCTGACCGGCGACATCTTCCAGTCCCAGCGCTGCGACTGCGGCCCGCAGCTGCACGCCTCGATGGACCGCATCACCGAGGCCGGCCGAGGAGTCGTCGTCTACCTGCGGGGCCACGAGGGCCGCGGCATCGGACTGCTGTCCAAGCTGCGCGCCTACGAGCTCCAGGAGCGCGGCCGCGACACCCTCGACGCCAACCTGGAACTCGGCCTGCCCGCCGACGCCCGCGACTACGCGGCCGGCGCGCAGATCCTCGCCGACCTCGGCGTCCGCAGCCTGCGCCTGATGACCAACAACCCCGAGAAGATCCAGGCCCTCACCCACCACGGCCTCACGGTCGAGGGCCGCGAGCCCATGCCGGTCACGGCCGGCGAGCACAACCTCGGCTACCTGCGCACCAAGCGGGACCGGATGGGCCACGACCTGCCCTGGCTGGACGGCTCCCCGGCGTCCACCTGCGGCAACCAGTAATCACGTACACGTACGACCGGCTAGGAGAATCATGAGCGGCAAGGGCGCACCCGTCCTCAGCGTGAAGAACTGCGGCGACCTCCGGGTCGCGGTCATCGCGGCCCAGTGGCACGAGAAGATCATGGACGGCCTCGTCGACGGCGCCCTGCGCGCCCTCAGCGAGCTCGGCATCGACGAGCCGACGCTGCTGCGCGTCCCCGGCAGCTTCGAACTCCCCGTCGTGGCGAAGGTGCTCGCCGGGCGCGGCTACGATGCCATCGTGGCGCTCGGCGTCGTGATCCGCGGCGGAACGCCGCACTTCGAGTACGTGTGCCAGGGCGTCACCCACGGCCTCACCCAGGTCTCGATCGACACCGGCGTACCCGTCGGATTCGGCGTCCTCACCGTCGACACCGAGGAGCAGGCCCTGGACCGGGCCGGCCTCGAAGGATCCAACGAGGACAAGGGCCACGAGGCCGTGACCGCCGCCGTCGCCACCGCGACCACGTTGCGGACAGTGAGCGAACCCTGGCGCTAGGAACGCGACCCTTACCCCGTACTCTTAGGACCATCATGGCGAACAAAACCTTCGAAGAGCTCTTCGCCGAGCTCAGGCTCAAGGCCGAGACCGGCGACCCCGCCACCTCCCGCACCGCGGAACTGGTGGACAAGGGCGTCCATGCCATCGGCAAGAAGGTCGTCGAGGAGGCCGCCGAGGTCTGGATGGCCGCCGAGTACGAGGGCAAGGAAGCCGCCGCCGAGGAGATCTCGCAGCTGCTGTACCACGTCCAGGTGATGATGGTCGCCCGCGGGATCTCACTCGACGACGTCTACGCCCACCTCTGAGCACACCCGTCCCACAGTCCCCGAAACTCCCAGGCAAAGGAAGCTCACCCCATGCTGCGCATCGCCGTCCCCAACAAGGGTTCCCTCTCCGGACCTGCGTCGGCAATGCTCCATGAGGCCGGCTACCGCCAGCGCAAAGAGTCCAAGGAACTCGTGGTCATCGACCCCGACAACGAGGTCGAGTTCTTCTACCTGCGGCCGAAGGACATCGCGATCTACGTCGCGTCCGGCAAGCTGGACATCGGCATCACCGGCCGCGACCTGCTCCTGGACTCCGGCGCCAGTGCCGAGGAGATCCTCCCGCTGAACTTCGGCCGCTCCACCTTCCGCTACGCCACCCGCCCGGGCACCGCGAACGGCCCCGAGGACTTCGGCGGCATGACGATCGCCACCTCCTACGAGGGCATCGTCGCCAAGCACCTCGCCGACCAGGGCATCGACGCCTCCGTCGTCCACCTCGACGGCGCCGTCGAGACCGCGATCCAGCTGGGCGTCGCCCAGGTCATCGCGGACGTCGTGGAGACCGGCACCAGCCTGCGCAACGCCGGCCTCGAGGTCATCGGCGAGCCGATCCTGACCTCCGAGGCCGTCGTCGTCCGCCGCCACGGCGCCTCGGACGACCACCCGCAGGTCCAGCAGTTCCTCCGCCGCCTCCAGGGCGTCCTCGTCGCCCGCTCGTACGTGATGATGGACTACGACTGCCGCGCCGAGCACCTGGAGCAGGCCGTCGCCCTCACCCCGGGCCTGGAGTCGCCGACCGTCTCCCCGCTGCACAACGAGGGCTGGGTCGCGGTCCGCGCGATGGTCCCCGCCAAGGAGGCGCAGCGGATCATGGACGACCTGTACGAGATCGGCGCCCGCGCCATCCTCACCACCGCCATCCACGCCTGCCGCCTCTGACGGCCGGACCGAACGTCCCACCAGGCCCCGAGGAACCCCGATGTCCCAGTCGATGACGCCCGCCCTCCCGGTCACCTTCCGTCCCGGGCGCACCCGGGCCGTCCTGCTGACCATGAGCGTGGCGATGTTCGCGGTCGTCACCGGCGTCGCGCTGATGCTGGAGCGGCTGGGACCGGGGGAGCGCGTCAGCTTCGTCTTCACCGCCACGCTGCTCTCCGGCGTCCTCGTCCTGCTGAGCCGGCCCAAGGTCGTCGCCGACGACGAGGGCGTCACGGTCGTCAACATCACCAGGACCCGACGGCTGGCCTGGGCGGAGATCCTCAAGGTCAACCTCCGCCCCGGCGACCCCTGGGTCTTCCTCGACCTCAGCGACGGCACCAGCCTGCCCGCGCTCGGCATCCAGCCCGGCATCGCCAAGGAAGCGGCCATCCGGGACGCGCGCGCCCTCCGTGCCCTGGCCGAGAGCCACGGGACGGCCGTGGAAGCGGCCTGAACCCCACCGGGCCCCGCGCGCACCAGGGTTCCGGGCGGGCGGATCACCAGGGGAGAACCCCGATCCGTCCCCCATCCGGGGCCGACCCCCTGCCCCTCGGGGCATCCACGTGACTACTCTGGAGACGGTGGTGCCGAGCGGCACCACCGTCTCGCGTGTGCAGGGCCGCTGCCGCGGCCCGCGAGACCACCCTTCGACCCGAGGAGTGACTCCCTCCAGCAATGGACGGATCGTCCGGTAGTACCCGCGCCGCCCCCTCCCAGGAGGCGGCGGCATGATCATCTCCCTTCTGCTGCTCTGCGCGGCCTTCGTCCTGATCCTCGCCAACGGTTTCTTCGTGGCCGCCGAGTTCGGCCTCGTGACCGTCGAGCGGGCCGAGGCCGAACGGGCCGCGGCCGCCGGTGACCGGCGCGCCCGCACCGTCGTCACCGCGCTGCGCGAGCTCTCGTTCCAGCTGTCCGGCACCCAGCTCGGCATCACCATCACCTCGCTCGTCGTCGGCATGCTCGCCGAGCCCGCGCTCGCCGGACTGCTGCACGGGCCGCTCACCGCCACCGGACTGCCCCCCGGGGCGGTCTCCGGCATCGCGGTCGTGATCGGGATGCTGCTCGCCTCCGCCGTCCAGATGGTCGTCGGCGAACTCGTACCGAAGAACTGGGCGGTCTCCCGGCCGCTCCAGGTCGCCCGCTTCGTGGCCACCCCGCAGCGCCGCTTCTCCGCCCTCTTCCGGCCGGTGATCGCCCTGCTCAACCGCGTCGCCAACCACCTGGTCCGGCTCCTGGGCGTCGAGCCCACCGACGAGCTCGACTCCGTCCGGACCCCCGGCGAGCTCGTCTCGCTCGCCCGGCACTCCGCGCTGGCCGGCACGCTCGAACAGGACACCGCCGACCTCTTCGTACGGACCCTGTCCCTCGGCGGCCTCACCGCCGAGCAGGTCATGACCCCGCGCGTGAAGGTGAGCGCCCTCCAGTGGGACGCCACCGCGGCCGACGTCCTCAACCTCACCCGGGCCACCGGCCTCTCGCGCTTCCCGGTCTACCGCGACCGGATCGACGAGGTCGTCGGCATGGTCCACCTCAAGGACGCGCTGGCCGTCACCCCGTCGGCCCGCCTGCGCACCCCCGTCGGCCGGATCGCGGTCCCGCCGCTCCTCGTCCCCGGGACACTTCCCGTGCAGACCCTCCTGGAGCGACTGCGCCGCGAACAGCCGATCGCCGTGGTCGTCGACGAGTACGGCGGCACCGCGGGCGTCGTCACCCTGGAGGACATCGTCGAGGAACTCGTCGGCGAGGTCCGCGACGAGCACGACTCCCTCGCGGACGGACGCCCCGAACTGGCCGCCGCCCCCTCCGAGGACGGCCGCGCCGCCTGGGAGGCCGACGGTTCCTGCCGGGTCCACACCCTGCGCCGGATAGGCCTCGACGTACCCGACGGACCGTACGAGACGGTCGCCGGGCTCGTCGCCGACCTCCTCGGGCGGATCCCCGCCCCGGGCGACCGGGCCGAACTGCCCGGCTGGCGGCTCTCGGTGCGCCAGGTCGACCGCTACCGGGCCGAGCGCGTCCGGATCGTCCGGGCGGAACCCGGCCCGGGCCCGGACCCCGACGGGTCCGCCGCCACCGCCCCGCTGGTCACGGAAGGCGCCCGATGAGCACCCTGCAACTCCTCTTCGCCGTCCTCCTGGTCCTCGCGAACGGCTTCTTCGTCGGCGCCGAGTTCGCCCTCGTCTCCGTCCGGCGCAGCCAGATCGAGCCGCTCGGCGGAGCCCGCGCCAAGCAGGTCCTGCACGGTCTGGAGAACCTGCCGCAGATGATGGCGGCCGCGCAGTTCGGCATCACGGTCTGCTCGCTGACCCTCGGCGCCGTCGCCGAGCCGACCGTCGCCCACCTCCTCGAACCCGTCTTCCACTCGGTCGGGGTGCCGCAGCCGCTCATCCACCCGCTCGGTTACGTCATCGCGCTCGCCGCGGTCGTCTTCCTCCACCTCGTCATCGGCGAGATGGTGCCGAAGAACCTGGCGATGGCCGCGCCCGAGCGGACCGCGCTCTGGCTCGCCCCCGGCCTGGTCGGCTTCGCCCGGCTCTGCCGGCCGGTGACGACCGCGCTCGGTGCCTGTGCCCGGCTGGTCCTGCGGGCGTTCAAGGTCGAGCCGAAGGACGAGGTGGAGGCGGTCTTCACCAGTGCCCAGCTCGGCCGCCTCGTCGAGGACGCGGGACAGGCCGGACTGCTCGACCCGGTCGAGCAGGAGCGCCTCGAGGACGCCCTGGAGCTGGGCAGCCGCCCCGTGACGGACGTCCTCATCGCCCCGGCGTCCCTCGTCACGGTCCCGCCGTCCGTCACCCCGCGCGAGATCGAGGAGCTCACCGTACGGACCGGCTACTCCCGCTTCCCGGTCCGCGCCGAGGCCCACCACACCTACATGGGCTTCGTCCACGTCAAGGACGTCCTGGACCTCGAGGAACGGGAGCGGGCGGTGCCGCAGCGGCTCTGGCGGCCGATGGCGACCCTCCGCGCCGAGCTGCCGCTCGACGACGCCCTCACCGTGATGCGCCGCGCCGCCACCCACCTGGCGCAGGTCGCGGACGGCTCCGGCCGGGTCCTCGGCCTCGTCGCCCTGGAGGACGTCCTGGAGATGCTGGTCGGCGAGGTCCGCGACCCCGCCCACCGCGTACAGCCGTCCCCGGCGACCGTCGGGTGCCAGGCCGTGTCCGGCGGGGTCGGGGCTTAGGCGATCCCTCGGGCCTGTCCGGAAAATGGCCCCAGGCGGGACTTTCCGGGCAGGCCCTAGTCTTCCGAGTCAGGAATTCTGTTCAGATATGAGGCGAGGCGTTCGAGGATCTCGTCCGCGGTCTTGGTCCAGATGTAGGGCTTGGGGTCGGTGTTCCAGGCGGCGATCCAGGTCCGGATGTCCTGTTCCAGGGTCTGGACGGTCTTGTGGACGCCTCGCCGTATCTGCTTGTTCGTCAGTTCGGCGAACCATCGCTCGACCAGGTTGAGCCAGGACGATCCGGTCGGTGTGAAGTGCAGGTGGAACCGGGGATGCGCCAGGAGCCAGGTCTTGATGGCCGGGGTCTGGTGGGTGGCGTAGTTGTCCAGCACCAGGTGGACATCGAGGCAGGCCGGGACTTCCCTGTCGAGCTTGAGAAGGAACTTCCTGAACTCCTCGGCCCGGTGGCGCCGATGGAGTGAGCCGATCACCTTGCCGGTGGCGACCTCGAGGGCAGCGAAGAGGGTGGCGGTGCCGACCCTGCTGTAGTCGTGCGTGACGCGTTGCGGGACGCCGGGCATCATCGGCAGCACCGGCTGTGAGCGGTCCAGGGCCTGGATCTGCGATTTCTCGTCGACGCAGAACACCAGGGCTCGCTCGGGCGGGTCCAGATAGAGGCCGACGACGTCGTGGACCTTGTCGACGAAGTACGGATCCGTCGACAGCAGAGACGTCTCCGATCGGTGCGGCTGCAGCCCGAAAGCCCGCCAGACCCGGGACACCGTCGACTGCGACAGGCCCAGCTCCTTCGCCATCGACCGTGTCGACCAGTGGGTCGCGTTCTTCGGTGTGGACTGGAGTGTCCTGGTGACCAACGCGGCCACCTGCTCGTCCGTCACCGATCTGGGACCGCCTGGGCGGGGCATGTCGCCCAGGCCGGCGATCCGGTGCTCGACGAACCTCGCCCGCCATCGGCCCACCGCATGCGGTGTCGAGCCGAGCCGGGCCGCGACGTCCTTGTTGGACGCGCCTTCGGCGCAGGCCAGGATGATCCGGCATCTCAGGGCCCACGCCTGCGGCGTGGACCGGCGCCGCACCCATCCCTCGAGCGCGGCCCGTTCCTCGTCCGACAGGATCAACTCGGCCTTCGGCCGCCCGGTACGTGCCATAGGCCAAGCCCACACATCTGAACAGAATTCCTGACTCAGAAGACTAGTAGCCCTGGTAGCCGGGTGGCTCCTGCTGGGGGCCGCGGTCGGCCGGGCCGCGGCCCGACAGGACCTCGCCGTAGGCCTGCATGAGGTCGGGCAGCCGGAGGGTGGCGAGGTCCTCGCGGGTGAGGGTGCCCTGGTAGCCGGAGAGCCGCAGGTCGCGGTAGGCGCAGGACTTCTCGTACAGGGTGCGCAGGAAGCGGCCGTTGCCGAGTTCGTCGATCCAGCCCTGTTCGACGACGTGCCCGCTGATCGAGCGCAGTTCGTCCAGGGCCTCGTCGTCCCAGCCGTCGCCGTCGGCCGCGGCGAGCACCTCACCGATGGCGGTGAGCTCCAGGGGCCGGTACGAGGGGAAGTCGACCCGGGTGGTGAAGCGGGAGGAGAGGCCGGGGTTGGTGTTGAGCAGCCGGTCCATGCCCTCGGGGTAGCCGGCCAGGATCACCACCAGGTGGTCGCGGTTGTCCTCGGCGCGCTTCAGGAGCACCTGGAGGGCCTCGTCGCCGTAGGCGTCGCCCTTGCTGTAGCCGGTGTTCGAGAGCGCGTAGGCCTCGTCCACGAAGAGCACCCCGCCGACGGCCGAGTCGATCAGCTCATTGGCCTTCACGGCCGTCTGCCCCAGGAACTCGCCGACGAGATCGGCCCGTTGGGCCTCCACGAGGTGGTCGCCGCCGAGGAGTCCGAGGGCGTAGAACACCCGGCCGAGGATCCGGGCGACGGTGGTCTTGCCGGTGCCGGAGGGGCCGGAGAACACGAAGTGCCGCTTGGGCGGCTGGACCGGAAGCCCCTGCCCGGCACGGAGGCGGGCCATCTCCAACTGCGCCGAGAGCGCCTTGACCTGACGCTTCACCGGTTCGAGGCCGACCATGCCCTCCAGTTCGGCGAGCGCCTCCGCGAGCAGCACCGGATCGGTGGGCCCGGCCGGGAAGCGAGGCGCCGCCTGGTGGGGGACCGGTGCCTTCTGCCGTACGGTCTCCGGGGGCGTGACCGGGGCGGCCGGAGGGGCCGGCTCCGGCGCCAGCCGCAGCCCGTCGCCGAGGCCGCCGCCGTCGGGTTCGGCACCCGGCACCGGGTCCGTCGCCTCCTGGCCGAGGCCGCCGCCGAAGGCGCCCAGGGCGACCGCCGCGAGCCCGGCGGGGTCGTCCACGCCGTCGTAGCCCTCCAGCCCGTCGTACTCGGCGATCGCCGCGAGCCGCGCCGCCGTGTCCATGAACGCCGGGTCGATCCGGTGCACGGCCCGGTAGAGCGGCAGGGCGGCGGCGCTGCGCCCGGTGCCCTCGTGGGCCCTGGCGAGCCAGTAGCGCAGCTCCTTGCGCTGCGGCTGCTCGCTGCGGCAGCGCATCAGCGAGGCGGAGAGGAGCGGTTCGGCCTGGCTGTACATCTCCAGGCGCACCCGGGCCATCCCGCCGAAGAGCCCGGCCTCGATGCCGAGCAGCGGGTCGTCGACGAGCGTCTCGGTGTGCCGGACCAACTGGTCCCAGTCCTTGACGAGATACGCCCGGCAGGCGTGCAGGAAGCGCACCTGGGGGTCGGTGTCGACCGGCGGGAGCCCGGCGAGGGCCCGGTCGAGCTCCGGCACGTGCCGCCCGTCGAGCCAGTGGGAGGCATGCGCGAGCAGCAGGTCGCGCGGGCTCTCCAGGACGGGCTGCACCCACCAGCCCAGCCAGTACCAGGAGTTCAGGGTGCGCCGGTACCGCGACCGCTGCTCGCCGAAGCGCTCGCGGTTCCGGTACATGCGCAGCAGCGCCGTCGTGGTGTCCACCCGGAGGGCGTGCAGCCCGAGCCAGGCGTCCGCCATCCCGGGATCGATCCGTACCGCGGTCCGGAACTCGTCCTCCGCCTGCGGATAGGCGCCCATCGTGTAGGCGTCGACTCCGCGCAGCCAGGCGAGCTCGGCCGGGGCCTGCGAGCCCTGCGTGCCGATGTCCATCGGGTCCCCCACAACCGTCATCGCATGGACGGGATTTGACCGCACCTGGGGGCATCGTACCTGCGCAGGGGGTGTGCGCTTAAGGAGAAGCGCATGATCCGGAAGTGGTGACCCTGGGTGAGCATCAGGGGTCTCGAAGGGCCCTCGGAGGGGGCTCGAAAGGCCCTCGGGAGGACTGTCGAGGGCAGAACGAAGCCCCCGATCACGGGGGAACAACCGGGGGCTTCGTGTCCGCGGCGGCTCCGAAAAGCCGCACATTCAGAACGTAAGACCAGTACGCCCCTTGGGTCAAGCGGAGTTGAGGCACTTGCGGAAGCGGACTTCCGGCCGCTCAGTTCGTGAGCAGAAGGCCGTCACGGTGCGTGATGATATGGTCCGCGCCCGCTGTCACACCGGGCCCGGGAACCCACTCGTACCCCTCGGGACACTCCCGTACCAAGGTGTCGGCGGAGGCCCTGGAGGGGTCCTTCGCGAAGTGGCGAGTCTCCGCCACGGTCCACCCGTCCCAGAACGCGGCCTGCTCGGCGCCGTCCCGGCGGCGTCCCCGGGCCCACGACTCCTCCGCCCCGCGCTCCATCCACAGCAGCCACGCCAGGAACGGCCGCACCGCCCGCCTGCCCGCCCCCACGCCCTCCACCAGGACCACCGGAGCCGCCGGCAGCTCCCGCGCCTCCCCGAACCGCCGAAGCCGCCAGTCGTACGGGCGGTACGCCGCCGTCTCCCCCCGGGACAGCGGCTCCAGGACCTGCTCCCGCAGCCGGCCGCCCCACTCGAAGAGCTCCTCGTGCGTGGCCAGGTCGTCGAGGTGCAGCACGGGCGCGTCCCCGAGCACGGTGGAGAGCCCGGCCGCGAGCGTCGACTTCCCGGAGCCGGCGTGCCCGTCGACCGCGATCAGTCGGACCGGCCCGCAGGAAGGCGGCAGCCGGAGCAGCGCCTGAGCGGCGCGGTCGAGGTCGTCCATGGGCTCAGCCTAGTAGTGCTTCGTTACGTCGGGTGATCTTGCCTGGTAGCGGGCATCTTCTGGTTATGAGGCTGGGGTAGGTAGAACGGCTCCGGGGTGAGTTGGCTGAGTTCGTTGCCGATGTCTTCGCCTCGCTTCCGCGGCGGGATCAGCGGCGGTGGGGCGGGTGCTATCTGCGGGGGCTGATGCTGGACGGGCGGCGGAAGTCGGTCCAGCCGATGGCCGAGCGGCTGCCGGACGGGAACATGCAGGCCCTGCAGCAGTTCGTGAACCAGTCGCCGTGGGATCCGCTGCCGGTGCGGCAGCGGATCGCCGAGCGATTGATCAAGGCGATCGCGCCTGAGGTGTGGGTGATCGACGATGTGTCGTTCCCCAAGTGCGGCACCGCTTCGGCTGGGGTGGCCCGGCAGTACTGCGGCGCTTTGGGCAAGCGGGCGAACTGCCAGGTCGCGGTCAGCGTGCACGCGGCCACCGACACCGCTTCCTGCCCGCTGGAATGGGAGTTGTTCCTGCCCGAGGAATGAGCGGAAGACGAGGAACGGCGACGGAGGGCCGGGATCCCTGACGAGGTCAAGCACCTCTCCAAGACCTGTCTGGCTCTAGACGATTGAGTCCGAAGTCCGGGTCAGTGGTCGTAGGCGATCAATGACCTGGTCAGCGGTGTCCCGTAGGTCCGGTTGTGCCAGATCGCGGCGGTCAGGGCGAGGATGCGTTGTCCGACGCGGGCCAGGACTCCGGCGGGGGTCCTGGCTCCGTGCCGTTCGAGGTCGAGCTGGCCCTTGAGGGTGTCGTTGACCGACTCGATGAGCTGCCGGATCGG
>NZ_JBWKCA010000021.1:0-146860 GCF_056436715.1 Streptomyces sp. NPDC043176
GCGCGTACTGGTACTCGTGCGTCCCCTCCTCCAGCGTCGCCAGCTCCCGGAAGAAGACCTTCGACAGGGCCCTCGCGTCCTTGGGCGCGACCGCCGGCGGGTCGGGGACCACCGGCAGTGTCGCCGCCGCGACCTCCGCGCCCGTGGTCGACATCGTGGTGACCGTCACACCATTCCCCTCTCAGCTCGTCACGACCCTGGACCCGTGGCCCGTTGGCTGCCCGCCTACCCGGGCGAGCGAAGTCCATGCCGACGAATTTCGATACGGGGTTCCTGTCCGGCAGCGCACCGGTTGCCGCGGGTGAGACACCATCGGCATGCGTTTCGGCGCCTGTTGGGGTTTCCTGTCATCACGAAGGGCACGTATCCAGTGATGTTTCGTCATATATCGGGCAGACGAAGTGATGCAGTGCCGATGACGGGAGGAGAGACATGGTGCAGGATCCCTCACTGAGGGCTGTCGGGTGGGCGCGTGCGCTGCCCATCAGCAGCGGCGTGAAGACGGCACGGGACTGGACGCGTGAGCATCTGGCGGCGCTCGGCTGGGACCGTACGGCTCCGGACTTGGTGGACTCGGTCGTCCTGACCGTCTCCGAACTGGTCACCAACGCCCACGTCCACGCGCACAGCGACGCGCAGCTCATCCTGACGCGGGACGACGACTGTCTGCACGTGACCGTGCACGACGCGTCGTCCCGTGTGCCCGAACAGCGTCGCCCCGACGACGGTTCGCTCGGAGGGCGCGGCCTGCTCCTGATCGACGCGCTCGCCGACGAGTGGCAGGCCCGCTCGTGCCCGCGGGGGAAGGACGTCACCGCCTGCTTCCGGCCACCCGCGCCCCGCCGGCCGTCCTGAGACCTCAGCGGACTCGCGGGGAGACCGGCCTCCGGTCTCCCCGCGAGTCCGCTGCCGAGGGGCTTCATCGCCCTGGCGAGGCGCCGAGGGGGGTGCCTTGTCGATCAGGTCGGCCTCGCGGGGCTCCCCGCTCCGGCCTGATCGACAAGGCACCCCCTCGGCGCGTGGCGCCGTCGTGGATGGCGGACGTCGTGTGTCAGCGCCTGAGGGAGGCGAGCAGCGGCTGCCAGTCGATGTGGCGTTCCTCGGTGCCCTGCGGGACCAGGAGGAAGGTCTCGCGTACGAAGCGGGTGAGCCGGTCCCGGTCGCACCGGACCGTCGCGCACTCCCCTGCCCGGCCGAGCCGGATGAGGAGGTCGCCGCCGGGGGCGGAGCTCAGGTGGATCTCTCCCAGCCCGGTGGGATCGTGCGACCCGGTGAGGACCATCTCCCGGTCGAGGCACCACACGACGGGACTCAGGCCCGGGAGGTGGAAGGCGATGCTCAGTGCGTGGGGGTCCCGGGACGCGTAGCGGACGGTCGTGTCGATCGGCACCGCGGCGTCCGGGGCGACGAGTTCCATGGTCATGTGCCGGGTGAGGGTGCGCGGTGCGGGAAGCGGCGTGGCGGCGGACTGGGACATGGTGACCTCCGGCTCGGTGGCGTGGCGAGGGGGTGCACTGTTCGCCTGACCCGTCACGTCCCTGTCACACCTCGTGCCCGGCGGATGGATGCGCCGATCCTGTATCGGATTCGTGAAGACCGGCCCCGCCTTCGCGTCTTCGTCCGGAGCGTGGTGTCGGCAGGCCGCACGTCACCGCGCCCCCGCCCGGGTCGGCCGGGGCGGCCGGGTCGGGCGGGGGCGCGGTGACGTGCGGCCGGGTCACAGCCTCGGCCGAGTCACGGCGTCAACAGGGTCGCGGCGTCGGCAGGGGATCAGAACCGGCGCCACCTCGCCTGGCCGAAGGAGAAGACACCGAAGAGGACGAGGCCGACGGCCACGGCGAGCAGCAGCCAGGGGCCCGCCGGAGCCTGCGCGAACGAACGGATGGCGTCGTCCATGCCCTTGGCCTCGCGGGGGTCGAAGGCCATCGCCGCCTTCACGCCGGAGAAGCCGAGCGCGGCGAAGACGAGGCCGCGCCCGATGCCGCCGGCCACGCCCGTCACGTCCATCAAGCGGCGCTGGTACGTCTTCAGGCGCTCCCGCGCCAGGTGCTTCCAGTACTTGCGCAGGACCGCGCGCCCCACGATCCACAGACCTGCTGCCAGAAAGCCGACGGCGACCGCCCCGACCCACCAGCGGCCGCCCGGGAGTTCGAGCAGACGGGCGGTGATGTCCCGGCTCTGCCGGTCGGTGGAACCCTCACCGCTTCCCCGCTCCCCCACCGCGAAGGAGAGGACCAGGAAGGCGGAGCCGGCGTAGAAGACGCAGCGGCCGGCGGACAAGGCGCGCCGGGAGGCCTTGTGCCCCTTGGGGCCCGCCGCTCCGAAGAGCACCTCCACCAGCCGCCACACCGCCATGCCGGCGAGGCCGATGCCCACGGCCCAGAGGAGGACGGCACCGAACGCGGTGCCGGCGATGTGCGCGATGGCCCCTCCCCGGTCGGCCTGGTCACCCGTCCCCGTCAGGGCTATGCGTACGGCCAGTGCTCCGACGAGCAGGTAGAGCAAGCCCCGCGCCGCGAAGCCGGCCCGGGCGCCCGCCCGTACCGCCTCGCCGCCGACCTCTCCCGCCGTCTCGCGCGCCTGCCCCTTCTCCATGGTCATGTCGACTCACTCCTCTCACTCCTCTCGGTCGACCTCCGGTTGCCCTGTCCGTGCGGGACGAATCCCCGCCGGGCCGTTTCGACCGCGGACGCGCGGTGAGGCGAAGAGGGACAAGCCCCGACTCATTCACCAGGAGGACCCCATGGACACCCGGGCAGGCCACATCGACAGCTGGCGGGCGGCCGCGGCCTGCCGGGAGGTGGACCCCGACCTGTTCTTCCCGGTGGGGGTGGGCCCCACCGCGATCGCCCAGGCCGAGGAGGCCAAGGAGGTCTGCCGGCACTGTCCGGTACGGGCGGAGTGCCTGCGCTGGGCCATGGACGACTCCCGGGAGGTGACCGGAGTGTGGGGCGGCCTCACCGAGAGCGAACGCCGCTCCGTGCGGCGGCGGTCGCGTCGCACCTCCGCCGAGCGGCACTGATCCGCGGCGACGTCCGTCCCCCCGTGGGATTCCGGCCCTTCCCAAGGGCTCGGCGTCTTACGGGGGTTCGGCGTCTTACGGGCTGCGGCGACGTGTGAGGTCGCGGCGTCTGGCCGGGTTGTCGTGACGTACGAGGTCACGGCGTCTGACAGGGTTGCGGTGACGCACGGGGCCACGGCGAGGCCCCTGCTGAGGTCCGGCGACGACCCGGCGAGGTTGCGGCGATGTCCTTGCGGCCCTGCGGCGAACCACCCTGCGAGGTCACCTCCCCGCAGGGTCGCCGACGGTCAAGCCCGGTCCGCCCGTGCCTCCGCCCGTACCCGGGCCGCCCGTGCCTCCGCCCGTACCCGGGCCGCCCGGTGCGGGCGCCGGCCCGTCAGGATCCCGCCCGGGCCCCCGCCGGCAGGAGGGAGAGGACGGCCCGGACCCGCTTGCCCTCGGCGGCCGGCTCCACGGCCACGGTCTCGCACACGGCGACGACGATCTCGAGGCCGTGTTGTCCGATCCGGCGCGGGTCGTGCCCGCGCGGCACGAGGGTGGCCCTCGCGCGGTCGAACACCGAGATCTCCAGGGCGCCCTGACGCAGCTCGAGGAGCAGTCGGCAGGGACCGGAGGCGTGCAGGATCGCGTTGGTGACCAGTTCGCTGACCACCAGCTTCGCCAGGTCGACACGGTCCTCCGTCAGCGGTTCCCGCCGCGGGGACGTGGCGGCCGCGAGGAAGTCGGCGGTGAAGGCGCGGGCGGTCCCGATCGCTCCGCCGTCGCTGTCGAACACGGCGCTCGCGGACAGCAGGGACTCCGGTGCGGCACGGTCCGCGGTGATGGCGTCCGTCATGGACCTGGCACTCCCCTCGTACGGTGGGCGGGGCGCGCTGAGCACCTCGTACTCCGCCTTTCCCCTCCTCACGGTTTCCACACCGCCCGCGACGGGGATCACGTCCTGTCGCCGTCGTCAGCGGCGTGGTCCCGGCGATCCGGGACAGACGGCCCGCATGCCGATGCTTCTTCTCGCCGGCCTCCCGGCCGTCGCCGCCCTCGTCACCGTACTCCTGGCGGTCCTGGTGTCCCCGTGGTGGTGGTGCGCGGCCGGGCCCGCGATCCTGCTCGCCGCGGTGGCGTCGTACGACCTGCTTCAGCGGCGCCACTCGATCCTGCGCAACTATCCGGTCCTGGGGCACCTGAGGTACGCGATGGAGGCGATCCGTCCCGAGGTGCAGCAGTACTTCGTCGAGCGGAACGTCGACGGGGCGCCCTTCGACCGGGACACGCGTTCCATCGTCTACGAACGGGCCAAGGGAACGGACGCCGAGGACCCCTTCGGGACGGAACGGGAGCTGGACCGGCCGGGCACCGACCACCTCGTCCCGTCCATGTCCCCGCGCCCGGTGCCCACGGACGCGCCCCGGGTCCGGATCGGCGGACCCGACTGCGCCAGGCCCTACGACATGGCCCTGCTCAACGTGTCCGCGATGAGCTTCGGCTCCCTGTCGGACAGGGCGGTCCGTGCCCTGAACGAGGGTGCCCGGCGCGGGGGTTTCGCCCACGACACCGGCGAGGGCGGGATATCGGTGCACCACCTGGCTCCCGGTGGGGACCTCGTGTGGGAGATCGGCACGGGGTACTTCGGCTGCCGCACGGAGGACGGCGGCTTCGATCCGCGGAGGTTCGCCGAGAAGGCCGCCCTCGACCAGGTGGCCTGTGTCCTGCTGAAGATCAGTCAGGGCGCCAAGCCCGGTATCGGGGGCGTCCTGCCCGGCTCCAAGGTCAGCCGGGAGATCGCCGAGGTCCGGGGCGTCCCCCAGGGCCGTACCGTGTTCTCCCCGCCGTACCACCGCGTCTACCGGACCCCCAGGGAACTCGTGCGCTTCGTCGGCCGGATGCGGGAGCTCGCGGGCGGCAAGCCGGTCGGGTTCAAGCTGTGCGTCGGATCGCGACGCGAGTTCCTCGCCGTCTGCAAGGCGATGCTGGAGGAGGACGTCACGCCCGACTTCATCGTCGTCGACGGCGCCGAAGGCGGCACCGGGGCCGCGCCGCTGGAGTTCGCGGACACCGTCGGGCTCCCCCTCACCGAGGGGCTGGCGACGGTACACCGGGCCCTCGTCGGCACGGGCCTGCGCGACCGGATCCGGATCGGCGCCTCCGGCAAGGTCGCCACCGGCAGCGACATCGTCAAGCGGCTGATCCAGGGTGCCGACTACACCAATTCAGCCCGGGCCATGATGTTCGCCCTCGGCTGCGTCCAGGCCCAGCGCTGCCACACCAACACCTGCCCCGTCGGGGTCGCCACCCAGGACCGCCGGCGGGCCCGGGCCCTGGACGTCGAGGACAAGGCGCGCCGGGTCCAGCGCTTCCAGGAGGCGACCGTCAAGAGCGCCCTGCAGATCATGGCCGCCATGGGCGTCGACGACCCGGGCGGCCTGGAGCCCGGGATGCTGCTGCGCCGGGTCGGGCCCGACGACGTCCGGTCCCACGCCGAGCTGTACGCGCCGCTCGCACCCGGGCAGCTCCTCGCGACGGCATCCGTTCCGGCTTCGTGGGCAGGCGACTGGAAGGCGGCCCACCCGGACCGCTTCACGCTCCGGTGACCCGTCGCCACCCTGCCGGGGCCGGTTCCCCCGGCGACCCGTCGGTCGCCGTTCCCGGCCCGGTTCGGCCGGTGACCCGTCGCCATCCGTCCCGACCGGTTCGCCCGGCGACCCGTCGGTCGCCGTACCCGGACCAGGTCACCCCGGGGTGACCCGTCGTCGCCCTTCGTGAGAGGAGATCCCATGACTCGAACCGTTGCCCAGGTGATCGTCGAGGGTCTGGCGGACATCGGTGTCGACCACGTCTTCGGCGTGGTCGGCGACGCCCTCAACCCCCTGACCGACGCCATCCGGACCACGGACGGCATCGAGTGGACCGGCTTCCGCCACGAGGAGGCGGCGGCCTTCGCCGCCGGCGCGCTCGCCCAGCTGTCGGGCGGGCTCGGGGTCTGCATGGGCACCGTGGGGCCCGGCTCGGTCCACCTCCTGAACGGGTTGTACGACGCCGCCAAGAGCGGCGCCCCGGTCCTGGCGATCTGTGGCCAGGTGCCGTTGTCGGAGATGGCCGGCGACTACTTCCAGGAGGTGGACAACGACCTCCTGTTCCGGGACGTCGCCGTCTACCGGGCCACGGTGACCTCTCCCGACCAGCTGCCGAGGATGCTGGAGTCCGCGGTGCGGGCGGCCGTGACCCGCAGGGGCGTGGCGGTGCTGACCGTCCCCGGGGACCTCGGGGACCGGAAGGTCGAGGACGACCGGCCGCCCCGGTTCGCGCTGCCCCGGCCGGCCGTGACCCGGCCCGACGACCCGGCGCTGGTCGAGGCGGCGGAGGTGATCGCCGCCGGTTCACGGGTCACGCTGCTCGTGGGTCTCGGTGCCCGGGACTCCCGCGACGAGGTGCTGCGGACCGCCGAGCTCCTCGCGGCTCCGATGGTGCTCACGCTCAAGGGCAAGGAGGGTTTCGAGGAGGACAACCCGTACGAGGTCGGCCAGACGGGCCTGATCGGCAATCCGGCCGCCGCGCACGCCCTGGACACCTGCGACACGCTGATCCTGCTGGGCACGGACTTCCCCTACCGCGACTGGTACCCGCGGGACTGCAAGGTCGTGCAGATCGACGTCCGCGAGGAGCGGCTGGGCCGCCGGGTCCCCGTGGACGTGGGGCTGGCCGGGGACGTCGGTGCGACGCTGCGGGCCCTGCTGCCGCTGCTCACCCCGATCGACTCCCGGTCCCACCTCGACGAGGCCCGCGAACGCTTCCTGCGGTGGCAGGAGGGCCAGGCGGACCTGGCCGACCCCCGGCACGACAAGCGTCTCCTCGGCCGGGTGCGGGCGATGTTCGACAACCGGGTCGAAGAGATCCGCCCGGAGGCGCTGGCGGCCGCGGTGGACCGGCACGCGGCGGACGACGCGATCTTCACCTCCGACACCGGCATGGCCACGGTCTGGCTCTCCCGTTTCGTGAGGATGCGCGGCGGCCGCCGGCTCATCGGCTCGTACAACCTCGGCTCCATGGCCAACGCCATGCCCCAGGCCATCGGAGCCCAGCTGTGGGCACCGGACCGCCAGGTCGTGGCCCTCTGCGGCGACGGCGGCCTCGGCATGCTCCTCGGCGACCTCATGACGATCCGGTCCGAGCGGCTCCCGGTCAAGCTCGTGGTCTTCGACAACCGCCGTCTCGGCATGGTCAAGCTCGAACAGGAGCAAGCCGGCCTTCCCGAGTTCGGGACGGTCCTCGACAACCCCGACTTCGCAGCGGTGGCCGAAGCCCTCGGGCTGACCGGCATCCGCGTCACCGAGCCCGGGGAACTCGACGAGGCCGTGCGGCGGGCTCTCGCCGTCCCCGGTCCGGTGCTCCTGGACGTGGTGACGAACCCCGCCGAAGTGGCCGTGCCCGGAAAGCCGACGGTGTCCCAGGGCTGGGGCTTCGCCATCGCCAAGATCAAGGAGAACCTGCCGTCGGGCACCGGCTGAGCGGCGGAGCCCCGGTTGCCGGCGGCGCTGCGGCGGCGCCGGCGCCGGGGGCACTGCGGCGGCTACGGCCCCCGGCCGGCGGCACTGCGGCAGCGGCGGCTCGCGCCCCCGGCATGGCGGAGGGCCCGGACTCGACGAGTCCGGGCCCTCCTTCACCCACGGGGTCAGACCGCAGGGCCGCCCCCGAGGGGGCCTCCGAGTCCGTAGTACGTGCCCAGCTCACGGCGGTACTCCGGATCGCCGAGGTGCTTCTCGCGGTGGAACTCGGGAGCGTCCTTGACCTGTCCCTTGGTCCGGTCGACGAAGATCTTCTGTTCGTCCGGATCGATCGAAACGACGGTGGCGGCCGGAAGGAGGACCTCCTTGCCGAAGATCCAGACCCCGGTGTCCACGACCAGATAGGCGTCGTCGACCTCGTCGGAGTGCTTGTCCACCTTGCCGATGCTGCCGTCGGTCGCCTCGACCTTGTAGCCGGTCAGATCCGTTCCGGCCAGGTGGCCCGAGGTCGACTTGTAGTTCCACACGTGCTCAGTCACGCGAAAACAACTCCTCCGGTGGACGAGGACGGCCGTCGGATCGGGGCCGTCCTTCTCTTCCGTGTGCCTTTCACAGCGGGCGTGCCCCGCTCGGGCTCCGCCTTCCCCGGTCCCGGCGACCCATGCACCCGATCTCGCGCTCCGCCGGAGGGTCCTCGCTTCCGACCCGGTGCCGTCAGGGCAGGGGCGTCCCGCCCGTGGCGTTGACGATCTCGCCGGTGATGTAGCTGGATCCGGGCGACGCCAGGAAGACGTACGCGGGTGCCATCTCGGCCGGCTGCGCCGCGCGCCCCAGCGGGGACTGGCTCCCGAAGTCCGCCACGTCCGGCATGGTCGAAGGGATCAGCGGTGTCCACACGGGCCCCGGGGCGACCGCGTTCACACGGATGCCCCGTTCGGCGACCATCTGCGCCAGGCTGTGCGTGAAGGACACGATGGCGGCCTTCGTCATCGCGTAGTCGAGCAGGTGCGGACTGGGCTGATAGCCCTGGACCGACGTCGTGTTGATGACGCAGCCACCGCGCGGCATGTGGGCGAGCGCCGCTCGGGTGAGCCAGAACATGCCGTAGAGGTTCGTCTTCATCACCCGGTCGAACTGCTCCGTGCTGATGGCCTCGATGCCGTCGGGCTGCGCCATCTGGTACGCCGCGTTGTTCACGAGCAGGTCGACGCGGCCGAACTCGGCCACCACCCGCTCGATCAACGCCTCGCACCGGCCCTCGTCGCGGATGTCGCAGACGACGGCCAGCGGAGTGCGGCCCGCCTCACGAATCAGCCGTTCCGTCTCGGCGGCGTCGTCCCGCTCCTCGGCGAGATGGGTGAACACGACGTCCGCCCCCTCCCGCGCGAACGCCAGACAGACGGCCCTGCCGATCCCCGAGTCCCCTCCCGTCACGACCGCCACCCGGTCGAGGAGCAGCTCGTGCCCGCGATAGGACTCCTCCCCGTGATCGGGGCGGGGCGTCATGGCTTCGGTCGCGCCAGGCGGGGACTGCTCCTGCTCCGGTTGCGGCGGACGGGGATGACGCGTCTCCGGGTCGGGGACGCGGGGCTGCTCGGTAGAGGACATCCGGTGCTCCTGTTCTCCTCTTCTCCTGTGCCCGGTCGCCTGGGCGACACGAGGCCTGACACAGAATCCCGACTTCCCATGTTTCGGACATTTCACCCATCTTTGCTGGCCAGAGCCTCTCGTCACGAGGGCGCCCGGGCCTTCCCCCGACGGTGAGCGCGCGGCATGCCCCCGTCTGCCATCGTGGAATACGCGGGGGTGACGTCCCGAGGAGGCTCACGTGGCGGAGACGCCGGAATCCCTGTACGCCCGAATCGGACAGGAGGTGGCCGTCCGCGCGGAACGGCTGTGGGAGGTGAGCCTGGCGCTGCACGGCGACCCGGAGACGGCGTACGAGGAGCACCGGGCGGCCGGCCTGCTGGCGGGTGAGCTCGAAGGGGAGGGCTTCGAGGTGCGACGCGGGGTGGCCGGGCTGGAGACGGCGTTCGTCGCCCGCACGGGAGCGCCCGCCGGGGCTCGGGACGGGCCGTCCGTGGCGCTGCTGATGGAGTACGACGCTCTGCCGCTTCTCGGGCACGCGTGCGGCCACAACCTGATCGCCGCGGCGGGGCTGGGGGCCGCACTCGCCGCTCGCTTCGCACTCGCGGCCGGCTCCGCTCTCGACGGGCGGGGAGGGACCGACGGGCGGGGACGGGTCGACGGGCGGGGACGGGTCGACGGGCGGGGACAGGTCGCCGGGACGCTGCTGGCCGTCGGGGCACCCGCGGAAGAGCGCGGCGGCGGCAAGGTCGCGGAGGTGGCGGCGGGACTGTTCGACGACGTGGACGCGGCTCTCATGTTCCATCCGGGGGTCCACGACTGGGCGTGGGCGCCGCTGACGGCCAGCGCGCAGGTACGGGTGGGGTTCCACGGCCGCGCCGCGCACCCGACGGGCAGCCCGACGGAGGGGATCGACGCCCTGGCCGCGCTGATCCAGCTCTTCAACACGCTCGACGTCCTGCGCAGACGGCTGCCGCAGGGGTCGCACGTGCAGGGGATCGTGACGGACGGCGGCCGGGCCACCAACCTCGTCCCCGCCTACGCGGAAGGCCTGTTCGGACTGCGCGGGGAGACCACGTCGGCCCTCGAGTCGCTGGTGGAGGAGTTGCGCTCGTGCGCGCGGGGCGTGGCGCTGGCCACCCGTACCGAGGTGGAGGTGACCGACGTGGGAGGGCGCTACGAGCACTTCCGTGACAACGAGGTGTTGTCGTCCTTGTTCGCCGGACACCTCGACAGGGCCGGCATCCGCCTGTCGGAGCCCACGGCGGGCGTGTACCTGGGGTCGTCCGACTTCGGGAACGTCAGCACGCGCGTGCCCGGGATCCACCCGTGGATCGCCATCATGGGCCCGGAGGCCTCCGACCACACGCCCGAGTTCGCGGAGGCGGCGGCGGGACCGCGGGCCCGGCGGGTGATGCTGGCCGCGGCGGAGGCGCTCGCGTGCACGGCGGTCGACGTCCTTCTGCGTCCGGACGTACGCGAGCGGGCCTGGGCGCGCCTGCGGGAGAAGGCCGCGGCGGGGCGGTGACGGCACCGCGGCACGTGGGGACACGGATGAGCTCGGTCCTGCGGTGGCCGTCCTCGGCCGCCCATGGGTGGACCCGGTCCTGCGGGGCCTGTGCGTCAGTCCCCGGCCGCGGGACCCGGTCCTGCGGCGCCGGTCCCCGGCCGCCGACGGATGCGTTCAGTCCTCGACCGTCACGCGTACGGTCTTCACCTCGGTGTCGGCCGCGTCCGGTACGACCATGCCCGCCTCGACACCGCTGCGCAGATAGCGCAGGACCTCGGCGTTGAGCCTCTCGCCGGGGAGCGCGGCCGGGATGCCCGGGGGGTAGGGCGTGAGCATCTCGGCGCTGATGCGGCCCACGGCCTTCTCCCACGGGACCTGCTCGACACGTCCGAAGAAGGCGTCACGAGGCAGCATGGCCTGTTCCAGACGCAGTTCCGCCGGGTCGGGGACGGCGGGCCGGGGCGCGGGGCGCAGCTCGTGGACGTGGTCGACGACGTCGGTCAGGGCGGCGATCAGGGCGTCGGCGTGCGAGGCGTCGTCCGCGTGCGTGAGCTGGGCGCTGGTGCGTCGGTGGTCGGACAGGTGCAGGTTGATCCGGTGGTGTGCGCGGATCCAGTCGGCGATCCGGTAGCCGCTGGTGCCGAGCGCGCTGACGTCGACGATGACCTGGAGGGGGTCGAGGTCGGCCGCGCGCCCGGGCCCGCAGAAGTCGTCGCGGCCGTGGACGTGCAGCCCGTCGATCTCGTCGATCCGTGCCCTCAGGGACTTGGCCACGGCCAGGGCGTCGTCGTAGAGGGCGTGCCCGTGCTGGACCATCTGGCGGCGCCAGCCGTCCAGGGACGCGTACACGAGGGCGGACGGGCTGGTGGTGCCCAGCAGGTCCTCGCGGTTCTTGAGGACCTCGGGTCGGACCAGGTCGCCCTGGAGGTGGAAGACCGAGCTCTGTTCGACGCCCGAGCCCATCTTGTGCACGGAGGTGACGCACACGTCCGCGCCGGCGTCCATGGCCCAGGTCGGCAGGTCCGGGTGGAAGGGCAGGTGGGCTCCCCACGCCTCGTCGACGACGAGGGGCACCCCGTGTGCGTGACACACCTCGGCGATGCCGGGCAGGTCGGAGCAGGTGCCGTACGGCGTCGGGGTCGTGACCAGGGCTCCCCGGGCGTCGGGGTGGTCGGCGAAGGCGGCGCGAAAGGCCTCGGCGGACGGCGGATGGGCGAGGTGGCGCTCCGGGTCCCATTGGGGGTCGACCCAGACGGGGACGATTCCGGCGAGTACGAGGCCGGCCACCACCGACTTGTGGGCGTCGCGCCCCACGAGGAGCTTCTCGTGGGGCCCGGCCACGGACAGCATGGCGGCTTTGACGGAGAGCGAGCTGCCGCAGGTCGAGAAGAAGGTGTGCTCGGCGCCCACGGCGTCCGCCATCAGTTCCTGTGCCGCGGTGATGACGCCCTTGGACGAGGTCCGGTCGTCGAGGCCGCTGACGGCGAGGACGTCGGACCGGAACACGCTGTCGCCGAGGACGGCGCGGACGCGGGGGTCCGCGCCGCGCCCCTGCTTGTGGCCGGGCGGGGTGAACGGGGTCTGGTGCTCCGCGTGGTACGCGGCCAGCGCGTCGAGGACGGGTGCCTTGGAATGATCCATGTCTGTCCGGATTCCCGCCGCGAAGGGACGAAAACACACTCCGTGTCCGTCCCCGGCCGCTCTCCACGCGTGCTCTCGGGGGCCGGGGGCGCCTCGCGTCAGTCCAGCAGCCAGCGCCGCATCCACTCCGCGGCGGTGCGGCGGAACAGCCGCCGGTTGTCGGCGCGCCGGAAGTCGTGGCCCTCGCCGCGCAGCAGCAGCAGTTCCGCCACCAGCCCGCGCGCGCGTGCGGCCGTGACGATCTGCTCGGACTCGCCGGGCGGGACGTTCGTGTCGTGCTCTCCGTGCACCGCGAGCAGCGGGACGCGCAGCTCGTCCACGCGGCTCATGGGCGACAGGGCGCGCAGGAGCGCTCGGTCCCGTTCGGGGTGGCCGTACTTGTGCGCGGCGGATTCCGCGAGCCACGGCTCCGTGCCGGCGAAGAAGGTGGCGAAGTCCGACATGCCGCACACGGTGATGCCGGTACGGAAGAGTTCGGGGTGCCACACGAGCGAGGCCGACGTGAGGTAGCCGCCGTAGGAATGGCCCATCACGGCGAGGCGGCGAGCGTCGGCGAGGCCTGCGGCGACGGCGTGCATCGCACAGTCCGCGACGTCGTCGATCGCGGCGAAGCGGCCTTCTCCCAGGTCGGCGTCCACGAAGGAGCGCCCCCAGCCGGAGGAGCCGCGGACGTCGGGGGCGAAGACGTCCAGACCCCGGCCCAGCAGTTCCTGGAAGAGCGGATCGAACACCGGACGCTCCTGCTCCTCCGGGCCGCCGTGCAGGTGCAGGACGCACGGCGCCCGTTCGCCGGGGCCGCGACCGGGGGCCCGGTAGTACCAGCCGCCCAGGGTCAGCCCGTCCCGTGCCGTGGCGCGCAGGGGCACGGGCCGTACGGGCGGGAACCCCTGGGGCACGGAGGCGGTGTCGCTCGCCGTCCACGGCGTGCGCGCGGGGGGCGCCGAGGCCGGTACGGACCACACTCCGGGGCGGCGCCGGGAACCCGAGAGTCCCACCACGATGCCGTCCGGCCCGGCGGGCGCCACCCGGGTGACGACCTCGTGCGCCAGCTCCACTCCGCGCGGCGCGGGCGGCTCGCTCCGCCCGTCGGCCAGGGGGAGGATCTCGAGCGCGCTCGTCCCTCCGTCGTTCCAGGCCAGGGCCGCCCCCCGGCCGTTCTCCACCAGGGCGAGCAGTTCCAGGTCGCACGCGTCGCGGGCGGTGACCACGGAGAGGTCCTTGAGCTCGTCGGCGTCGTCGAGGCGGACCGCGAGCAGCGCCGCGAACTCCCGGTCGTGATCGCTGCGCAGCCACACCGTGCGGGCGTCGGACGAGAAGCGGCCGATCCAGGGGTCACCGTCCGCGACCGGCAGGACGCACGCGGTCGTCCGGTCGGCGCGGCGCACGACGACGGCCTCGCGCCGTCCTCGGGGGCCGCGGCGCAGCAGGGCCAGGCGGCCGTCCCGGCTGATGTCGCACACGCGGAGCGTGGCGGCCTCGGTCTCGTCGGCGAGGAGCTCGGGCGCGTTCACCGCGGCGGGGTCGACGAGGTACGCCGTGAGCCGGTCGTGGACGGGCGCCCGCCTCCCGTCCGCGCCACCGGGGCGGACGCCGTCGAGGAGGGTGGCGTGTCCGTCCCGTACCGTCCAGTCGGCGGGCCGGTCCGCGTCGGTGAGCGGGCCGGCCCGCTCGCGTACGGGCTCGGCGACCGTCACCGCCAGGGCCGAGCCGTCGGGTGTCCAGCACCCCAGGTAGGCCGAGGTCCCCGCTTCCGCGCCGGCGAGGATCCGGCGGCCCGAGCCGTCGGGACGGAGGCAGAGGACGCGGGTGTGGCCGCTCCCGCCGGGTGCCACGGTGTACGCGATCCACCGGCCGTCCGGGGACCAGGAGACCTCCGTGACGTGGTCGGGCCCGGTGTCCAGGAGGTGCACGTCGTCGCTTCCCACCGGCCCCGCCCAGAGCTGGGGCGCGCCCTCCCGGTCGCAGATGAAGGCCACCTGCTCGCCGCGCGGGTCCGGGGACGGATACCAGCAGCCGTGGGCGACCCGCGGACCCGGGGGGTCCCGCGGACCGGCCGCGTCGGCGAGCGGCCCCACGACGGGAGCCGTCGACACGGGCTCGTCCGTCAGTTGATTCCGTGCGTCTGAAGCCATGTCTCCAACAACGCTACCTGCCACAGGGCGTTCGCTCCCCGGTTCGTCCGGTGTTCGTCGGGCGCCGCCAGCAACGAGGCGACGTAGTCGCCGCGGAAGAGCCCGCGTGCGCGGGCCTCCGGTGCGGACAGGGCGTCCCGTACGCGTTCGAGGACGGGACCCGCCATGTGCCGGATCGCTGGCACGGGAAAGTAGCCCTTGGGCCGGTCGACGACGTTGCGTGGCAGCACGGTGCGTCCGGCCTGCTTGAGGACGCCCTTGCCGCCTTCGGCGAGCTTGAGTTCCGGTGGGCAGGCGGCCGCCAGCTCGACCAGTTCGTGGTCGAGGAAGGGCACCCGCGCCTCCAGGCCCCAGTCCATCGTCATGTTGTCGACCCGCTTGACCGGGTCGTCCACGAGCATGACGTGCGTGTCGAGCCGGAGAGCGGCGTCCAGCGCGGTCTCGGCTCCGGGCGCCGCCATGTGCGTGCGGACGAACTCCGCGGACGTGTCGTGGTCGGGCAGCATGTGCGGCTGGAGGATTCTGGCGAGGTCGGCGTGGGAGTGGTCGAAGTAGACCTCCTCGTAGCGCCGGGGTTCCTGCTCGCGCTCGACCTCGGCCAAGGCGGGATACCAGTGGTAACCGGCGAACACCTCGTCGGCGCCCTGGCCGCTCTGGACGACGCTGACCTCTTTGGAGACCAGCTCGGACAGCAGGTGGAAGGCGACGACGTCGTGGCTCACCATCGGCTCGCTCATCGCGGCGATCGCGCCGCCGAGGGCGGTGGAGACCCGGTCCGACGGCACCATCAGCTGGTGGTGGTCGGTGTCGAAGTGGCGCGAGACCTGGTCGGAGTAGGCGAACTCGTTGCCCTCCTCGCCCGCCTCCGTCTCGAAGCCCACGCTGAACGTCGCCAGGTCCTTCTGCCCCTGCTCGGCCAGCAGGGCCACGATGAGGCTGGAGTCGAGGCCGCCCGACAGCAGGACGCCGATCGGCACGTCGGCCACCATCCTCCGGCGGACGGCCGTGCGGAGCGCGTCGAGGACGGCGTCCCGCCAGTCGGCCGGGTCCATGCCGGCGAACGCTCCGCGGCGCGTGTGGGAGGGCTGCCAGTAGCGGTGGTCACGACTCGTCCCGTCCGGTTCGACGACGCGTACGGTCGCCGGCGGCAGCTTGCGTACGCCCGCGAGTACGGTGCGCGGGGCCGCGACCGTCCCGTGCCAGCTCATGTACTGGTGGACCGCCACCGGGTCGAGGGTGGTGTCCACCCCGCCGCCCGCGAGGAGGGCCGGCAGGGTGGAGGCGAAGCGCAGTCGGCCGGGGCGTTCGGCGAGGTACAGCGGTTTGATGCCGAGCCGGTCACGGGCGAGCACGAGCCTGCCCGTGTCGTGTTCCACCAGCGCGATGGCGAACATGCCGACGAGATGGTGGACGAAGTCGCGGCCCCACTGGTGGTAGGCCTTGATCACCACTTCGGTGTCGGAGCCGGTGACGAAGTGGTGTCCGAGGCCCCGCAGTTGCCGGCGCAGCTGCTGGTAGTTGTAGATGCAACCGTTGAAGACGCACGTCAGCGCGGTCTCGCTGTCGGTCATCGGCTGCGCTCCCCGCTCGGACAGGTCGATGATCTTCAGACGGCGGTGTCCGAGGCCGATGGCCCCCTGTGACCAGAGGCCCCGGCCGTCGGGACCGCGGGCCGCCATCCGGTCGGTCATGCGCTCGACCGCCGCCAGGTCGGGCGGACCCTTGTCGAAGCGGATCTCACCGCTCAGGCCGCACATTCGGGACCTTCCTCGATGGTCGGGCACATGGATGAAACTCCCTCGAATCGGCTGCTCGGACTGTCCTGCGGATGCCCGTTCCGGCCCGATCCACGCGTCACCGCCGAGCGGCGGCGTGGAGACGGACGTCTGGATCCCCGGTCAGGGGGCAGGCGCCCGGTCAGGGAAGCGGGCGCGGAGGTCGACGCCGGTTCGGCGGCGAGGCGGCCCCCACCGGCTCCCCACCGGCTCCGCGCAGATCCACGCCGGAATCCGCACCGGCTCTGCGCGGACCCCCGCACGGAACGGGAGAGCTCTGCCATGACACATCTGCCCGGCACGGACGAGTCGTACTGGATGGAGACCGGGACGGGGCCGCAGCACCCCGCCCTGACCGGTGATCTGGAGGTCGACGTGGCGGTGGTCGGCGCCGGTGTCGCCGGCATCAGCACCGCCTGGGAGCTCGCGCGCGCGGGCCTGCGGGTCGGTCTGCTCGAAGCCGACCGGGTGGCCGCGGGAGTCACCGGGTACACCACCGCGAAGCTCTCGGCCCAGCACGGCCTCCTCTACGCCCGGCTGCGCGGGTCGTTCGGCGTGGAGGGAGCGCGGCAGTACGCGCGCTCGCAGCAGGAGGCCGTCGAGCACGTGGACCGGGTCGCGGCGGAGCTGGGGATCGACTGCGAGCTGGAACGGCTGCCCGCCTACGCGTACGTGGGGTCGGCGGACGCGGCGGACCGGCTGGGCGCCGAGGCCGAGGCGGCGCGCGAGGCCGGGTTGGCGGCCTCGGTCGTCTCCGACACCGGTCTGCCGTACCCCGTGGCGGGAGCCGTCCGCGTCGACCACCAGGCCCAGTTCCATCCGCGCAAGTACCTGTTGGCCCTCGTCGCCGACCTCGTCGGGCGCGGCGGGGTCGTGCACGAACGCACGCGGGTCGTCTCGCTCCACGAAGGCGAACCCTGCCGGCTCACCACGGAAAGCGGGTTCGGGATCGTGGCCCGCGACGTCGTCGTCGCCACGCACTATCCCGTCTTCGACCGGGCGCTGTTGTTCTCCCGGCTCGAACCGCACCGTGAGCTGGTGGTCGCGGCGGCGCTTCCCGCCGACCAGGACCCGCAGGGCATGTACCTGACCCCCGATCAGAACACCCGGTCGGTCCGCACCGCTCCGTACGGCGAGGGACGGCGCCTGCTCATCGTCACCGGGGAGAAGTTCAGGCCGGGAGTCGGCGACGTGGGCGAGCGCTACGGGAAGCTGGCGGCGTGGACCGGAAAGCACTTCCCGGACGCGCGGATCACCCACCGGTGGGCGGCGCAGGACAACACCACGACGGACGGCGTCCCGTTCGTGGGGCCCTTCCACCCGGGCTCCCGGCACGTGTACGTCGCCACCGGCTTCGGCGGCTGGGGCATGAGCAACGGCGTGATGTCCGGCCGGCTCCTCACCGCGCTGATCACGGGCGAGGAGACGCCGTGGGCCTCCCTCTACGATCCGCGCCGTCTCCACGCCCGGGAGGCTCCCTCCCTGCTGAAGGTGCAGGGTGCGGTCCTCAAGCACTTCGTGGGCGACCGGCTGCGGTCCTCCCACGTCGACAGCGTCGAGGAGATCGAGCCCGGCACGGGAGCCGTCGTACGCGTCGGAGGGCGGCGCTGCGCGGTCTCCCGCGACGAGAGCGGCGCCCTGCACGCCGTGTCCGCCCGCTGCACCCACCTGGGCTGCCTGGTGCTCTTCAACGACGCCGAACACGCCTGGGAGTGCCCCTGCCACGGCTCGCGCTTCGCCCCCGACGGCTCCGTGCTCCAGGGCCCGGCCGTCCGCCCTCTCGAACCGCTGCCGCTTCCCGGGACCGACGAGTCCGCCTGACGCCCTCCCCCGCGGGCCCCTGCCCCATGAACACCCCCTCGTCCCACGCTCCGAGGGACTCCCGACCCGAGCTCGACGACCGGACCTGCTCGGCGACGGCGCTCACCCGGGCGGGCGGCCATGCCTACGGCTCCGCCGCCCGCCCGATCGGCGACGGCGGTGCCGCTCCGGCGGCGCAGCCGGCCCGTGTCCGTGAGGCCCCGGTCGTCTTCTTCGGTACGGGGCTGCCCGGGGACCGCCGGCACGGCCCGGACGAGAGGGCCGGACGAGAGGGCCGGACTCCCGGCCCTTCGCCTCGGAGTCCGTACGCTCCTCGTGGTCCTCGTGGTCCTCGTGGTCCTCGTGGTCCTCGTGGTCCTCGTGGTCCTCGGGGAGCCGGGCGTGCCCCGGCGCCCTCCGGTGACACCGCCTCAGGCGGTCACCGGCGGGCGAGACTCACCGGAGGGTCAGCGCAGGTCCCGCCCGTCGTCGGTGATCGTCGGGGCGACCGGGGGGACGACCATCCGGCGGCGGCGCAGGATGCTCGTGTACACGGCGGTGCCGATGATGCCGACGGCCATGAGGATCAGCCCGACCAGGTCGACGTTGACCCCGTCGAGCTCCCAGTCGGACGCGAAGGTGAGTATGGCTCCGACGGCGATCAGGATGATGCAGACTCCGAGACCCATGGTTTCCTCCCTTGTCGGGTCGGACCTCTCCCGCGTACCCCGGTCCTCGGCTCTTACCCCGACCGCGTCAGGCGGGCTTGCGCAGGGCCCGGGAGAGGCGCTCGCCGAGCGTGCGGTCCATGCCCGACGGGGAGTCGATGCCCAGGGTGGCCGCCAGGTCGCGGACGTGGAGGTCGGCGAGGGCTTCGGTGAGTTCGGCGAAGGCGTCCGCGGCGGCCCGGCCGCGGAGGTGGCCGGCGACGAGGGCGGTGATCCCGACCGGCGCGGCCGGCCACCACCAGAGGCCCAGCACCAGATAGGCCGCGCCCCAGGCGCACAGGCGTGCCGCCGCCGAGAACCGTACGCGGGCGGCGTGCAGTTCGGCACGGATGCCGTCGTCGGCGAGGAGCCACAGGTGAGGCCAGGCCGCCGCCAGGTCCAGGCGGTACGCGCGCCAGAGCCGTTGCCCGGGCGCGGCGAGCCGGTCGCCCATGCCGAAGGGATGGCGCGGCGCGGCGGCCGCGACGCGGTCGCGCTCGGCGAGGCGGCTCTCCGCGAGGCCGGCGAGCCGGTCGGCGTCGTCCGACCCGGCGATGCGGGCCCGGCCGGCCGTGACCAGCGCGGCACGGAAGGCGGCGTCGGCGGCGCGCCACCGGCGCAGGCGGCGGTCGGCGAGGCGGCGCAGCAGGGGCCCGCGGGGTCCGGCGCACCAGAGCAGTTCGACGCCGGCGCCGAGGGTCTGGGCGGCCGCGCCGATCGCGGCCGCGGCGAGGACGACCCCCAGGGCCACGAGGGCGACGGTGCCGGCGCTCCGGGACGCCGGGGAGGCCGCCAGGGTGTCGAGCCAGGCCCGCAGCCTCCCGGCGTCGGACCAGTGCGCGTGTCCGAGCACGGTCGCCGTGGTGACGGCGGCGACGAAGAGGAGCCCGGGAAGTGCCAGCAGCGTCAGCCACCGCTCGGCGATCCGGCCCCCCAACGCGCTGAGGAAGGCGCTGGTCACCGGAGGGGCACCTCGTTCAGCGGCCGGCCGAGGACGCCGCAGGCGGGCCGCTCCGGTGCGTCGGTGTCCGGAGCCTCCACGCGCCCGCACCGGCCCGCGGGGCAGGCCAGCACGTACAGCGCGGAATACCCCGGTCCGGCCACCGGCAGGCTCTGGAAACCGGGGACGGAGGGCGGGGGCGTCGTGCGGTACGAGCCGAGCCCTGCGCTGTGTCCCGCGGCCAGGAGCAGCTCTTCCAACGCGTCCAGGTGATCGGCCAGTTGCTGCCGGGAACGGCCGTCGCGCAGGGCGGAGACGATCGCCTCGACGAGCCTCGCCCCCGGCTCGCCCAGAGCGTCGAACTCCGACGAGGAGGAGGGGGCCGTGAGCCGGCGACAGAGCTCCCCGAGCCGCGCGTCACCCGGGTCCGCCCCGTCGGCCGTGTCCGCCACGCTCCCGCTCCCCCTCGGACGCCGGTTGTCACGTCGCGCCGATTGTACGGCCGGACCTCGTCCGTCCGAGGGATTCTTGGCTATCGTGAACACGGGCCGGGGCACGGGAGGCGCATGAGGACGCGCGGTCCGGGGCGACGTCAACCGGGGGTGGTCGTGGTCAGCGCGGCGGATGCGAAGGCAGCGGGAGGACCGGACGAACGACCCGGTGCCGATGGGTTGTTGCTGCACCACCTGAGGACGGGCGACCGCGCGGCGCTCGACGAGGCCATCCGGTCGTACCGCCGGGAGCTCGCGGCCGCGGGGCCCGCCGACTCCTCCGTGCCGGCCCGCGCCGGCAACCTCCTGCTCGCCCTGCACCAGCGGTGGCAACTGAGCGGCGCTCCGGGTGATGTGGAGGAGCTGATCGCCTTCGGCCACGAGCGGGTGTCCGTCGACCGCGTACGCCCCCAGGACGTGGTCCTCCTGGCCCTGGCGTACCGCCGGCGCTTCGACCTCCACCGGCGGGCGAGCGACCTCGACCGGGCGGTCGAGCTGTTCGACCGGGCCGCGGACCTGCCGCAGGACGCCACGACCGGCGCCCAGACGCTCGCCTCGCTCGGCGAGGCCCTGTGCGAACGCCACGGGACCGGCGCACACGACGGCGCCGAGGGCCGGGGAGACGGGGACGGGACGGACCTCGCACGGGCGACGCACGCCCTGCGGGACGCGCTGGAGATCCTTCCGCCCGGCTCGCCCGACCGTTCCGGCTACCGCAACAACCTCGCCACGGCGCTGCACAGCGCCTATCGGCACAGCGGCGACACCGCCGCTCTGCGCGAGGCCCTGGACCTGTGGCGGACCGTGCTGCGCGAGAGCCCGCCGGACAGCCGGGTGCGTCCGCTCGTGCTCGCGAACCTGGCCCAGGGCCTGCGCCAGTGGCACGACCACGACACCGACGAGGAGCACCGCGCGGAGATGCTGGAGGTGCACCGCACCGCGCTCGCCGAGACCCACGACGGCCACCCGGACCGTCCCGAGCGGCTCGCGGGCCTGGGCGTCGCCCTGCGCCTGGCCGCCGAGGGCGACGGAGATCCCGCGCTGCTGCGGGAATCCGCGGCTCTGCTGCGCGAAGCCCTGCCGCTGTACGCCGACCGCGCGCCCCAGCGGGCCATCAGGATGAACAGCCTCGGCAACACCCTGCACCGGCTGGCCCAGTCGACCGGGGACGGGGCGGTGCTCGACGAGGCGGTGGCCGTCCTGCGGTCCGCCCTGGCCCGGCAGCGGCCGGGCACCGGCCCGTACGCCGACACCCTGGCCAACCTCGCCGTCACCTTGCGGGAACGCGCCCTGCAGACGGACGACCTGGACTCCCTGCGCGAGGCCACCCGGCTGGCGCGGGACGCGCTCGACGCGACTCCGGCCGCCGCCCCCGCGCAGGTCGTGCGCCTCGCCAACCTCGGCGTCGTCCTGCAGAGCTGGCACGACGCGACCGGCGACACGTCCGCCGCCGACGAGGCGGTCGGCGCGGCCCGTCGCGCCCTGACGGCGGCCCCCGACAGCGGCGTCGTCCGGGCGGACCGGTTGAACCACCTGGCCAACGCCCTGCGCGCGCGGTTCGGGGTGAACACCGATTCGGCCGACCTCGACGAGGCGATCGCCCTCCTGGAGGAGGCCGCCGAGCACGTGCCGTACGGCGATCCGGCGCTGGCACTGGTGCTCTCGAACGTCGGCTCCGCACGGCTGACGCTGCATCACCACCACCCGCGCGAAGGGCTGCTGGAGCGCGCGGTCAGTGATCTGGGCCGCGCCGTGTGGGCCGTCCCGGAGGGCGGCACGGCGCACGGCACCTTCCTACAGGCGTACGGCGACGCGTTACGCGCCCTGCACCACCGGGACGGCGACCCCGGTGTGCTGCGCGCCGCCGAGGACGCCTACCGGCAGGCCGCCGGCACGAAGACCATGCCCGCCTACGAGCGGGTGCTCGCGGCCTGGGACTGGGGAGCGGCCGCGGCGGCCGGTCACCGCTGGCCCGAGGCCCTGCGCGGCCACGAAGCGGCCCTGGAACTGCTGCCGTTCGCCGCGTCCCGCCGGCTGGCCCGCGGCGACCAGGAGCGTGGCCTGTCCCGGGTGCGGGGCCTCGCGGCCGAGGCAGCCGCGTGCGCGGTCAACGCGGGACGTCCGGAACGCGCGGTGTCGCTCCTGGAGCAGGGCCGGGGAGTCCTCCTGAGCCGGGCCATGGACACCCGGGACGGGGTCGGACGGCTGCGCGGCGCCCATCCGGCCCTCGCCGAGCGGTTCGTCTCCCTCCGCGACCGGCTCGACGCGCTGGACGCCACCGACGCGGCGGAGACGTCTCTTGGCCGCCTGCCGCGGGCCACGGACCAGCGGCACGCCCTGGCGAGCGGCCTGGAAGAGCTCGTGGCCGAGATCCGGCGGGCGCCGGGCTTCGCCGACTTCCTCGCCGCGCCGGACGAGGGCGCCCTGCTCGCGTGCGCCGAGGAGGGGCCGGTGGTGCTCGCCTACTGCAGCGGCTACCGGAGCGACGCCCTGGTCCTGCGTCCGGAGGGCGTCCTCCTCGTCCCGCTCCCACGGGCCACGCCGGACGCGGTCGGCGAGCAGGCGGACCGGCTCCGGCGCGCGCTCGCCGACGCGATGGACCCCGCCCGCGACAAGGCGGCCCAGCGGACCGTCGCCGAGGTCCTGGCCTGGACCTGGGACCACGTCACGGGTCCCGTGCTCGACCGGCTCGGACTGTCCGGCGCTCCCACGGCCGCGGGCGAGCCGCCCCGGCTGTGGTGGTCGCCGGGCGGGGCACTGGCCGCCCTGCCCCTGCACGCGGCAGGTCACCACGGCGACAGCATCGGAGCCGTACCGCCGCACGAGGGCACGGAAGCGGCGCGGCCTCCGGAGAGCACCGGGACCGTGCCGCCGCGCGCAAGCACCGGGACCACTCCCCGGCGCGAGGGCACCGCGACCGTACCGCCGCGCGAAAGCACCCGGTCCGCTCCCCCGCGCGAGGGCACCGCGACCGTACTGCCGCGCGAGGGCGCGGCGGGGGCGGGACCGCGGACCGTCATGGACCGGGTGGTCTCCTCGTACACGCCGACCGTCAGGGCCCTCCGGTACGCCCGGGACCGGGCCGCCGCCCCGGGGCCGTCCGGCCGGCTCCTCGCCGTGGCGCTGCCCGACACCCCGGGAGCCCGGCCGCTGGGCGGGGCACGGCGCGAGGTGGAGGCGCTGCGCGCGCTGCTGCCGGTCGACGTGCTGCACGGGGAAGGGGCCACCTTCGAACGGGTCATGGCCGCTCTGCCGGAACACCCCTGGGTCCACTTCGCCTGCCACGGCGTCAGCGAACCCGCCGACCCCTCGGCGGGCCGGCTCCTCGTGCACGACCATCGGACACGGCCGCTGACCGTCCGGGAGATCGCCCGGCTGGACCTGCCGGCCGCCCGGCTCGCGGTGCTGTCGGCCTGCGAGACGGCGCGCGCCGACGGGGACCTCGCCGACGAGTCCATCCACATCACCTCCGCCTTCCAGCTCGCGGGATACCCCCACGCCGTCGGGACGCTGTGGCCGGTGCACGACGCCGTGGCCGTCCGTGTCACTCGCGCCCTCTACGGGAGGCTGCGCACCGCCGACGGCGACGACGGGCCGGCGCTCGACGTCGGCAGGACCGCGGTCGCGCTGCACCACGCGCTCCGGGAGTGCCGCGCCGCGTTCGCCGCCGGCCCCAGCCTGTGGGCCGCCCACGTACACGCGGGTGCCTGAGGCACTCACACGGACGAGAGGACACAGTCACGATGAGCCGGTGGTGGCGGCGCAAGGCCGCTCAGGGCGACGCGGAGGACTCCGCCAGCGGTGCGACGGACGCGGCGGAACCGTCCGGGCACGACGAGGAGCGGGAACGGGAGCAGGAGCGGGAACGGGGAGCCCGTCGTGCCCGGCCGGGCGGCGCCCACATCACCGTCACCGAGGTGACGGAGGGCAGGCCGCAGGAGGAGATCGCGAGGATCGAGATCTCCCCCGAGGAGTGGCACACCATGCGAGCCCGCGGCGTCGTCCAGCGCCTGGGTCCCGAGCACCCGGAGTCGCTCGACGCGGTGCGCGATCTGGCCCGGGTCCTCGCCTCGGTCCCCGGGCGCGGCGAGGAGGCGGTGGCGTACTACCAGGAGGTGGCCCGAGGCCAGTGGACGGTCCTCGGACCCCATCACGAGGAGACCCTGCGCACCTCGGCCGAACTCGCCGACGCACTCCACGAGACGGGACAGCTGCGACTCGCCGAATCGGCCTGGCGCGACACCTTCCGCGGCCGGTCGGACACCCTGGGCCGCGATCACCCCGACACCCTGCGCAGCGCGGCCGGGCTGGCCGCCGTCCTGGAGGACCTCAGGCGCGCCCCCGAGGCCGAACCGCTGCAACGGGACGTGCTGGAGCGGCGCACCAGACTGCTCGGGCCCGACCACCCGGACGTCCTGACCGCCGCCAACTCCCACGCCGCCTCGCTGCTCAAGTGCGGCCGCCACCAGGAGTGCGAGCGCGCGCTGAGAGGCCTCCTGCCCCGGCTCGAGCGGCGATACGGTCCCGATCACGAGCGCACCGCGGCCGCCCGGGCCAACCTCGGCGCCGTACTCGTCCGGCTGGATCGTCACACCGAGGCGGAGACACAGCTCCGCGCCGTCATCCGGTCGTTCGAGGCGACCGTGGGACGTCACCACGAGAACACCTTCACGGCGCGCAACAACCTGGCGGCCGTCCTGCACGCCATGGAGCGCTACGAGGACGCCGTCCCCGTCCTGCGTGACGTCCTGGCCGGCCGCGTCGCCCTGAACGGCGAGGACCACCCGATCACCGTGTCGACCCGGGACAACCTCGCCAACGTCCTGATCGACGTGGGCCGGTACGCCGAGGCCACAGCGCTCCTCGAGCGCTGCGTCCGCGACTACCGCCGCATCTACGGCCCGGGGCACCCCCGCCAGGGGGCGGCCGAGGAGAGGCTGGCGTGGCTACGGGACGACAACGGGTAGGGCGGGGCGACGCGGTGAGCGGTCGGCCAGACGGTCAGGCGGCCGTCTGGCGGCCAGTCAGAATTCGGTCAGGCGGTCGGTCCGGCGGCTGGTCCGGAAGTCGGTCACAGGCGGCCGGTCAGGCGGCCGGTCCGCCGGTCGCTGCGTATGCCCGCCTGTCCCTGCCCGTCACTCCGCCTGATCGTCACTCCGCCTGAGCGCCTGGCCGTCTGAGCGCCTGAGCGCCGGAACGTCAGTCGCAGCAGTCGCAGCAGCACTTGCACGGGTTGCAGCAGCCGTCGCCCGAGCCGCCGCCGCAACCACCGGAGCCGCCCGAACCGCCGGATCCACCGGACCCGTGGCCGCCACCCGAACCGCCGGAAGAACCACCCCAGTTGCCGCCGCCGTTGCCGCCGCCCTGGCCTCCGCCACGGCCGCCGAACCAGCCGTCGCCGCCGGAACCGTCGCGATTCGAACCGCCGCCCCGGTTGCCGTCCCCGAACTCGATGGGCTCGCCGTCGTCCTGGCCGTCGTCGCAGCGGCAGCAGCCGTGGCACAGACCGCATTCAGGGCACAGCCGGCGCCATTCCCGACACCGCCGGCAGTGCCCGTCCGCCGGTCGGCCCGACGCCATGGGGCCGCCCTCGCGTGCCACGCCCGCGAGGACGCCGACGCCGCAGGCCTCGCCCGTCCCGGCCTCCGAGGGCGCGCCCGTCTCCGTTCGGCGCCCCAGCCAGGGCAGCATGCGCAGGGTCCGGGCCTGGCGGCGGGGCTGGTGGTGACGATGCCGAGGGTCGAAGACGCGATCGACGGCGCGTTCCAACTCGACGCCCAGGAGCGCCTGCACGAGGCGCCCGTCGACGAAGTTGGCGTCGGACAGGGCGAGTCGGATGCCGTGGACCGCGTCGTCGCACAGCCGGCGCGCGTCGGCGCGGGTCGCACCGGTCACGGCGATCGGGTTCCACGCGCCCGACGCCGCGTCCGCGTCCAGGTCCTCGACCGCGTCGAGCAGATGTGCCAGCCGGCCGAACAGGCGGCCGGCCTCCGCCAGCGGTTCGGCGTTGCCCGGGCGGTCCGTGAGGACGGCGGTGTACGCGAAGGCGGCGGCGGTCGCCGTCTCCGTGGGCTCCGTGACCGTCAGCAGCGAGCCGCCGGGGCCGGTCGAGCGCTCGACCTCCGGCTGGCGCTCGACCGCCCCGAGCAGCACGGCCGTGTCGAAGCCGAGCCGTTCACCGCCCGCCGCGCCGGCGCGGTCCCAGCCGCGGGCGATCCGGCGGGCCGCCAGCGCCACCGGGCGGCGCCCGACCAGGCCGTCGCCGTCGGCCACGTGGTCACGTATCTTCGCGGCGGCCAGCACCAGCGACACCGTCGCCGCCAGCCGCGCGCCCTCGCCCTGCGCCACGTCCGCCGACCGCATCCCGCGCAGCGGGCACGGACCGGCTCCCCGCCGCCAGTCCCCCGACCGCTCCGACTGCGCCTCGGTCAGCACCGAGACGATCAGGCCGTCGTAGTTGGTGGCCACCCGCGCGAACTGCCCGTACTCGCTGCGCAACGTCAGGCACAACCCGCACAGATGGGCCATCCACTCGGTACGCAAGCCCTCGCCCAGGCGATGACGGCATGGCCTGATGATTCCGAACACCGAAGTTCTCCCCCGTAGAAACAACCGCCGCGCGCACCCGGCCGGCGGCTCACGGCCGCGACACCGCGCACGGGGCACGACCTCGCGAAACGTCAACCGCGTGTGACATCGGCGCGCGGCCGACATCCTAGATGCTCTCCTCCTGTGCACGACCAGGGCCGGTACGACGGTTCCGGCTCGGATCGGCGAGGCGCCCTTCGGGAAACGGGGCCGCGTTCTCCGTGTGCTCGCGGGAGCGGCCGGGCCGTTGGCTATTCTGGGTCGAAGGCGACAGGCGGGAAGGACTGACCGTGGCGGCCCTGGACGCGTTCACCACACTGCTCGACCTCCCTATGTACGTCGTGACCGCGACGGCGGCCGACGGTGAGCGGGCCGGTTGTCTCGTCGGGTTCGCGTCGCAGAGTTCCCTCCACCCGATTCGCTTCACGGTGTGGCTGTCCCGGGCCAACCGCACCTACCGGGTCGCCTGCCGGGCGTCGCATCTGACGGTGCACCTCCTCGGCGCGGAGCACCGGGAGACGGCGCGGCTGTTCGGCGAGGAGACGGGCGACGAGGTCGACAAGTTCGTCGACGTGCGCTGGGAGCCGGGGTACGACGGCAGTCCGGTCCTCACCGACTGTCTGAGCTGGTTCACCGGCGAGGTGGAGGCCCGGTTCGACGGTGGGGACCACGTGGGCTTCCTGCTCGCGCCGGTCGCCGAGGGCAGCCACGAGGGAGCGACCGGGACCGGCCGCGCCGGGACCCGCCTGTTCGTCCTGAGCGACGCGGACGGCTTCTCCCCCGGGCACCCCGCCTGATCCGGTGGTGTGACGCGCGGCCGGGATGCCGCGCGGATGTTTGGCGTGCCCGTCGGCGGCGAGGCGTACAGGAGTTCTGTTCGACTCACCGACTGGGGGGAGTACATGGAGAGCTGGATCCGGCTGACGATCGCCGTGGGCGGCTCGGCGCTGGTGGCCCTGGGCGTCTGCCGGGCGGCCGACCTGCTGGCGCGGTTCGCCGACGCGCGGCATCCGGAGACCCCGCTCTGGGGGCTGCTGCGCCGCTGCCGTACGCCGTTGTTCGTCGTGCTGATCGCCGCCCTCCTCAGATGGACCTCTCCGGTGGCGGCAGGACGGGCGCCGCTGGCCGAGCACATGGAGGTGACGCGTCACGTCCTGCTGCTGTGCCTGATCGGCGGCGGGGCCTGGCTGGCGGTGCGGACGGTGGCGGCCGTCGTCGAGTCCTCGTACGCGCGGTACGCCGGCCGGTCACGTGACGCGGCGCGGCTCCGCCGGGTCCGTACGCAGGTCACGCTGATCATGCGGGTGGTGTCCGTCGCCGTCGGGGTGCTCGCCGCGTCCGTGGCCCTGGTCACCTTCCCCTCCTTCCGCACCCTGGGCACGTCCCTGCTCGCCTCGGCCGGGATCATCGGCATCGTGGCGGGCGTGGCGGCCCAGTCGACGCTGAGCAACCTCTTCGCCGGCTTCCAGATCGCCTTCGGCGACATGGTCCGCATCGGTGACACCGTCGTCGTCGACGGCGAATGGGGTCTCGTGGAGGAGGTGACCCTCACGTTCCTCACGGTCCGGACGTGGGACGAGCGGCGCGTCACCCTCCCCGTCTCGTACTTCACCTCGCGGCCGTTCGAGAACTGGTCGCGCGGCGGCGCGGAGATGACGGGGTCGGTCTTCGTCCACTGCGACCACAGCACGCCGGTCACGCTGATGCGGGCGCACCTCCGGGAGTTCCTCGCGACGTGCGGCACCTGGGACGGGCGGGGCTGGGACCTCGCCGTCACCGACACCTCGCCGACCGGCATCACGGTGCGGGCGATCGTGACCGCGAAGGACGCGGACAACCTGTGGACGACCCGTTGTGCCGTACGGGAGGAGCTCGTCGCCTGGCTCGCGCGGGAGCATCCGGGCGCGCTCCCCAAGGTCGTCACCGCTCCCGCGGCCGCCGCCCTGGACCGGCCGGGGGAGGACTCCCTGGCACCGCGGCAGCGAGGGGCGGGCGGCGAGGTCCGGAGTCCCGGCCGGCCGGCGGACACGCCACGGGACTGAACGCGTGCCCACCGGCCCGGCCGGAGGGCGCCGTCAGGCCTTCTCCCGCAGGGAGCGGCGCGCGGGGTCGCCCTGGTCGGCGGCCTCGGGATCCGTCTCCCGTCGCGTACCCCCTCGTCACAGGCCCGCCGTTCCACGGGGGCCGTGCTCCGCCCGGGCGCGGCGCCGGTACCGTGGAGGGTCGTCCCCTCCCCCGTACGCTCGCCTGCCCGCCGGCGGTGTGCCCGCCCGACAGGTCTGTTCCCCTTGCCCGACTCCGCTCTTTCCGTGCCCGCGCGGCTGCGTTCCCTCCGTCCGTCCCGGCTGTCGCCGAAGGTGCTGCGCACCGAGGTCCTGGGTGGCCTGGTGGTCGCGCTGGCGCTGATCCCGGAGGCCATCTCCTTCTCGATCATCGCGGGGGTGGACCCGGCGATCGGCCTGTTCGCCTCCTTCACCATGGCCGTCACGATCGCCGTGGTCGGCGGACGGCCCGCGATGATCTCCGCCGCGACGGGGGCGGTGGCGCTGGTCATCGCCCCGCTGAACCGGCAGCACGGCTTCGGGTACCTGGTGGCCGCGGTGATCCTGGCCGGGGTGCTCCAGATCGCGCTCGGCGCGCTGGGCGTGGGCCGCCTGATGCGGTTCATCCCGCGCTCGGTGATGGTGGGCTTCGTCAACGCGCTGGCGATCCTGGTGTTCATGGCCCAGGTGCCGCAGCTGTGGGACGTGCCGTGGGCGGTGTATCCGTTGTTCGCGGCCGGTCTGGCGCTGATGGTGCTGTTCCCGAGGATCACCAGGGCGGTTCCGGCTCCGCTGGTCTCGATCGTGGTCCTCACCGTGATCACGGTCGCCGCGGGCATCGCCGTGCCGACCGTCGGCGACAAGGGCGCGCTGCCGTCCTCGCTGCCCGTGCCGGGGCTGCCCGACGTGCCCTTCACGCTCGACACCCTGGCGACCGTCGCCCCGTACGCCTTCGCCATGGCGCTCGTCGGTCTGATGGAGTCGCTGATGACGGCTCAGCTCGTCGACGAGATCACCGACACCCGCTCGTCGAAGACGCGGGAGGCGGTCGGGCAGGGTGTCGCGAACATCGTGACGGGCTTCTTCGGCGGCATGGGCGGCTGCGCCATGATCGGCCAGACGATGATCAACGTGAAGGTCTCGGGTGCCCGGACCCGCCTGTCGACCTTCCTCTCGGGCGTGTTCCTGATGGTGCTGTGCATCGTCTTCGGGCCGGTCGTCTCCGACATCCCGATGGCCGCGCTGGTCGCCGTCATGGTGATGGTCTGCTTCGCGACCTTCGACTGGCACTCCGTCGCGCCCAGGACGCTGAGGCGGATGCCCAAGGGCGAGACCGCCGTCATGGTGGTCACCGTGGCGTGCGTCGTCGTCACCCACAACCTGGCCGTCGGCGTGGTCACGGGGTCGGTCACCGCGATGGTCATCTTCGCGAAGCGCGTCGCCCGCCTCGCGGACGTCACCGCGGTCACGGACCCCGACGGCGGGCAGGTCGTCTACGCGGTGACCGGCCAGTTGTTCTTCGCCTCCTCCAACGAGCTCGTGGGCCGCTTCGACTACGCCGGCGATCCCGCGAAGGTGGTCATCGACCTCTCCGCCGCCCACGTCTGGGACGCCTCCTCCGTGGCCGTGCTCGACGCGATCGAGCACCGGTACGCCCAGCGCGGGAAGACCGTGGAGATCACGGGTCTCAACAAGCCGAGCGCCAAACTGCACGACTCGCTCAGCGGTGAACTCACCGCGGCGGGCTGACGCCGACGCCCGCGGCGGCCCGGACGGCGCCCTCGCCGTCCGGGCCGCCCGAGCGTCCGGCGGCGCCGTCCGGGCCTGCCGATCCCCCTCCGCCGCCGCGTCGCGGACCGAGTAGTCGCGCGGGGCGAGGGGCCGCTCTCCCCCGCCGTTCCTTCGCGGCAGTCGACGAATCCCGTCCGGGGTCTTCCCGAACAATGCGACATGTGAAATTTTACATGTCACACGTCAACTGCTCGTGCTGCCCCAGCACGTGGCCACAACGGCCCCGGAGGCCCCCACAGATGCGTCCCTTCCGGATATCGAAGACCCGTGCGCGAAGACTTCCCGTGCTCGGTACAGCGGTCTTCCTCACCCTCGGCCTGTTCGCGCCGCAGAGCCAGGCCGTCCCCTTCGGCGGCACGGCGCCCGCCGGCGCGATCGCGCGCGAGGCGGCGCCCACGGCGCCGCGGGCGATCCCGGTCCCCAAGTCGCCCCACGCGATCAGCGACAACCCCCGCTTCCGACTCTCCTCACAGGACGGCACCGAGGAGTCCGGCCCGCCGCCCGCGCCCGGCGCCAGGACGGGCAAGCGGTCGTCGGCCGCCGCCGCGGACGCGTGCGGCGACCTCTCCGGTGTCGTCAACGCCACCGGCGGCGCGCTGGTCCAGCAGCTCAAGGCCCTCCCCCAGATCACCTGTACCTACCCGCTGTTCGGCCTCACCGGGGAGGACGCGCGGAAGGCGTTCCGCGAATCCCAGATGGTGACCGTCGCCGACGCCCTGCGCGACGCCTCCGCCACGTACGCGGGCGACAACCGCGCGTCCACCGGACAGCTGGTGATGTTCCTGCGGGCGGGCTACTACGTGCAGGACAACCACGCGGACGCCGTCGGCGCCTACGGGCCGGCGCTGCGGGACGCGGCACGCGGCGCGCTGGACGCCTTCTTCGCCGCCCCGCGCAGCAAGGACGTCACCGACGCCAACGGCGCGATCCTCAACGAGGTCGTCACGCTCATCGACAGCACCCACGAGGCGGGCCGGTACGCCGGTGTCGTGAAGTGGCTGCTCGGCAGCTACGACGGCACCTGGCCCGGCCAGATGAACCTGGCCGTGCAGCACGTCGAGTGGGTCGTCGAGAACGGCTTCAAGGCCAAGGACGACGGCCGAGGCTGGCGGGCCGCCCTCAAGGCCGACCCGTCCGTCCTCGACACCTGGGCCGGCTTCGTCCGGCGCAACGAGGCCCAGCTGAACCGCCTGGACGTCGTGAGCAACGTCGGCCGCTACCTCGGCTACGCGCTGGACGTCCCCGAGCTCAAGGACCGGGTCCGGCCGCTGCTGAAGGACCTGATCAACCGGTACCCGAACGTCGGCCCCACCGCGCCGATCACCATGAACCTGGGCTGGTACACGCGCCAGTACGACCGGGGCAACTGCGCGGCCTACGCGATCTGCGACCTCGGCGCACGCGTCCTTCCCCTGGTCCTGCCGATCCAGCGCACCTGCAACTCCGGGCTGGAGATCCGCGCCCAGGACATGTCCCCCGCACAGCTGGACAGCACCTGCGCGAGCCTGGTCAACCAGGACGCCTACTTCCACCGGATCATCGGCGACAAGGGCGCGATCCCCGGTGACGTGAACACCGACCTGGAGGTCGTCGCCTTCGACGACTACACCCAGTACGCGCTGTACGCCTGGGCCGTCTACGACATCGATGTCGACAACGGCGGCATGTACGAGGAGGGCGACCCGGCCGCTCCCGGCAACCAGGCCCGCTTCATCGCCCACGAGGCCGACTGGCTGCGCCCCGACTTCCAGATCTGGAACCTCAACCACGAGTACACCCACTACCTCGACGGCCGGTACAACATGCACGGCGACTTCGAGGCGGGCATGACCACGCCAACCATCTGGTGGGTCGAGGGCATCGCCGAGAACATCTCGTACGGCTACCGCAACGAGCGCAACGCCGACGCGATCGCCGAGGCCGGCAGGCTGACGTACAGGCTCAGCGACCTCTTCGACACCGTCTACGGCCAGGAGGAGGACCCCGAGGTCAACTCGAACCGGGTCTACCGCTGGGGCTTCCTCGCGGTCCGCTACATGCTCCAGAAGCACCCCGCCGACGTCCGGACCGTACTCGGCGCGTACCGCACCGGTGACTGGACCGGAGCCCGTACCTTCCTGAAGCAGACCATCGGCACCCGCTACGACGCGGACTTCGCGACCTGGCTCACGACCGACTGCGCGACCGCCGACTGCGGCCCGCTGCCGGACGCCGCCGCCCCCGCCCCCCTCTGCACCCTCGCCGACGCCCGTCAGTTCGACCAGAACTGCCGCCGCGACGACCTCAGCGCCTCCAGGGGCAACTACAGCTACCACTTCGTCCACCTGCCGGCCGGCGTCAAGCGGCTGACCATCACCAGCAGCGGCGGCACCGGCGACGCCGACCTCTACTACGGCGGCGGCAGCTGGGCCACCACCACCGGCTACCGGGCGAAGTCCGTCCACGCGGGGAACAGCGAGACCCTGACCATCGACGACCCGCCGTCCGGCTGGGTGTACTTCAGCCTCGCCGCCGCGCAGGACTTCAGCGGCGTGAGCCTCTCCACCCAGGTCGGCTGAACCGTTTCGCCGGTGCCCGCCGGGCACCGGCGGACGTCGCGAGGAGGCAGGACGGCACCCCGTCCCGCTCCCTCAGTCCCGGAGCGCGAGTTCCGCCACGATGTGGGTCCCCCCGGGCCTGGTGTGGACGGTGCAGCGCAGTGCGCACGCGGCGACGATGTCCAGGCCCCGGCCGCCGCAGGCGAGGTCGCCGTCGTGCCGGGGTCGGGCGGCACGGGGCCGCCAGCGGCCGTTGTCCTTGACCTCGACGGCCAGCGTCGAGAGGCCGGCGGACAGGAAGAGTGCCACGTCGGGACCGCCGCTGTGCCGGACCGCGTTGCCCACCAGCTCGCTCACCACGAGTCGCAGGCTGTCGTCGATCCCCGCCGGCAGCCCCCAGCGGGCCGCCACGCCCCGGGCGAACCGGCGCAGCACCGGCACCGAGGCGGCGGTCGCGGCCGTCAGGCATCCTGCGGACCGCCGCTCGGTGCACGACAGGTCCGGCCACCGCGTCGGACGGAGGACGGACCGGTTCTCGGCGAGGTCGACCGGACGGAGGTGCGGGACGGCATGCATCGGGTCTCCCGGGACTGCGGACGATTTCCCCCGCTCTCCACAGTGCGGGCCGGGGGGTACGGAAACAATCCGGGTCGGGGGCTTTAGGGGTACGCAAGCCGGGAGCGGGGCCTCGGATCCGGCCCGGCCCGGCGGCGCCTCAGGTATCCCGGGCGGGGTCCTCGGATCCGGCCCGGTCCGGCGGCGCCTCAGGTATCCCGGGCGGGGTCGTCGAGCGCGGCCGCCACTTCCTTGCGGGTGGTGCGCAGCTTGCGCAGGACGCTGGCGACGTGGTTCTCGACGGTTCGCGGCGAGAGGTACAGGGTGTCGGCGATGACCTGGTTGGTCGCGCCCGTGGCGAGGAGCTCCGCCACCTGGTGTTCGCGGGGGGAGAGCCGGTCCCCGTAGCCGCGGCGGCCCGGGGTGTCGGGCCGGGTGAGTCCGAGGTCCCGCAGCAGGTGCCGGGAGCGGGAGGCGTCGGCCTGCGCGCCGAGTGCGGAGTACGCGTCGGCGGCCGCGCCCAGGAGTGCCGCCGCGTCGGCGGGCTCCCCGGCGGCGAGCGCGTGGCCCTGGCGCTCGGTGGCGCGGGCGACCTCGTACGGGCGCCCGATGTCCCGCCATGCGCGGCGGGCGGCGCCGAACTCCTCCGCCGCGCGCGCGGGGTCGGCGTCGAGGCGGAGCAGTCCGCGTGCCACGTGGAGCTCCGCCCGCGCCGCCGGGGCGTCGCGGCCCCGCAGCCCCCGGTCGGCCTCCTCGACGAGCTCCTGGGCGGCGGAGCGGTCGGCGCTCGCGAGGGCCGCCTCGACGGCGACGGGGACGAGGCCCGTGGCCTTCGTCCAGGCCTGCGCGCCGCGGAGCACGGTGAGGGCGGTCCCGGCCGCCGCCCAGGCCTCCTCAGCCGCTCCCTGCGCGAGCCGGACGGACATGAGACCGGCGGTGCCGCGCAGCTCGGTGCTCACGGCGATCTGGCGTGCTCCCTGCTTCGCGGCCCGGTCGAAGTGCTCCAGGGCCGGCTCGCGCTGCCCCCGCGCGAACGCCATCGTGCCGAGGGACAGCAGGCGCTCCGCGTGGAGCACGCTGATGCCCGGGTACGCGGCGATCAGGGCGTCGAAGCGGTCCTCCAGGCCCTCCCAGCGGCCGCCGAGGGTGTCCAGCCAGAGTTCGAGGACGCGCCCGTAGCACTCCACGATCACCGCGCCGGCCCGGCGGCCCTGCTGCCTGCTCTCCTCGACCAGGCCGGCGGCGCGGACGTCGTGCCCGAGCGCGATGGCCGCCTCGGCGACGTTGTGGAGCGCCCGGGCGGTCTGCCAGAGCTGCGCCGGGGAGTCGGCGTCCCGCGGGAGGGCGTCGAGGAGGTCCCAGAGCGCCGGGTCGCCCTGCCAGCTGAGGAGGGTCAGGCGCGTCGCGTCGACCGCGGCCTGGAGGGCCTCGTCACCGCTGTCGTCGAGCGCCTGGCGGGCCCGCTCCATCCAGCGTGCCGACCAGGCCGGGCCGGCCCGCTCGTTGAGCGCGAGGGCGAGCATCGCCCGGCCGGCCGTCACGGGCCGCTCCGACAGGTCCTCGACCGCGAGTTCGAGTTCCCGGACCCACGACGGTGACGCGGACTCGTTCAGGAGCAGCAGTCCGAGGCCGGTGCGGATCTCCCCGCGGACCGCCCTCGGCAGGTGCGGGTCCTCCACCAGGCGTCGCAGCAGCCGCGCGGCGGAGGTGAAGTCGACGCCGTTGTACGCGATCCTCGCGAGCGCGGTGGCCGCGCGGGAGCGCCGCTCGGTGTCGAGTCCGGGCTCGTCGAGGATCCGGTGGAGCAGTGTGGCGGCCGTGCCCTGGTCGCCGACGGCGGCGGCCTGCTCGGCGGCCTCCTCGGCCCGCCGCAGCCACCCGGCGCGGTCGCCGAGGGCCAGGGTGTGGTGGGCGATCTGCACGAGCGGCGCGGGAGTCAGTTCCTGGAGCGCCGCCACGGCCGACCCGTGCAGCCGGCTCCGCCGCGGCGCGGGGATGTGGCGGTACGCGACCTGCTGGGCCAGCACGTGCCGGAACGCGTACCGGTGGTCCTCCGTCTCGCGGAGCAGCGAGCTGCCCAGCACCTCGACCAGCCCGTCGGTGCCGGTCTCGGCGTCGAGCCCGGCGACCGCGGCGAGCAGGGCCTCGTCCGAGGGGACGGCGAGCACGGCCGCGGCGTCGACGACGGCCGCGCCGGCCGGCGACAGACCGGCCAGCCGTTCGGTGACGGCCTCGCGCAGGCCCTTGGGCACGTCGGTGTCCCGGAGGCTGCGGACCGCGTCCCGCTGGTCGAGCGTGCCTCCCTGGTCGGCGAGCGTGAGCAGGTCCTCCTCGGCGACCAGCGGCAGGCCCTCGCTGCGCTCGTACAGCGCGGCCGCGAGGGCGGGCGTGGCGACCGGGCCGAGCGCCGAGGAGGCCAGTTCCCTGACCTCCTCCTGGGTGAGCGGCCCGAGCCTGATCACCGCGCCGCCGGCGCCCGAAGGGTGGCGGTAGGCCGCGCCGAGCACCGACGTGTCCGGGGGCAGGTCCTCGGCGCGGTAGGTGAGGACGAGGGTGAGGTCCTCCGGCAGGTCGCGGGCGAGGAGCAGGAGCAGGTCCCGGGTGGCCTCGTCGACCCAGTGCATGTCCTCGACGACCAGGACGGTCGGCCCCAGGGCCGCGAGGAGGGCGCGCACGCCGTGGACGAGCCGGAGTCGTTCGGCCTGGTCCCCTCCCCGCTCGGACGTCGCCGTGGGGAGTCGGTCCGCGAGGCCCGGCAGGAGCGGGACCAGCGCGCCGACCGCGTCGGGCAGGCCGTCCGGCAGCCACGGGCCGGCCTTGGTCAGCGCGTCGGACACCGGTCCGTACGGGAAGGGCTCGCGGAGCGGCTGGCAGAACCCGGTGAGCACCGGCCTGCCCTCCGCCCGCCACAGCGCGGCGGCCTCGCCGACCAGCCTCGACTTCCCGATCCCCGCCTCGCCCTCGATCAGCACCACCGCGGGCGGCTGCCGCACCGCGGCCACGAGCAGGTCCAGCTCACGGCGGCGTCCCACGTAACGGAACGTGCCCACCGCGGTGGCCGCTCCCCGGCCGAGTGACCCCGCCACGCGCTCACCCACCTCGCCCCTCGGACGCCCCCGGCCCCTCCAGCCTAAGCGGGCCCGCCCCGGCGGACGACCGGACGACGCGGAAGCGGTGCGGACCTCCACCCACCGCCGCGTGCGCCTCCACCCACCGCCGTGTGCGCCCGCTGCTGTGTGCGCCCGCGCCCGCCGCCGCGTGCGCCTTTGCCCGCCGCCGCGTGCGCCCGCGCCCCCGCCCCGTGTGAGCCCGCACCCGCTGTCGCACGGGCCCACGCCTGCCTGGGCTGTCGCCCACCGCTGTGTGGGCCTTCGCCCGCTGCCGTGTGCGCCCGCGCCCCCGCCCCGTGTGAGCCCGCACCCGCTGTCGCACGGGCCCACGCCTGCCTGGGCTGTCGCCCACCGCTGTGTGAGCCTTCGCCCGCTGCCGTGTGGGCGATCGTCCCGCTGGGCGGGACGGGTGGGCACACGGGACGGCGCCCTCGGCGGCGCCTCCGCCCCCGTGCCCTGGCCCGCACCCACAGTCCGGTGCGCACCGGGTGCGGGTTCGGGCCCGAAAGCCTAGGCCCGGCAAAGGGCGCCGTCCGTTGTGCCCACCCGTTCCGCCCCAGCGGAACGATTGCCCACAACGGGGGTGGGCCGAGGCGCCGGGGTGGGCACCACCCGGCAGAACGATCGCCCACAACGCGCGGGGCACCGGCGGTTGCGGGTGGGCACCGCCCCAGCGCGACGAGTGCCCACAACGGGCGGGGCGAAGGCGCGAGGGCGGGTACCGCCCCAGCGGAACGATCGCCCACAACGGGCAGGGGCGGCCCACAACGCGGGGGCGTGGGCGCAAGCCCGCGGCGTGGGGGCGCGGGGGTGGGCATCGCCCCGACGGAACGATCGCCCACAACGCGCGGGGCGCGGCCACAACGCGGGGGCGTGGGCGCAAGTGCGCAAGGCGGGGGCGCGGGGGGTCAGGAGGTGCCGTAGACGGGGTGGGGGGGTGCGGAGGCGGCGAGGAGGGTGCGGGCGGCGGCGCCGGCTTCCGCGGGAGTCCAGCGGGCGTGCTTGTCGGCGGTGGGTCCGGGCCGCCAGCCCTCCATGACGGTGATGCGGCCGGCCTCCGTCTCGAAGACGCGGCCGGTGACGCCGGCGGAGGCGGCGGAGCCGAGCCAGACGACGAGGGGGGAGACGTTCTCGGGGGCCATGGCGTCGAAGGCGGTGCCGCCGGGCGCGGCCATGGTCTCGGCGAAGGTCTGCTCGGTCATGCGGGTGCGGGCGGCGGGGGCGATGGCGTTGACGTGGACGCCGTAGCGGGCCGTCTCGGCGGCGGCGACGAGGGTGAGCCCGACGATCCCGGCCTTGGCGGCCGCGTAGTTGCCCTGGCCGACGCTGCCGAGCAGCCCCGCGCCGGAGCTCGTGTTGATCACGCGCGCGTCGGGCACGCGCCCGGCCTTGGTCTCGGCGCGCCAGTGAGCGGTGGCGTACTTGAGCGGCAGGAAGTGGCCCTTGAGGTGGACGCGCATGACGGCGTCCCAGTCGTCCTCGTCGAGGTTGACGAGCATGCGGTCGCGGAGGAAGCCGGCGTTGTTGACGAGGGTGTCGAGGCGGCCGAACGCGTCCAGGGTGGTGGTGACGAGCGAGGCGGCGCCGTCGGCGGTGGCGATGTCGCCGCCGTGGGCGACGGCTTCTCCGCCCATGGCGGTGATCTCGTCGACGACCTGCCGGGCGGGGGCGGCGCCGCCGCCGGTGCCGTCGAGTCCGACGCCGAGGTCGTTGACGACGACCTTGGCGCCTTCGGCGGCGAAGGCGAGCGCGTGCGCGCGGCCGAGTCCGCGGCCGGCTCCGGTGACGATCACGACGCGTCCGTCGCAGAGTCCAGTCATGGTGGGCGAGTCCCTTTCGGTGGGGTTCAGTGGTCGGCGGTGGCCGCGTCCAGGAAGGCGGGGCGTTCCCCGCCCCCGTGCACGTGGAGGCTGGCGCCGCTGATGTACGCGGCACGGTCGGAGGCGAGGAAGACGCAGGCGTCGCCGACGTCGGAGGGCTCGGCGAGCCGGCCGAGAGGGACGGTGCGGCCGACGGCGGCGACGCCGGCCTCGTCTCCGTAGTGGAGGTGGGAGAGTTCGGTGCGCACCATGCCGAGGACGAGGGTGTTGACGCGTATCCGAGGCGCCCATTCGACGGCCATGGACCGGGCGAGGTGGTCGAGGCCGGCCTTGGCGGCGCCGTAGGCGGCGCTGCCCGGGGAGGGGCGGGTGCCGCTGACGCTGCCGATCATGATGACGGCTCCTCCCCCGGGCTGGCCGCGCATCACGTCGTACGCGGCGAGGGAGGCGGTCAGCGGGGCGACGAGGTTCAGTCCGACGACCCGGGCGTGTCGCTCGGCCTCTCCGTCGCCGAGCATCCGGTAGGGGGTTCCTCCGGCGTTGTTGACGAGGGTGTCGAGCCGTCCGTGGTCACGGCGTACCCGGTCGAAGAAGCCGGCGACGGCCTCGGGGTCCCGCAGGTCGACGGGGAGGAAGCGGGCCGTGCGGCCGGCCGCCTCCACGGGCTCGTGGGGTTCCCTCCGGGCGCAGGTCACGACGTCCGCACCGGCTTCGAGCAGCGCTCTGGCGATCCCGGAGCCGACGCCTCGCGTGCCGCCGGTGACGACGGCGACGGATCCCGACAGGTCGATGGTGACTGCCAATGGACACCTCCCGCAGCGCGTGAACCGCTGCTATCTTCCACCTAACAAACGTTTGGTGGAAAGGTAGCTGATCTGCTCATGGGTGTCTCCACCTCCGCCCCGGACAAGGGCATCGCCGTCGTCACCGTCGACTTCCCACCGGTCAACGCCCTCCCCGTGCGGGGCTGGTACGACCTCGCCGCCGCCCTGCGCGCCGCCGGAGCCGATCCCGAGGTGCGCTGCGTCGTGCTCACCGCGGAGGGCCGCGGGTTCAACGCCGGGGTCGACATCAAGGAGATCCGGCGCACGGCCGGACACGACGCCCTCCTGGGTGCCAACCGCGGCTGTTACGAGGCCTTCGCCGCGGTCTACGACTGCGAGGTGCCGGTGGTCGCCGCCGTGCACGGCTTCTGCCTCGGCGGCGGCATCGGCCTGGTCGGCAACGCCGACGCGATCGTCGCCTCCGAGGACGCGACCTTCGGCCTGCCCGAGCTCGACCGGGGCGCGCTCGGCGCGGCCACGCACCTCGCGCGGCTGGTCCCCCAGCAGCTCATGCGGGCCCTGTACTACACCTCGCGCACGGTCACCGCCGAGGAGCTGCACCGGCACGGCTCGGTCTGGCGGGTCGTGCCGCGCGAGCGCCTGCTCGACGCGGCGCTCGAACTGGCCCGGGAGATCACCGCCAAGGACGGACAGCTGATCCGCCTGGCCAAGGCGGCGATCAACGGCATCGACCCGGTGGACGTCCACCGCAGCTACCGCTTCGAGCAGGGCTTCACCTTCGAGGCCAACCTCAGCGGCGTCGCCGACCGCGTCCGGGACGCGTTCGGCAAGGACGCCACCGGCGTGAGGGACCTCACCGTCGAGACGGACAAGGAGCCGCAGCCGTGAGCAGGGACAAGACGATGACCGCCGAGGAGGTCGTGGGCCGGCTCCGCAGCGGGATGACGATCGGCATCGGCGGCTGGGGCTCCCGGCGCAAGCCGATGGCGCTGGTACGGGCGCTGCTGCGGTCGGACGTCACCGATCTGACCGTGGTCTCGTACGGCGGCCCGGACGTCGGCCTCCTCTGCGCCGCCGGGAGGATCCGCAAGCTGGTCGCGGCCTTCGCCACGCTCGACTCCATCTCCCTGGAGCCGCATTTCGGCGCGGCCCGGCAGCGCGGTTCCCTCGAACTGGTGGAGCTGGACGAGGCGATGGTCATGTGGGGGCTGACCGCCGCCGTGCACCGGCTGCCCTTCATGCCCGTCCGGGCCGGGCTCGGCTCCGACGTGATGACCGTCAACCCGCGGCTGCGCACGATCACGTCCCCGTACGAGGACCGCGAGGAGCTCGTCGCGGTCCCCGGGCTGCGCCTGGACGCCGCGCTGGTCCACCTCAATCGTGCCGACGCGCACGGCAACGGTCAGTACCTGGGCCCCGACCCGTACTTCGACGACCTGTTCTGCGAGGCCGCGGACACCGCGTACGTCTCCTGCGAGCGCATCGTGGAGACCGCCGAGCTGCTCAAGGACGCGGGTCCGCAGTCGCTGCTGCTCAAGCGCGCGTTCGTCGACGGCGTGGTGGAGACCCCGAACGGCGCGCACTTCACCTCCTGCGCCCCCGACTACGACCGGGACGAGGCCTTCCAGCGCGCCTACGTCAGGGCGGCCCGCGACCCGGAGGGATGGCGGGAGTTCACCGCCCGCTTCCTGTCCGGTGACGAGGACGCCTACCAGGCCGCGGTCGCGGCGTTCCACGAGGAGGAAGCATGAGCGGCACCGACACGGCCACGACGGCGACGCGGGCCGAGTACTGCGTCGTCGCCTGCGCCGAGGTGTGGCGGGACGCGGGCGAGGTCCTGGCCAGTCCGATGGGCACCGTCCCGATGGTCGGCGCCCGCCTCGCGAGGCTGACCTTCTCCCCCGACCTGCTGCTGACCGACGGCGAGGCGCTGCTCGTCGGCGACGTGCCCGCCGTGGGCGCCGCGCCCGGGGTGGTCGAGGGCTGGCTGCCGTACCGACAGCACCTGGCGCTCGTCACCACCGGGCGGCGGCACGTGATGATGGGCGCGAGCCAGATCGACCGGTACGGCAACCAGAACATCAGCTGCATCGGAGACTGGGCGCGTCCCAGGCGCCAGCTGCTCGGTGTGCGCGGCGCACCGGTCAACTCGCTGAACAACCCCACGAGTTACTGGGTCCCCAAGCACTCGCCGCGCGTCTTCGTCGAGCGGGTCGACATGGTGTCCGGCGTCGGACACGACCGGGCCGCCGCGGCCGGCCCCTCCGCGACCCGCTACCACCGCCTCCCTGAGGTCGTCAGCGACCTGGGCGTCCTCGACTTCGAGACGCCGGACCGGTCGATGCGGCTGCGCTCCCTGCACCCGGGCGTGACCGTCGAGCAGGTCCGGGAGGCGACCGGCTTCGCGCTGACCGTCCCCCAGGACGTGCCGCACACCCGCGAGCCGACCGCGGAGGAACTGCGCCTGATCCGCGAGGCGATCGACCCGAAGGGTCTGCGCGACCGGGAGGTGCCCTCATGAGCGACGTCACGATCCCCACCCGCCTGACCGAACTCGTCGGGGTGCGCCACCCCGTCGTCCAGACCGGCATGGGGTGGGTGGCGGGCCCCCGCCTGGTCTCGGCGGCCGCCGACGCGGGCGCGCTCGGCATCCTGGCGTCGGCGACGATGTCCGTCGGGCAGCTCCGGTCGGCCGTCCGCGAGGTCAGGTCCCGTACGGACGCGCCGTTCGGTGTGAATCTGCGGGCGGACGCCGGGGACGCGGGCGAGCGGGTGCGGATCATCATCGACGAGGGCGTGCGGGTCGCCTCGTTCGCGCTCGCGCCCTCCCGAGAACTGATCGCGCGGCTCAAGGACGCGGGGGTCGTCGTCATCCCGTCCGTCGGCGCCAGGCGCCACGCCGAGAAGGTCGCGGCGTGGGGCGCCGACGCGGTGATCGTGCAGGGCGGCGAGGGCGGCGGCCACACCGGGAGCGTCGCCACCACCGTCCTGCTCCCGCAGGTCGTGGACGCCGTGGACGTCCCGGTCGTCGCGGCCGGCGGCTTCCACGACGGCCGGGGCCTGGTCGCGGCGCTGGCCTACGGCGCGGCCGGCATCGCCATGGGCACGCGCTTCCTCCTGACCTCCGACAGCACGGTCCCCGACCCGGTGAAGGCCCGCTATCTCGCCGCGGCCGTCAAGGACGTCACCGTCACCACGAAGGTGGACGGCCTGCCGCACCGGATGCTGCGGACGGAACTCGTCGACGCCCTGGAGCGCTCGGGCCGGGCGGCCTCGCTGCTGCGGGCGGTCCGGCACGCGTCGGCCTTCCGGCGGGAGTCCGGCATGACCTGGACGGGCATGATCCGTGACGGCCTGGCCATGAGGCACGGCAAGGACCTGACGTGGAGCCAGGTCCTGCTCGCCGCCAACACCCCCATGCTGCTCAAGGCGTCCATGGTGGACGGCCGTACCGATCTCGGTGTCATGGCCTCCGGTCAGGTCGCCGGAGTGATCGAGGACCTGCCGTCCTGCGCCGAACTCGTCGACCGCCTCATGTCCGAGGCCCGCGCCACGCTCGACGCCCTGTCCGCGAAGGACTGACGTCCCGGTGCGGGGACCCCGGGGGTCCCCGCACCGGTCACGCGCGTGGCGCGGGGCTTCGCCGCCGGGCCCGGGAGCGTCAGAGACGCTCGATGATCGTCACGTTCGCCTGACCGCCGCCCTCGCACATGGTCTGGAGGCCGTAGCGGCCCCCGGTGCGCTCCAGTTCGTGGAGGAGGGTGGTGGTCAGCTTGGTGCCGGTCGCGCCGAGGGGGTGGCCGAGGGCGATGGCGCCTCCGTTGACGTTGACCTTGTCGGGGTCTGCGCCGGTCTCCTTCAGCCAGGCGAGGACCACGCTGGCGAAGGCCTCGTTGATCTCGACGAGGTCGATGTCGTCGAGGGTCATGCCGGCCTTCTTGAGGGCGTACGCCGTCGCCGGGATGGGCGCGGACAGCATGCGGATGGGGTCCTCGCCCCGCACGGAGAGGTGGTGGACGCGGGCGCGCGGGGTCAGTCCGTGTTCCCGTACGGCGCGTTCCGAGGCGATGAGCATCGCCGAGGCGCCGTCGGAGACCTGCGAGGACACGGCGGCGGTGATCCGGCCGCCCTCGACCACCGGCTTCAGGCCGGCCATCTTCTCCGGCGTGGTGTCGCGGCGCGGGCCCTCGTCGGTGGTGACGTCGCCGAAGGCGACGATCTCCCGGTCGAAGCGGCCCTCGTCGATGGCGCGGGCGGCCCGCTGGTGCGAGCGCAGGGCGAACTCCTCCATGTCGCGGCGGGAGACGCCCCACTTCGTGGCGATGAGTTCGGCGCCGTGGAACTGGTTGACGGGCTGGTCTCCGTAGCGGGCGCGCCAGCCCGCGGAGCCGAGGTACGGGCCCTCGGTGAGGCCGAGCGGATCGGCGGCCTGGCGGCCGGCAAAGGCGATGGGGATCATCGACATGTTCTGCACGCCGCCGGCCACGACGAGGTCCTGGGTGCCGGACAGGACGCCCTGCGCGGCGAAGTGCAGGGCCTGCTGGGAGGAGCCGCACTGGCGGTCCACGGTCGTGCCGGGCACCTCCTCGGGCAGGCCCGCGGCCAGCCAGGCGGTGCGGGCTATGTCGCCGGCCTGCGGGCCGACGGTGTCCAGGCAGCCGAAGACGACGTCCTCGACGGCCGCCGGGTCGGCGCCCGCGCGCTCCATCAGCGCCTTCAGCACATGGGCGCCGAGGTCGGCGGGGTGGACGGCGGACAGTCCGCCGTTCCGCCGGCCGACGGGGGTGCGTACCGCTTCGACGATGTAGGCCTCGGCCATGGTCACTCCTTCTTCGCGCGACGTCCGTACGTCCGATGTCCGTCACGGAGGGCGATTCCCTCCAGCACCGTCGACAGGTACTGGCGGGCGATCTCCTCCGGGCTGTGCTGTCCGCCCGGCCGGTACCAGGACGCGGCGACCCACACGGTGTCGCGCACGAAGCGGTAGGTGAGCCGGACGTCGAGGTCGGTGCGGAAGACCCCGGCGGCCACGCCGCGTTCCAGGGTCGTGAGCCAGGCCTCCTCGAACCTGCGCCGCGAGCCCGCGAGGTAGCCGAAGCGCGGCTGCTCCCGCAGGTGCCTGGACTCCTTCTGGTAGATGGCGACGGCGGCGCGGTGCCGGTCGATCTCCCGGAACGATTCGGTGACGAGGGCCTCCAGGGTCTCCCGGGGGCCGAGCACGGCGGCGAGCACGGCGTCGTACCGGGCCCACAGCTCGTCCAGGAAGGCGCGGAGGATCTCGTCGAGCATCGACTCCTTGGAGTCGAAGTGGTAGTAGAGGCTGCCCGCGAGCAGGCCGGCCGCGTCGGCGATGCGGCGGACGCTGGTGGCGTCGTATCCCTGGGCGGCGAACACCTCGGCCGCCGTGTCCAGGATCTCGCGGCGCCGCTCCGGCGCCGGTCTCACGGGTGCTGGCTGCTGACGGAGAGGACCTCCCCCGTCAGATAGGAGGAGTAGCCGCTGGCCAGGAAGACGATCACGTTGGCCACCTCCCACGGCTCGGCGTGGCGCCCGAAGGCCTCGCGGGAGGTCAGTTCCTCCAGGAGTTCGGGGGTGGTGACCTTCACCAGGTGCGGGTGCATGGCGAGGCTCGGGGAGACGGCGTTGACCCGTACGCCGTACTCGGCGGCCTCCAGGGCGGCGCAGCGGGTGAGGGCCATCACTCCGGCCTTCGCGGCGGCGTAGTGGGCCTGGCCCTTCTGGGCGCGCCAGCCGACCACGGAGGCGTTGTTGACGACGACGCCCCCGGCGCCGGCGGCCTTCATGCGGCGCAGCGCGGCGCGGGTGCAGCGGAAGGTGCCGTTGAGGGTGACGTCGAGGACCTTGTCCCACTGTTCGTCGGTCATGTCGACGAGGTCGGCGGTGCCGCCGAGGCCCGCGTTGTTGACGACGACGTCGAGGCGGCCGTGGCGCTCGACGGTGAGGTCGAGCAGTGCGGCGACCTGGGTCTCGTCGGTGACGTCACAGGGGAGGGCGGCGACGCGGTCGGCGCCGAACTCCGCGGCCAGTCCGGCCTCGGACTCCTTCAGTCTGCGGGCGTGGGCGTCGGAGAGCATGACCTTCGCGCCCTCTTCCAGGAGCCGTCGGGCGGTCGCGCCTCCGATGCCGGCGCCCGCGGCGGCGGTGACGACGGCGGTGCGGCCGGCGAGCAGGCCGTGGCCCGGTACGTAGGCCGGAGGCGTGTGCGGGGCGGTCACGGGCGGACCTCCTTGGGCAGGCCGAGGACGCGCTCGGCGATGATGTTCCGCTGGATCTCGTTGGAGCCGGCGTAGAGGGTGTCGGAGCGGGAGAACAGGTACAGGCGCTGCCAGTCGGTGAGGTCGTAGGGCCCGCCGGCGGCGAGCATGCCGTCGGCGCCGCAGACGTCCATGGCGAGTTCGCCGAGCTCCCTGTGCCAGGTGGCCCAGAAGATCTTCCCGATGGACGCCTCCGGTCCGGGGGCGCCGGCCGCGACGCCGCCGAGCATGCGGAGCGCGTTGAACCGGATGGTCTCCAGGCCGATCCAGGCCCGGGCGATCCGGTCGCGGATGAGCGGGTCGGCGGCGGCGCCGTTGCGCCGGGCGAGCGCGATGACCGACTCCAGCTCGCGGCGGAATCCGACCTGCTGGCCGAGGGTGGAGACGCCCCGCTCGAAGCCGAGGGTGGCCATGGCGACCCGCCATCCGTCGCCGGCGGCGCCGACGAGGTGGGAGGCGTGGGTGCGGGCGCCGTCGAAGAAGACCTCGTTGAACTCCGAGGTGCCGGTCAGCTGGACGATCGGCCTGATGTCGACGCCCGGCTGGTCCAGGGGGACGAGGAGGTAGGACAGGCCCTGGTGGCGGGTCGATCCGGGCTCGGTGCGTGCCACGACGAAGCACCAGTCGGCTTCGTGCGCGAGCGAGGTCCACACCTTCTGTCCGGTGACCGCCCAGTGGTCGCCGTCCCGTTCGGCGCGGGTGCGGACGTTGGCCAGGTCCGAGCCGGCGTCGGGCTCGGAGTAGCCCTGGCACCAGAGTTCCCCGGCGGCGACGATCGGCGGGAGGAACCGCTCGCGCTGTGCGGGGGTGCCGAAGGCGATGAGGGTGGGGCCGAGGAGCTGCTCGCCGATGTGGTTGACGCGGGCGGGGGCGTCGGCGAGGGCGTACTCCTCGTGGAAGGCGACCTGTTGTTCGAGGGTCGCGCCGCGTCCGCCGTACTCCTCGGGCCAGCCGACGCAGGTCCATCCGTGGGCGGCCATGTGCCGTTCCCAGGCGAGGCGTTCGGCGTGCGCCTCGTGTTCCCGTCCGGGGCCGCCGCGCCCGCGCAGGGCGGCGAAGTCGCCCGTGAGGTGGGAGCGCAGCCAGCCGCGGACCTCTCTGCGGAACTCCTCGACGTCGCTCATGGCCGTACGTTAACCTACCAAACACTTGTTAGGGAAGGAGGGCGGATGTCCGCTGCCCGCACCGCGCCCACGGCGCCGGTCCGCTACGCACGCCTCGGCCACGCGGCCGAGGCCACCAGGGACCGGCCCGGTCACCGCGACACCGAGACCGCCCCCGCCGCGCTGGGCGGCGTCGGCCCCCACGCGACGCCGTGGCACTCCGGGCAGCGCCCCCCGCACGCCCGGGGGGCGGGAGCCTGACATGGACCTCGACTTCTCCGCGGCGGAGGACGCCTTCCGGGCCGAGGCCCGCGCCTGGCTCACCACCCACGTGCCCCGCACCCCGCTGCCCTCCCTGGAGACGGAGGAGGGATTCGCCGCCCACCGGGAATGGGAGCGCACCCTGTTCGCCGACCGCCGGTCGGTGGTCTCCTGGCCCGAGGAGTACGGCGGCCGGGGCGCGACGATCCTCCAGTGGCTGATCCACGAGGAGGAGTACTACGCCGCCGGCGCCCCCGGCCGGGTCAGCCAGAACGGCATCAGCCTCCTCGCCCCCACCCTCTTCGAACACGGCACGGACGAGCAGCGCGCCCGCGTCCTGCCCCCCATGGCGAGCGGCGAGGTCGTCTGGGCCCAGGCCTGGTCCGAGCCCGAGTCCGGCTCCGACCTCGCCTCGCTGCGCTCCACCGCCCGCCGGACCGACGGCGGCTGGCTCCTGAACGGCCAGAAGACCTGGTCGTCCCGGGCGGCCTTCGCCGACCGCGCCTTCGGCCTGTTCCGCAGCGACCCCGACACCGCCAGGCCGCACCAGGGCCTGACGTACCTCATGTTCCCGCTGGGCGCCGACGGGGTGACCGTACGCCCCATCGGGCGTCTCGACGGAAAGCCCGCCTTCGCCGAACTCTTCCTCGACGACGTCTTCGTGCCCGACGAGGACGTGATCGGCGCGCCGGGACAGGGCTGGCGGGTCGCGATGAGCACCGCGGGCAACGAGCGGGGGCTGACCCTGCGCAGCCCGGGCCGGTTCACGGCCGCCGCCGAACGCCTGACCGGACTGTGGCGGGAGAACGCCGACCCGGGCGACACCGCCCTGCGCGACCGGGTCGCCGACGCGGTCGTCGGAGCCCGCGCCTACCGGCTGTTCACCTACGCCAACGCCTCGAGGATCGCCGCCGGAGGCACGATCGGCGCCGAGTCCAGCCTCAACAAGGTCTTCTGGTCCGAGCTCGACATCGCGCTCCACGAGACCGCCCTCGACCTCCTGGGACCGTACGGCGAACTGTCCGACGAGGCCACCGAAGCGCCCGCGCACGGCAGCTGGGCCGAAGGCCACACCTTCTCCCTCGCCGGACCCGTCTACGCCGGCACCAACGAGATCCAGCGCGACATCATCGCCGAGCGGCTGCTCGGCCTCCCGAAGGGACGCCGGTGATGCGGTTCCTCCTCGACGACGAACAGCGGGAGTTCGCCCGCTCCCTCGACTCCCTGCTCGCCGCGGCCGACACCCCAGGAACCGTACGCGCCTGGGCGGCCGGCGACACCGCTCCCGGCCGGGCGCTCTGGACGCGGCTCGCGGAGGCGGGCGTCTTCGCCCTCGCCGTACCGGACCGGCACGACGGCCTCGGCCCCCTGCCGGTCGAGACGACCGTCGCCTTCACCGAGCTGGGCCGTCACGCCGTGCCCGGCCCGCTGGTGGAGACGGTCGCCGCGGCGGCGCTCCTCGACCGGCTCGGCGACGCCGGGGCCGCCGCCCTGCTGCCGCGGATCGCCCACGGCAAGGCGGTCGTCTCGCTGTGCGTGCCGGCCCTCGGCGGGCCCTACGCCCTGGACGCGGACGCCGCCGACGACGTGCTCGTCGTCGAGGGGGACACCGTGCGCCTGGCCGAGGGGGCCGGACCCGTCCAGCCCTCGGCCGACCCGGCCCGGCGGCTGGCCCGCCCGCTCGGCGGAGCCGTCCTGGCGAAGGGCCCGGCCGTGGCCGCCGCGACCGCGCACGCCGCCGAGGTCGCCGCCCTGGCGACCGCCGCCCAGTGCCTCGGCCTCGGCCGCGCCCTCCTCGACCGGACCGTCGAGTACGTCGGACAGCGGCGCCAGTTCGGCGTCGCCATCGGCTCCTTCCAGGCGGTCAAGCACCGTCTCGCCGACGCGCTCATCGCCCTGGAGTTCGCCCAGCCGCTGCTCCACTCCGCCGCCCTGGCCCTGGCGGAGGGGGCGGGCCACCGCTCCGCCGAGATCGCCGCGGCGAAGCTCACGGCGGGCGAGGCCGCGTACGCCGCCGCCCGCACCGCCCTGCAGCTCCACGGAGCCGTCGGCTACACGGAGGAGCTGGACCTCGCCCTGTGGATCCGCAAGGCGCGCCCGCTGCGCGACGCCTGGGGCACGCCCGCGGCCTGCCGCGCCCGTGTCCTCGCCTCCTGAAGCCGCCCGGCACCCAGAGGAGCAGAAGCGTGAGGCCGACCGAGGAACAGGAAGAACTGCGATCCGCCGTGCGGGCCGTGCTCGGGCGCCATCCCGGCGCCGCGGCATGGCGGCCGCTGACCCGGCAGGTCGGCGTCGCGGGGCTCGCCGTCCCGGAGGAGTACGGCGGCGCCGGGTGCGGGGCCCTCGAGACCGCCGTGGTCATGGAGGAACTGGGCCGCGAGCTGAGCCCCGTCCCGTACCTCGGCTCCGCGGTGCTCGCGGTGCGGGCGCTGCTCGCGTCCGGCGACGACGACGCCTGCGCCCGCCTCCTGCCGGGGCTCGCCTCGGGCGTCGTGGTGGGCACCCTCGCGTGGGCCGAGCACGGCTCCTGGGACCCGTCCGCCGTACGGGCACGGGCCCACCCCGGCCGCGGGGGGACCTGGCGGATCACCGGGGCCAAGGAGCACGTACTCGACGGCGCGGAGGCCGGGCTCCTGCTCGTGGCGGCCCGCTCCGAGGCGGGCGTCTCCCTCTTCGAGGTGTCCGCCGACGGGCCGGGAGTCGCCCGCGAGGCGTCCGTGACGATGGACTCCACGCGGGCTCAGGCGCGCGTCGTGCTCACCGGAGCGGAGGGCCGGCTCGTCGGCGCCGAGGGCGGCGGCGACCGGGTCCTGTCGGACGTCCTGGACCTGGCCTGCACGGCGCTCGCCGCCGAACAGGTGGGTGCCGCCGCACGCTGCCTGGAGATCACGCTCGCCTACGCCGGGGAGCGGATCCAGTTCGGCCGCCCCATCGGTTCCTTCCAGGCGGTCAAGCACCGACTCGCCGACGCGTACGTCCTGGTGGAGTCCGCCCGCTCCGCCGCGCTGGGCGCGGCCTTCGCCGCCGCCGACGGCGGCCCGGAGCTGCCCCGGCTCGCCGCCGCCGCCAAGTCGGCCTGCTCGGAGGCGTTCTCCGCGGTGGCCGGCGAGATGATCCAGCTCCACGGCGGCATCGGCATCACCTGGGAGCACGACGCCCACCGCTACTTCAAGCGCGCCCACGGCTCCACCCGGCTCTTCGGCCCGCCCGCCTGGCATCGCGCCCGCCTGGCGGCGGAACTCGGTCTGCCGGCGGACTGACGAGGGCTTCGGCGTCCAGCGCGACGACCCGGCCGGCGAGCGCGGCCGTGGCCGGGTCGTGCGTGATCAGCATCAGGGACAGGTCGCCGCGGTCGCGCACGAGGGCCGCGAGCGTGTCGAGGATTCCCTTGCGGGTGACCGTGTCGAGGCCGGAGGTGATCTCGTCGCAGATCAGCACGCGGGGCCGGGCCAGCAGGGCCCGGGCCAGGGCCGCGCGCTGGAGTTCTCCGCCCGACAGCGCGCCGGGGCGGCGGCGGACGAGCTTCTCGGCGAGGCCGAGGGCGGCGAGGGTGGTGAGCGCTTCGGCCAGGGCGTCCGGCTCGGCCGCCCCGCGCAGCCGGACGGCCGTGCGGGCCACCTGGTGGACGACGGGGCGGTGTTCGTCGAACGCGGCGCGCGCGTCCTGGAAGACGTACTGGACGGCGGCGAGCTGCTGACGGGTGCGGTCCCGCAGGCTGCGCGGGAGGGGGACGCCGTCGAGGAGCACGTCGGCGTCGTGATGCCGGTGCAGCCCGGCCAGGCAGCGGCCCAGGGTGGTCTTCCCGCTGCCCGAGCGGCCGACGACGGCCAGGCACGCGCCGGGGTGCAGGCTGAGCCCCGGCAGACGGAGCACGGCGGTCCGGCCGTGGCGCGCGGTGAGGGGGCCCACCTCCAGGGTCGGGGCGCCCCCGGACACCGGCTCGACGCGGCCGGTGCCGGAAGCGGAGGCCAGGAGCTCGGCCGTCCACGGGTGGCGGGGCGCGCGCCACAGGCGTTCGGCCGGCGCGGACTCCACCACCCGGCCGTCCCGCAGGACGAGGACCTCGTCGGCGAGCGCGCGGACGACGTCCAGGTCGTGGCTGAGGAGGACGACGGCGATCCCCTCCCGTGCCACGGCGGCGAGCTGCTCGACGATGCCCCGTTTCGTCGACGGGTCCTGGCCCGTGGTCGGTTCGTCGGCCACGATCACCCCGGCGCCGAGCAGCAGCGCCTGCGCCAGGACGACGCGTTGCTGCTGGCCGCCCGACAGCTGGTGGGGGTAGCGGCGCAGCATCGCCTCGGCGTCGGGGAGCCGGGCCTGCGCCAGGGCCCGCAGGACGCGCTCGTGGAGGGCGGCACGGCGCTCCCGCCACGGCAGGTGCCGTACCTGGGGGCGGGCGAGGTCCCGGAGCAGGGCGCCGACGCGGCGGGCGGGGTTGAGGACGGCCGCCGGGTGCTGCGGGACGTGGCCGACGAGGCCGCCGGGCGCGCGGACGTCGCCGGACACGACGGCACCCGCGGGGTATTCGCCGAGCAGGGCGAGGCCCGTGGTCGTCTTGCCGCTGCCGGACGCGCCCACGAGCGCGGTGACGGTGCCGGGGAGCACGCGGAGGTCGACCCCGTCGACGATGGCCCTGCCGCCGATCTCCACGCGCAGGTTCTTGATCTCGGCGACGGCTTTCACGGCTTCCACGTCCGTCTCCTCTTCTCCAGCCCGGCGTCCGCGAGCAGGTTGACGCCCATGGTCAGGGCGACGATGAGCAGGGCGGGCACGACCACGGCCCAGGGCTGGACGAACAGCCCGGTGCGGTTGCGGTCCACCATGACCGCCCAGTCGGCGGCGTCCGGCTCGACGCCGACGCCGAGGAACGCCGCGGTGGCCACGAGGTACAGCACACCGGTCAGCCGTACGCCCGCGTCGGCGACGAGCGTGCGGGCGAGGGACCTGCCGACGTAGCCGACGGCGGTACGCCACCAGGTCTCCCCCTGCATCCGCAGGGCTTCGACCGCCGGGCGTGACGCCGCCTCGGCCGCCGCGGCACGGACGATGCGGGCGGCGTCGGGGATGTTGACCAGCGCCACGAGGAGGGCGAGTCCGGCGGCCCCCGGGGTGAGGACGGCGGCAACGAGCAGGATCATCAGCAGCGACGGCACCGCGAGCAGCACGTCGAGCGGCCGCATTAGCAGCTCTTCGAGCCAGGCGCGGTGGGTGAGGGCGCTGACGACGCCGAGGGGGAACGCGATCAGATAGGCGAGTGCGGTCGCGGCCAGCGCCACGAGGACCACCGATCGCCCTCCCAGCAGGACCTGGTCCCAGACGTCACGGCCGACGAAGTCGGTGCCGAGCGGGTGTCCGCCGCCGAGCGCGAAGGAGGCGGCTCGGGGCCCGGGGCCGTCGGCGAACAGCGGTCCGAGGAGGGCCAGCGCGAGGGGAATGCCCGCGACGGCGGCGCCGAGCGCGAAACGGGACTTCACGCGGCCGCCTCCGCCCGCGGGGCGAACCGGCGCGCGACCAGGTCCGCGCCGAGGTTGAGCACGACGGTGGTGACGCCGAAGACGACCGCGAGGCCCTGGACGACGGGCACGTCCCGTTCGGCGACGGCGTTCATCAGGACGGTGCCCAGGCCGGGGATCACGTACAGCGCCTCCACGACGACGACCCCGCACAGCAGCCAGTCGACGGTGCGGGCCAGTTGCTGGGTGGCGGGCGCGAGGGCGTTGGGCAGCGCGTGGCCGTACCGGACGCGCGGGCCCGGGACGCCGTAGCGGCGGGCGTGTGCCGCGTACGGCGAGTCCAGGGCGTCGATCATGCCGGCGCGCACCAGCCGGGCGAGGGAGCACACCGGGCGCGAGAGCAGGACGAGGACGGGGATGACCAGCGCGGCGGGGTGGGCCAGGAGGTCGGTGCCGTAGCCGACGGCGGTCGGCGGGACCCAGCCGAGGTGCAGGGCGAGGACCGTGACGAGGAGCATGCCGAAGGCGAACTCGGGCACGGCGTACACGCCGAGCGTCACCGCGCTGACCAGCCGGTCCACGAACCCGCCCTCGTGGCGGGCGGCGAGGACCCCGAGGCCGAGGCCGGCCGGGACGAGGAGCGCGAACGTCAGGGCGGCGAGCAGCAGCGTGGGTCCGAAGCCGTCGGCGATGTACGTGCCGACGGGCCGCCCGGAGGCCAGGGAGGTGCCGAGGTCTCCGTGGGCCAGTCCGGCCGTCCAGTCCGCGAGGCGTTCGAGCGCGGGCCGGTCGAGGTCCATCGCCTCGCGGAGGGCGGCGATGCGCTCCGGGTCGGGCTGGTCGCCGGCGAGGGCGACGGCGGCGTCGCCCGGCAGCGCCTCGGTGAGGGCGAAGACGAGCAGCACGACGGCCGCCGTCTGCGCCGCACCGAGGAGCAGCCGCCGGGCGATCCAGGACCGTGGTCCGGTCACGCGAGCCACACCTTGTCGAAGCGGGCCCAGTCGAGGGAGTTGGCGGGCGCCTTGGTCTCGACGCCCCGGACGCGGCGGGCGGTGCCGAGGATCCAGTCGGCGAAGCCCCAGACCAGGAAGCCGCCTTCGGCGTGCAGCCGGCGCTGCATGCGGGCGTACACGGCCGTGCGCGCGGCCTTGTCCTTGGTGGACTGCGCCTGCTGGTAGAGGGCGTCGAAGTCCTTGTGGTGCCACTTGGTGGCGTTGGTGGTGGATTCGGTGAGCAGGCGCTGGGAGATGTGCGCTTCGATGGGCATGGCGCCGGAGCGGTAGGAGCAGAAGGTGCCGGAGTCGAGGACGTCCTTCCAGTAGCTGTCCTTGCTGCCGGTCCTCACGGTGACGGTGACGCCGGCCTTGGCGGCCTGGTCGCGGAAGATGGTGGCGGCCTCGGTGAACCCGGCGGCGACGGGCGAGGTGTCGAGGGTGACCTGGAGGCCCTCGGCTCCGGCCTCCTTGAGCAGCGCCCTGGCCCGGTCGAGGTCCTGTTCCCGCTGGGGCAGGCTCGCGTCGTAGTACTCGTAGCCCTTTCCGAACAGGTCGTTGCCGATCTCTCCGGCGCCGGACAGGGCGCCGGCGACCAGCTCCGCGCGGTCGGCGATCAGGAAGAACGCCTCCCGTACCCGCTTGTCGTCGAAGGGCGGGCGGTCCGTCTTCATCGCGAACGCCTGCATGGTGCTGTTGCGGAGGCGGACGATCTCGACCCGGCCCCGGCCCTCGTGGGCCCGCGCGGTCGTGGGGGCGAGCTCGTGGGCGTACTCGATCTGGCCGCCGAGGAGGGCGTTGATGCGGGCGGACTCCTCGTTGGCGACGACGAGTTCCAGTTCGTCCAGGTACGGGGCGCCGTCCCAGTAGTCGTCGTTGCGCCTGAGGAGGGCGGACTTCCCGGGGGCGAAGGAGACGAGGCGGAAGGGGCCGCTGCCGACCGGGTTCCGGTCGAAGTCCTGCTCCCTCCCGGGCACGACGTACGCGCCGAAGGCGGCCAGCACGTTGGGGAATTCGGCGGTGGGCCGCTTGAGGACGAACTCGACGGTCCGCTCGTCCAGTGCGCGGCTGGCCTTCAGGTCGATGGGTTCCAGGGACGCCTTGGCCCGGAACGCCTTCTTCGGGTCGGTGATCCGCCGGTAGCTGTGCAGGACGTCGGCGGCGGTGACCGGCGTGCCGTCGTGGAAGGCGGCCTCGCGCAGCGTGACCTTCCAGCGGTCCAGGCTCGCGTTGGGCTCCCACCGGGTGGCGAGGCGCGGCCGGGCGGACAGGTCGGGGCCGTGGTCGGCGAGCTTGTCGAAGAGGGCCTTGGCACGGGCCACGTCCCCGAAGAGGTTGGCGAGGTGCGGATCGAGGGTCTCGCTCGCGCCGCCGCCGGCGAAGGCGGCGCGGAGGCGTCCGCCGCGCCGCGGCTCGCCGCCGGCCTCGGTGGTGGACTTCGCGGTGTCGGCGGCCGGTCCCGTGGCGTCGCAGCCCGTCAGGGCGAGGGCGCCGAGGCCCGCGGCACCGGCGGCGACGGTGAGGAAGCCCCGTCTGCGGAGCCCGGGGAAGCGAGGATCGTCGGTTGTGCGCTCGGGGGCGGGAGAGTGGTTCATGGCGGTGTTCACGGTGGTGTTCAAAGCGGTGTTCCTCGCTGTGGTGCGAACGGTCGGTATGGGGGCCTCAGGGGGCGTGCAGGAGCGTTCAGGGGCTTTCAGGGGCGGGAGCGGCGACGCGGCGGGCGACCAGATGCAGCCGGTCGCCGTCGGCCGTCGGCGCGGGGAGGTCGCCCTCCTGCCACCGTGGGTCGGTGCGCGGGCCCGGGCCGTCGTACAGGGCGAGCACCTCGAAGCCGTGGGCCGCGAGGACGTGGCGGAGCTCCTGGGGGAAGAGCAGGCGCCACGCGGACCGCTGCTCGACCGGCGGGGAGCCGTCGTCCGCGGTCCACACCCGCGTGCGGCGCAGCAGCTGGGCCGCCCTGTCCACGGACAGGGTGGTGGTGGAGCGGTAGGCGGTGCCCTGCCAGGTGAATCCGGCGGCGGCCGGGGCGGTGAGGAGGTCCGTGCGGCCCAGGAAGAAGGCGCCGTTGCGCATCTCGGCGACGAGCAGGCCGTCCGGGGCGAGGGAACGGCGGCAGGAGGCCAGGAAGCCGTCGAGCTGGTCGTTCGTGTGGCAGTAGAGGAGGGCGCTGTCCAGGCAGACCACCGCGTCGAAGCCGCGCTCCCCCAGGTCGAAGCCGTGCAGGTCCGCCCGGACGTACGCGGGGCCGGGATGCCGGACGCGGGCGTGCGCGAGCATCGCCTCGGACAGGTCGGCGCCGGTGACGGTGCGGCCGGCCCGGTGAAGGTGCGCGGCGTCCCGGCCTGTGCCGCAGCCGATGTCCAGGACGCGGGAACCGGGCGCCCCGTACCGGCGGAGACAGTCCTCGGTCCAGCGTCCGGCGAGGCGTTCGGGGTCGGGGAAGCGGGCCTCGTAGAGGGCCGGGTTGTCGGTGAGCAGGTTCGCGGTGGTGACGGTCACGAGCGGCGTGCTCCTCATGCGGTGGCCGGTGCGGCGGTGGGGCGGGCGGGCAGGACGCGGCGGCGGTGCAGCAGGGCGACGCCGGCGGCGGAGGCGAGGCCGAAGGCGACGCAGCAGGCCCAGGGCAGCCAGGAGGCGTCCGTGCGGTCGCCGGCGTCCATGGCCCAGCCGACGAGCGCGTTGCCGGCGGCGGCGGCGATGCCGGAGAGGACGTAGAACAGGCCGAAGTAGGTGCCGGTGAGTTCCGTCCGGCCGAAGGCGGGGATCAGTTCCATCACGAAGGGCTGGGCCAGCATCACGCCCAGGTTCAGCAGCAGGACGCCGACCAGGACGGGCAGCACGCGCACCGTCGCGTCGACGAGGCCGTCGGGGGTGCCGTCGTGTCCCGGGACGGCCGCCGGCGGGAGGAAGGACAGTCCCATCAGCACGAGCCCGGCGCCGATCCAACGCGCTCTGCTTCCGCGCTCCTCGAGGGTCGCGGTGAGGCGCAGCTGGAGCCCGAGATGGGCGAGGGTGCCGACGAGGAAGACGAGGCTCGCGGCGCCGTCCCACCCGGTGGCGCGGCGGGCCGCGTCGGGCAGCAGCAGGTACAGCTGGTTCTCCAGGGCGAACATGCCGACCATGGCCAGGGCGAAGCCGAGGAACCCGCGGTCGCCGAGCACCTCGCGCCAGTCGCCCATCACGCTGTTGCCGGTCGGGACGACCCGGCGGGGCGGCAGCACCAGGGCCTGGGCGGCGGTGAGCACCGCGAAGATCCCGGCCGCGGTGAGCGCGGAGGCGCGGAAGTCGACGAGCAGCAGGGCGCTGCCGAGCAGGGGTCCGATCAGGGCGCCGGTGGTGGCGAAGACGTTGAACAGGGCGAACGCCTCGGCCTTGCGCTCTCCCGCCTCCAGGGCGAGGTAGGCCCGCACGGCCGGGTTGAAGAGGGCGCCGGCCAGGCCGCTGAGCACGGACGCGGCGAGGAGCACGGGCAGTCCGTCGCCGAGGGCGAACAGTCCGAAGCCGACGGTGCGCAGGGCGCATCCGGCGATGATGACGCCGCGCGCTCCCAGCCGGTCCGACGCGGTGCCGCCGATGAGGAACAGGCCATGCTGGCTGAGGTTGCGCACGCCGAGCACGATGCCGACGACGGCGGCCGACATCCCGAGGTCGTCGGTCAGGTGCAGGGCGAGGTACGGGACGAGCAGGTAGAAGCCGGTGTTGACGCCGAGCTGGTTGAGGAGCAGCAGCCGGACGGCTATCGGGAAGCCGCGTATCTCGTGCCATGCCCTCACGTCCGGACCTCCCCGGCGGCGGCGCGCTCGCGTACGCCGAGACCGGGGTGCCGGCTCGCCCGCACGGTGCCGTCGGTGCCGCCGATGCCCGCCCAGGGGTCGTCGGCGAGCAGCAGGTGGCCGTCGAGGTCGACCCAGCGGGCGCGGTCGGCCAGGTGGACGGCGGGGGCGATGCCGAGGGTGCTGGCCGTGAGGCAGCCGAGCATCAGCCCGGTGCCGGTGCCGGCGACCAGTTCGGCGATGCGGAGGGCGGCACTGACGCCGCCGCACTTGGCCAGCTTGACGTTGATCCCCTGGACGCGTCCGGCGAGTCGGCGGGCGTCCTCGAGGTCGACGGCGTCCTCGTCGGCGATGACGGGGAGCGGGGAGCGCTCCGCGAGCTTCGCGAGGGCCTCGGGGTCGCCGGGGGCCAGGGGCTGCTCGACGGCCTCGACGCCCAGCTCCGCGAAGTGCGGGAGCAGCCGCTCGGCCTCCTGGACGGTCCACGCCCCGTTCGGGTCGAGGAGCAGCCGGGCGTGGGGCGCCGCGGTGCGGACGGCCCGGACGCGGGCGAGGTCGTCGCCCGGGTCGGGGGCGCCGGCCTTGACCTTGAGGACGGTGAATCCGTCGCGTACGAGGCGGGCCGCCCGGGCCGCGGCCCGCTCCGGCGGGCTGATGCCGAGGGTGCGGGCGGTGGTGGCGCGGGGCGGGTCCGACCGGGGGTCCAGGAGCCGGTGGACCGGGGCGTCCGCGCGCTTGCCGACGAGGTCGAGCAGCGCGGACTCGACGGCGGCGGTGACGGCCGGCGGGGCGGGCGGCCGGGTGCCGGTCCGTACGGCCTCCAGGGCGGTCTCCGGGTCGCGGAAGCCGTTCAGCCACTGTGACGCGGCGTGGAGCAGCCGTTCCAGGGTGCCGGCGTCGAGTCCGTAGTACACGCTGGTGACGGCCTCCCCGTGGCCGCGCCGCCCGTCGTGCTCGACGGTCAGCCAGACGGCCTCGCGGGCGGCCATCGTGGAGCGGGAGATGCGCAGCGGCTCGGCGAGTTCGAGTCGTACGGTGCGCTGTCGGGACTTCACGGGGTCTCTTCCGGGATCGTGGTGCTCGGCCGGTGGACGAGCGGATCGGTGACGGTGCCGCAGCGGGCCCAGCCGGTGGCCTCCACGGCCCGGGGGTGCGGGATCTCGACGGGTCGGGTGGCGGCGGTGGCCGGGTCGACGCCGTGGGCGGTGGTGAAGTCGTCGTCGAAGACGCTGCCGAGGTAGCGCTGGGGGCCGTCGGGGAAGACGGTGGCGACGACGGCTCCGGGGTGGACGCGGGCGGCCCAGGCGGCGACGAGGGCGACGGCGCCGGTGCTCCAGCCGCCGCTGACGAAGGCGGAGCGGGCCAGTCGGCGGCACGCGTCGGCGGCCTCGGCGGGGCCGACCCAGTGGACCTCGTCGAAGGCGTCGTAGGCGACGTTGCGGGGATGGATGCTGCTGCCGAGGCCGCGCATGAGGCGGGGCCTGGCGGGCTGGCCGAAGATGGTGGAACCGGTGGCGTCCACGCCGATGAGCCGCAGGGCGGGCCAGTGGCGGCGCAGCGGTCCGATGATCCCGCCGCTGTGGCCGCCGGTGCCGACGCTGCACACCAGCACGTCGAGGTGGTCGAGCTGGGTGGCGAGTTCGGCCGCGAGGGAGGCGTAACCCGCGGTGTTGTCGGGGTTGTTGTACTGGTCGGGCCAGTACGCGCCGGGAAGCCGCCCGAGCAGTTCGCGCAGTCGGGCGAGCCGGGCGGCCTGCCAGCCGCCTTCGGCCGCCGGGCGGTCGACGAGTTCCAGGCGGGCGCCGTACGCGCGCAGCAGCTGCCGCATCGAGGGCTCCAGCTCGATGTCGCCGACGAGCACGACCGGGTGGCCGAGGGCCTGTCCGGCGAAGGCCAGTCCGATGCCGAGCGTCCCCGAGGTGGACTCCACCACGGGTGCGCCCGGCTGCAGTTCGCCGCGCTCCTCGGCCCCCAGCAGCATGGAGACGGCGGCGCGCGCCTTCATTCCGCCGACGCCGAGCCCTTCGAGTTTGGCCCAGAAGCCGGGCTGGGGGCAGGGCAGGTCGGCGGTGACGCGGGCGAGTGGTGTGCGGCCGAGCAGGGCGAGGAGCTCCCGGTTTCCCGCGGTGCGCGCGGAGCCGAGGACGGCCGTGGTCACAGGGTGCCTCCGTAGCGGTGGACGGTTCCCTGGCCGCCGTCCAGCCAGAAGAAGGGGTACGGTTCCGCGCACACCGCGGTGACGCCCGAGCCGATCAGGCGCGGCAGGACCGCGCTGCCGGTCTGGGCGAACATCACCAGGGGGACGCCGTGGCGCCGCGCGTGCCGGCGCAGCGGCTCGAAGCTGCCGTTGCCGAGGGTCATGCCGGAGGCGAGGACGGCGTCGCAGTGCTCCAGCTCCGCCAGGGCGTCGGTGCGGACCGGCTCGCCCCATTCGGTCGTGCCGCCCTTGAGGTCGCAGGGGACGTAGCCGAGACCGCGCGACCGCAGGGCCTCCAGGAGGGAGTTGACCACGCCGACGACGAGCACGGTCTGCCCGGGTGCGGCCCCGACGAGGTCCACCACGGCCTCGGCGCGGGCGCGGGACTTCTCCAGTGACGTGCCGGCGGGCAGCGGGCAGGGGTGCCCGCCGTTGCGGGGGCCGTGCGGCAGGGCGTGCATGAGGTACGCGTCGAGGGCGGCGACCCGGACCGGCGTCAGCTCGTGTTCCAGGAGGCGGGCGACGTCGGCGCCGACGCACTCCTCGACGGCGCCGTCGGGCAGCTCGCCCGGTTCGACGGCGCAGGATCCCACCGCCTCCGCGAGGCGCAGGCTCAGCACCTCGTTGCGGTAGCCGGAGGCGCGCCCTTCGTGCCGTACGGCCTGCCGGGTGGTGAAGGCCACCGAGATCCGCCGGGTGCGCGGGTCGGGACCGTAGTCGCCGGCCAGGACGCGCGCGACGAGGTCGTCGTACGAGGCGGCGGCGGAGGGCGGTTCGGTGAGCGCGGTCATCGGGTCACCACCCGGGGGCGGAGCTGGGCGACGAGGGTGGCGACGCGGTCGCGGGCGGCGGGGCCCCGCGCGTCACCGGCCATGACGTGGCCGAGGTACTCGTTGTTGCTGCCGGCCGTCCTGACGGTCTTTCCGGGGTCGGCGAGCCGGAGTTCCAGCAGGTCGCCCGCGGCGCGGACCGCGTCGGCGCCGTCGACGCCCTCCAGGACGCCGTCCCGGTCGGGTACGAGGAAGCCGATCGCGGCGCTGGTGAGTCCGGTGGCCCGGCGGCGGAGGTCCGGTTCGCGGCCGAGGGCGACGTCCACGCAGGCGGCGGCGAGGTCGATGCCGGTGACGTGGCGGACGAGTTCGGTGATGCGGTTGCCGGCGGGGCGGGGGTTGACCTCGACGAGGCGGGGGCCGTCGGCCGTGAGCTTGATCTCGGTGTGGGCGACGACCCCGTCGAGGCCCAGTGCCTTCAGCGCCCGGCGCGCGGTCTCCGCGGCCGCTTCGGCGTCCGCCGGGTCCAGGGCGGCGGGGAACATGTGGCCGGTCTCGATGAACGCGGGGGCGCCGCCGACGCTCTTGTCGGTGACGCCGACGACGTGCGCCGTTCCGTCGTACGACACGGTCTCGACGCTCACCTCGGGGCCTTCGAGGAGTTCTTCGAGCAGTACCACGGGGTCGCGGCGCTGTCCGCGGGCGTTGACGGGGAAGGCGGCGAGCGCGCGGTGGGCCTCGGCGAGGGCGGTCTCGTCGTCGGCGCGGCGCACGAACATGCCGGCGCACAGGTCCACGGGCTTGAGGACCAGCGGGTAGCCGATGTCGCGTGCCGCGGCGGCCGCCTCGGCCCAGTCCGCGCAGACCGCGAACCGCGGTCCCGGGAGGCCGGCTTCGGCGAGGACCCGGCGGGTGGCGTCCTTGCGGCAGGCGTTCCCTACGGCCTCGGGCGTGGGGCCGGGCAGTCCGAGCCGTGCGGCGATCCGCGCGGCCGCCGGGAGGTAGTAGTCGCAGGAGGTGACGACGCCGTCGAAGCGCAGGAGTCCGTGGGCCCGCTCGGCGAACGCGAGCAGGGCGTCGGTGTCGTTGGTCTCCGCGGTGAGCACGTGGCGGGCCGCGAGGAGCGGGTGGGCGGTGCCCTCGGGCGCGGAGCGCAGGTAGTGGTGCAGGTCGCGGGTCAGGAAGGTGAACCCGTGGCCCGCCTCGCGCATGGCTCTCGGCAGGAGCCTGCTCATGGACCCGACCCAGCTCTCGACCATCAACAGATGAGCCACGACTTCCCCTTTTCACAGCGTGGTTGAGGTGCGAAGCGGTCATGCGGGCAGCGCCGGGCAGGGCGCGTTCGCTTGACCGAAGGGGACCTTATCGATAATCGTTTTCATTGTCATCCAGGAAGGCCGGTTTTCCCGCGTGCGAGACGCCCGCCTGCCGCCGTACGCCCGCCCGGGGGCCCGCCCCCACCCGCCCAGGAGGTTCGGATGAACCACGCCCCCCACCCGCCCTACACCGTGCGCCCCGCCGGGCCCGCCGACCTGGAGGGCGCCCGCCGACTCATGCTCGACACCGTCTACCGGGACTTCGGCTACGGTTACGTGCCCGAATGGCACCGCGACGTCGTCGAGATCGAGAGCACCTACCTGGGCGACCCGCGCCACCTGCTGCTCGTCGCGACCCACGGCGACCAGGTGGTCGCCACCACCGGCGTCCGCTCCACGGGACCGGCCCACCCGCCGCACCCCCGGTGGCTCGCCGAGCGCTACCCCTCGGGCACCACCGCACAGCTCGTCCGGGTCTACGTGGACCCCGAGCACCGACGCCGGGGCCTGGCACGCACCCTCGTGGACCGGGCCTGCGCCTTCGTCGCCGCGACCCCCGGCTACGACAGCGTCTACCTCCACACCAACGTCGACGTCGAGGGCGCGGAGTCCTTCTGGCGGAGCATGGCCAAGGAGGTCTTCGACGCCCGCACGACCGGGGAACACGGCCCGGGCGTCGGCACCGTCCACTTCGAGATCCCCCTGCCCTAAGCCCGTCCGGAAAGTCCCGCCTGGCTCTGCTTCTCCCGCCCCGCCTGGCGCCGATCACCGTCGACGGCGCCGTCGCCCTCCTCGAACCGTCCGGCGCCGTCGCCCTCCTCGAACCGTCCGGTGCCCTCGGCCCGGACACCACGCAGGGGCAGGAGCTCGTCTTCATCGGCACCGGACCTCGCACCGACGCGCTGCGCGCCGCGCTGGAGGCCTGCCTGCCGGCGCCCGGGGAGGCCGTCCCCGCCGACGACGACTTCCCGGCCTGGGAGACGTACGGCGTCGAGGACGCCTGCGAGCACGGACGGGCCGCCTGAACCCGCCCCGCGCTCCGGGCCGCACGGTGGTCGCAGCCACGGCACCGTCCGGCCCGGCTCACGTCGTCGGACCCGATCCTCCTCGTCGGACGGGGCCGACGACGGACCCCGCCGCCGGCCCTTCCGCGGAACCCCAGGGGGCGTGCCCGTCGTCAGGCGCCGTCCAGCAGGGACCTCAGGCCCCGGGCAAGGCGCTCGTACTCCGCGGGGTGGTTGTAGATCTGGCCGCAGACGCGGATGCCGCCGCCACCCGGCCACGGCCAGATGAGGACCCGGCAGCCGAGCCGGGCCATGATCTCCTCACGGAGGGCCTCGGCCTCGGGTTTGGTCCGGGCGAACCGGGAGGGCAGGCGCAGGGCCCGCAGGGCGAGCCGGTCGTCGGCCGGCAGCGGCGTCACGCCCGGCAGTCCGGCCAGCAGTTCGGCGCCGTGGGCCGCGAGGGCGCTGTTGTGGGCCCGTACCCGCTCGGCACCGAGTGCGGCGATCAGGTCGAGGCCCTCGGGAGCGGCGAGCAGGCCCGTGTAGTCGGCGGTGGCCCGGTACTCCACGGCACGCGGGAACCCGCGGTGGTCCTCCCAGGACGGCACCGGCGCGGGCACCCGGTCCCGCAGGGCGGGCGCGACCGCCAGGACGGCGGATCCGGGCGGCGCGAACCCCCACTTGTGCAGGTTGCCGAACCACAGGTCCGGCCCGCCCTCCAGCGGATCGGCGAGCATGCCGGGCGCGTGGGCGCCGTCCACGACGGTGGTCACCCCGCGTTCGGCGAGGTCCGCGAGGAGCCGCGGCCCGGCGACGATCCGCGCGGTGGGCGAGGTGATCTGGTCGAGCACCGCGACCCGGGTACGGGACGTCACCGCGCCGAGCACCGCCTCGCGCACCGCGTCCTCGTCCGGCAGCCTCGGGTCGAGGGGGACGGTGACGAGCCGGGCCCTGCGGGCCACGGCGTCGACCACCGTGCCGTAGCCGTGATCGGTGACCAGGACCTCGTCGTCGGGCGTCAGCCCGAGCGCGTCGAGGGCCAGATGCGCGGCCTCCGTCGCGTTCGTGACGAGCGCGATCCCCTCCGGATCGGCGCCGAGCCGGTCGGCGATCCGGCCGCGGGCGGCCGCCAGGCGGTCCCCGACACCCAGGAAGAACGCGTCCGGATCGCCGGCCGCCTCGGCCGCGATCCGCCGCTGGACCCGGGCGACCGGGACCGGGACCGCTCCGAAGGACCCGTGGTTGAGGTGGGCCACCCGCGCGTCCAGCCGGAAGAGCTCGCCGCCCCCGGGGAACGCCCCTGCCGGCGCCGGCCCACCCGTGCCGTCGAGCGACTCGTCACCCTGTTCGTCTTCACTGGCCATGCCCTGGAAGATACCGCCGCGCGCACCGTCGGCGACCCCCTGTCCCGGCCACCGCGCCCTCGCCGCCCACGGCCGAAACCACCCTGGCGGTCGTGGCGGAATGACCCTCGCGCCCGGCGGTACGCCCGAGCGCTCCGGGCGGCCACCGTGTGGATCCTGTGCGGATCGATGGCAGGTCTTGCGCCGGGCGTCACGCCGAAGGGCCCCGCGCCACCTCCTCGGCGCCCGACGGCACCCTCCCTCCCGCCGCGCGATACACCTAAATCGGCATCAACCACCGCCGGAGCGAGCTGTGTTGCCGGTACAACGATCTCGTTTGCGTTTCGCTCGGACGTTCTGGAAGCCTCCGTTCGACTTGTCCGGCACATGAGCAACGGAGGCAACCGCACATGCCCTCAAGGCGAATACGTCGCGCGTGGGTCACGGCAGCCGCCGCGGCGTCGCTGGCGCTGACCGGCCTCGCGGCCCCGGCCCGGGCCGAGAACGCGCCGCGGGACGCGACGGACTCCACGGTCCAGGAGCCCCTGGCCGCCGAAGCCGCTCCCTCGCCGCTCGCGGCCACCGCCTGGACCTCGCCCGGGGGCGCGGCCTCGCCGGGCGACTTCACGATGTCGCCGGGCGCGCTGAACTCCGAGACCACCACCCGGGTCACGCGCCTGGACTCGGTGCTCCCCAAGTCGGGTGTGCAGAACCTGCTGGCGGGGGCGAACCGCACGGTGGATCCGTGGTGCTCCCGCGACCCCTTCGGCACCGCCGCGGACCCCGACATCAAGTACTGCCTGCAGAGCGACGACTCGACGTCGCGCGAGTGGGTGCCGCAGGGATTCACCGGTGTCTCCGACGCCAAGGACAACGAGCTGTGGGGCGAGGCGGGGAACATCCAGCTGTTCGCCTCGTACGACGGCTGGGACCCGGGCCGTGAGACCGACCCGAACCCGGCGGCCGGCGACTGCACGACGGCCGAGCTGGAGGCGAACGACGCCTGCAACCAGAAGGGCGTCCGGATCACCTTCGTACAGAGCCGGACCAACCCCGCCACCGGCAGCCCCGAGATCAAGTACCGGCACGTCCTGCTGGGCTGGACCTACGTCAACTCGGCCGACCACGTCTCCTTCGACGGGCTGCACGCCGCCGAGTACCCGATCCAGAAGGGCGTCCACGCCGGCGGGATCGTCTGGTACGGCAACTACCTGTACGTCGCCGACACCCGCAACGGCCTGCGCGTCTTCGACATGCGCTACATCATGGACCTGGACCCCGACGGCATCCCGAGCACGCACGACGCGATGGGTTCGGACACCGACGGCGTGAAGACCACCGCCAACGTCGAGGACAGGACGAAGGTCGGCCGCCACGACAACGTCTGGTACAGCTTCGGCTACCGCTACGTCATGCCGCAGGTCGCCGCGTGGAAGTTCAAGGCGACGCAGAGCAACCCGGCGGGTTCCTACGCGTGTGTCGCGACGGGCGCCCCGAAGGCGTCGTACATCTCGCTCGACCGCAGCACCACCCCCGACCGGCTGCTCATGGGCGAGTACTGCCGTCCGGAGAGCGGCTACCCGTCCACCGGTCGCATCGCCTCCTTCCCCGTGGCCGCCCTGGAGGGGCGCTCGGCCGACGTGACCGCCGAAGGCTGGGCCAACTACCTGCCGTTGACCAACGGCGGCGCGCAGGGCGCGGCGGCCGTCGACGGCACCCTGTACGTCAACGAGTCGAAGGGCACGGACGAGCCCGGCAACCTCTGGCGCTACCGCTGGAGCAGCGGCCGGCTGGTCCAGGACGGCCAGGCCGTCAAGACGGCCCGCGGCGCCGAGGACCTCTACGTCGAACGCGGCACGGGCCGCCTGTGGTCCCTCTCCGAGCACCGCCCGGGCTCGGCGGCCGACTGCACCTCCACCCGTGACCCCGCCGACCCGGTGGGCACGGACTACTGCCAGCGGGTGCTCTACGGGCACAAGCTGAGCTGGCTCGGCGCCCAGCCGTAGCACCCGGACCTTCCCGCCGTACCCGGACGGAGCGCCGCTCCCTCCGGGTACTCGGGGAGGGGATTCCCCCAGGGGGTGTCCTGCCGGTCATGTCGGGCTCGCGGGGCCCGATCGACAAGGCCCTCCTAGTCCGGGCGCGCCGGGCCGCCGAGCGCGCGTACGGCCTCCACGATCAGGTCCCAGAACCCGTCCGTGTCGACCTCCATGGCCACCTCGACATCGGCGGGCCGGCCCGTCACCCCGTGCAGGTCCACCACCGTCGCGCCGCGCGTGTGCGTGCCGTTCAGTTCGACCGCCACCGCCGCCCGGGTCAGCCGGAACAGCGACGGGTCGATCAGGTGGGCGACCGTGAGCGGATCGTGCAGCGGGGGCGCGTCGAAGCCGTACACCTCGCGGTAGGTGGACGCGAAGTAGGTGAGCAGGTCGACGCAGAGGCCGCTCAGCGGGGTGCCGAGCACGGCGATCCGGGCGACGACCTCGGCGGTGGCCCGTACCTGGTGGGTCGCGTTGAGTCCGAACATCGTCACCGGCAGACCGCTGCGGAAGACGATGTCCGCCGCCTCCGGGTCGCACAGGATGTTGAACTCGGCCGCGGGCGTGGTGTTGCCCCACCCCGTCGAGCCCCCCATGAGCACGATCCGCCCGATCCGCCCGGCGAGCTCGGGATGGGCGAGGAGGAACGCGGCCACGTTGGTCAGCGGCCCGGTCGGCACGAGCGTCACCGGCGCCGGGTGCGCGAGCAGGGTGTCCCGGATGAGGGCGAGGGCGTCCCGCGGGTCCCGCGGCACGTCCGGCTCGCCCTCCGCGAAGCCGGGCCCGTCCAGACCTGAGTCCCCGTGGATGTTCTCGGCGACCCGGCCCGGTCCGTGCAACGGCCGGTCGCGCCCCGGCGCGATCGGCACACCCGTGATCCCTGCCGCCGAACAGACCCGCCGCGCGTTCAGCGTGGTCTTCTCCAGCGTCTGGTTCCCCGCGACCGTGGTGATCGCGAGCAGTTCCACGGCGGGATGCGCCGCGGCGAGCAGGATGTTGAAGGCGTCGTCGTGACCGGGATCGCAGTCGAGAATCACAGGAACCGGCATGCCTCCACCGTCCCACACCCGCCCCTCCGGACGAAGGACCCGGCTCCGGCGCCCGCGTACGGCTCGGCGACCGAGGCCGCCGACCGTGCGGGAACGCGTCCTCGACCGCGCCGGCGCTCGCCGGTCAGGTGCGGTGCCGCGCCGGTCCGGGAGATGGTGGGCCGGTTGCCGGGGGCGGTGCGCCCGGTGTCCGGCGGCGGCACCCGAGGGTGGACTGCCGCCGGGGTCGTGTCCCTTGGGCGGCCGGCGCGCCGCCCTCCGCTCGCTCGGGAGGGCGGGCGTGGCTCCGGGTCGTCAGGCCGGCGGGGCCGGTTCGTCCGCGGGGGCGGGGCGGCGGGCGTAGGTGAAGAGGTGTTCCTCGGGGGCGGCGCGGTCGTCGTCCGGGGCGAAGACGGAGACGGCGTGGTGCAGCACGTCGAGCCCGCACTCCTCCCGCTGGAGGCGTACGTACTCCTCCAGCGAGAAGCTGGAGACCTTGACCGTGCGCTCCATCCAGACGATCTCGACGTCCTCCACGTCCGCGGGCACGGTCGCCGTGACGAGGAAACCGCCCGGTGCCAGCCAGCCGGCCATGCGCTTCAGGGTGGCGGCCGCCTCCGCCCGGCTCATCATCATCAGCGGGAAGAACGCGCACACCGCGTCGAAGCCGGCCTCCGGGGCCTCGAAGGCCCGCACGTCGCACTGCTCGAAGCGTGCTCCGGGCACCTGCGTGCCCGCGAGCTCCACCATCTCGCCGGACACGTCGATGCCGGTCACCTCGCACCCCGCGCGCACGAGGAGTTCGGCGACCGGCCGCCCGGTGCCGCTGCCGACGTCGAGCACCCTGGCCCCCTCCCCGAGCCTCGCGACGAGCCACTCCACCGCCGCCACCTGCTCGGGCAGCCGCACGAACGCCCTCTCGTACTCGATCCCCAGCCCGTCGAACAACTCCGCCGCCGACATCGTGCGCCCCTTCCCGCCGTCGTGTCCCATTCCGAGCCCCTTCCGTCCTGGAGTGCGTGCGTACCCGGGGTTCGTACCACGGACGGCCCGCCCGCCCGGGGAGTTCCGGCCCACGCCTGTGGGAAACACCGGCGCGTGCGCCCCGGCGCATCGTCACCCGTCCGTGCTACCGACCGAACAGACGTGGCTTTTCGTTTCTGCCGCCCCGTTCGAGTGCACCGGCAGCCGGGTTCCCCGTTCCGGCGCCCGTGGGTCGGTTCACTCGGTACGGCGTCCGACGCCCCGGACTCCGGCGGCGCCGACCCACGTCGACGCACCGCGAACGCGCGAGGAGGAGCATCACATGCTGACCCGTAAGGCCGTGTCCATCGATTCCGTCGAACCAGCCGAAGGACGAGAGGGCACGGTGGTGACCCTCAGGGGCCGCGGATTCGCGCCGCACGTCAGGAACAACTGCGTGGTGATCGGCGGAATGGGCGCGTGCGCGCGTCCCGAACCGGGATCCACGGACACCGAGCTGAGGGTCCGGATCGGACCGGTGGGGAAGGCCACCTCGGGCGACCTCCTCATGTGGCCCGGGACCGGAACGGACATCCACACGGAGAAGGTGGGCTTCGGCGACACCCTGCTCACCTTCTCGGAGGTGGCGGTGTTCCGGAACGGGGCGCCCGTCGCCTCGGCGGGCATCGACTTCCGGCTCACCGAGGTGTCACCGGACACCTACTGCGCCGACTTCGAGCCCGCTCCGGCCTCTCGCGTCGAACTTGGCGGCTTCGAAGGCGGCTCGGTGATGCGGGTCCGCTTCCCCGCGGACCTCTCGCTCCCCTCCCGTACCACCGTCGACATCTGTCTCGTCCTCAAGGAACCGACCCTCGCCGTCGACTTCTCCGCCGAGATCTCCGGCGACATGGGCGTCGAGGGCTGCCTCGGCGTCATCGCCAAGAGCATCATGGCCAACGCCGCGTTCCTCGGCGAGAAGGTCTTCGCGGGCGTCGCCCGCAACGCCGGCACCGGGGAGCACGAGCTCTACGTCACCAAGCCGTATCTCGAGAACGGCATGTTCGTCGTCCACTTCGGCAAGTCGTCGTAACCACGCGGCGCGGCCTCCCGTGCGGTGCTGGGCGCGTCGTACGGGAGGCTCCGCCGTACGGGAGGCTCCGCCGCCGGGGCCCGGCGCCCGGGCCCCTGCGGTGGCGTCAGCGTTTCCGCGCGTGGAGGACGTGGGCGTCGAGCGGGAGGGGGCGGTGGCCGACGAGCGTGAGGCCGGCCGCCTCGAAGAGCCGCGCGTACTCGTCGGCCCGGCGCTCGCGGCCGCCCGTGTTGCACAGCATGTGCAGGTCCCAGGCGGTCGCCAGGGACGGCGTGGCGTCGGTGGGCAGCAGGCGTTCGACGACGAGGAGACCGGCGTGCGGGGGCATCGCCCGCGCCAGGTGACGCAGGATCTCGCGGCACCGCTCGTCGTCCCAGTCGTGCAGGACCCGGGAGAGCAGGTAGACGTCGCCGGCGGCCGGTACGTCGGCGAAGTCGCCGACCCGGTAGGCGCACCGGTCGCCGACCCCGGCGGAGGTGAGCCGGTCCCGCGCGGCGGCCACGACGTGCGGGCGTTCCAGGAGGATCCCGCGCAGCGGAGGATGGGCGGCGAGGACCCGCCCGAGGAGCTCGCCGGTGCCGCCGGCGACGTCGATCACCGTGCGGGCCCCGGGGGCGGACGCGGCCGCGGTGAGTACGGGGTGGGAGGGCAGCGGGTCGAACATCCGGGAACCGGCGGCCATGGAGCGGTCGAACGTGGCGGCGAGGCCGGGGTCATGGGCGAAGTGGTCGAAGTGGTTCTCGCCGTAGAGGTGCTCGAAGCCCGGCTCACCGGTCCGCACGGCATGGTCCAGATGCGCGAAGGACCGGTAGAACGGGCCGCCGTACATCACCGCCAGGGGCCGCATCGAACCGGCGGCGTCCTCGCGCAGGAGCCGGCCGAGACGCGTGAGGCGGAAGCCGTCCTCGTGCTCGGTCACGACGCCCACCATCGCGAGGTACCGCAGCAGCGTCGCCAGCGCCTCCGGACGTGCCCCGACCTCGCGCGCCAGCCGCCGCGCACTCAGGGACGCGTGCGAGCTCAGGGCCTCCGGCAGCCGCAGGGCCACGCAGGTGGCGAGTGCCTGGGTGGTCCAGGCGCCGGTCATCAGCCGCAGGAGCGTTTCCGCCGCACGGGATTCCTGGTCGGCCTCCTGGTCGATCCGTGCGTCCATCTCCTGGCCGGTCCGGGGGCCCGTCTCCTGACCGGTGTGCGGGTCGGCCTCCTGATCGGTTGCCGGGTCGGTTCCCGGACCGGTTGCCGGGGCCGGACGCTCGGCGAGGTGCTCGGCGAGCAGGTCGCGGTGGTCGCCGCTCGCGTACAGCTCCATGCGCCGGTAGTCGGTCTTCGTTCCGGGGGGTGTCGCGAAGTAGAAGACGGTCCCGTCCTCGTGCGGGTTGTAGCCGCCGCCGTCGGCGACCGCCCCGTGCCGGGCGAGGCACGCTCGGAGCCCGCGCAGCACCAGGGGATCGGGCCGGTCCACGTCGAAGGCCAGGTGGGCCTCGTGGTCGTGGTCGCGTTCGTGCACGGCGAGGGCGGCCAGCGGGGAGGCGGGCGGTGCGGTGAGGGCGAACACCTCGACCGCGCGGCGTTCCCCGGAGGGACCGTGCACCGCGGGCCGGAGAATCCTTACGTCAAGATCGGCGGCGTCGAGTCCGTGACGCTCCGCGAGCCGGTCGCGTACGACGACGCTGGGCCGGGACCCGGCCTCGTCGGGGAGCCCGCACGCGGCGAGTCCGGCCCGCAGCCCCGGCCGGTCCGGCGGGAAGACCAGCAGTGCCGCATGGGCGAAACCGCACCGGTCCGCGACCGCTCGCAGCTCGGGACCGTCGAGGCCGGGGAGGACGCGGGACAGCAGGACGGAGGTCTCCTGGTCCCGGACGAACTCGGCGGTCGCGCGCAGGCGCTGGACGTCTTCGGGCGCGAGACCGGGGGCGAGGGCAGGGGTGATCATCAGCGGGCATCCTCGGGAGAACGGGCGGAAGGGAGCGGCCCCGGCCGACGACCGGGACGTGAAGGCGAGGGCGGTGGCCGGACGCCGACGCGGGGAGCCGGCCCGGCCGATGGACCGGAGCCTCGGAAGGTGGGAAGCGGAAGTCGGACGCCGCCCTCCGGCCAAGCCCGGCCGGTGGGCCGGGGCCCCGAAGGGCGGTGCGGAGGTCAGACGCCGACGTACTGTTCGGCGAACCAGTCCTGGTGGGCACGGGACGTCCGCAGCGACTCCATGCGGGACCTGCGCATTCCTTCCTGGAACGGCGGTGCGCCGTGGAGGAGGCGGATCATCCAGTGGGAGAACTCCTGCGCGCGCCAGATGTGCGTCAGGCAGCGGTCCGAGTAGCGGTCGAGCGGGCCGGGGTCACCGCGGTGGAGGTCGTCGGCGAGGGCCTCGGCGAGGAGTTCGGCCTCCAGGACGGCGAGGTTCGCGCCCTTGGCGGCGGCGGGGCTGATGAGGCCGGCCGCGTCACCGGCCAGGAAGAGGGAGCCGTGGCGGAGCGATGCGAGCACGTCCGACTCCAGGTCGACGACGCCGCGCTGGAGGATCCGCCCCCGCCGCAGGGGACCGTACTCCGAGCCGCGCATCCGCAGCTCCAGCTCGTCCCAGATCCGCTCCTCGCTCCAGTCGCCGGCGGGGGTGCCGCGGTCGCACTGGAGGTAGTAGCGGGTGATGTCGGCGGTCCGGGCCATGTGCCCGGCGAAGCCTCGGGGGTGGGTCGCGTACCCGACGGCGTCGAGGCTGGGCGGTGCCTCGGCGAGGAGTCCCAGCCAGGAGACGCCGTGGTCGCGGCGGTGCCGCACGGCCCCGTCCGGCAGGGAACCGCGCCCGGCGCCGTGGCGGCCGTCGCAGGCGGCGACGTACCTCGCCCCCCACCGAACGGTCCGCCCGTCCGGCTCCCGTGCCGCCGCCCAGGGGCGGTCGCCGTCGGCTCCGCCGACCTCCACCGCCTCGGTGTCGAAGCGGATCCGTCCGCCGGCGGCGGTGTACGCGGTCAGCAGGTCGGCCACCAGCTCGTGCTGGGGGTAGACCGTGTGGGGTTCGCCGGTGCCGAGCCGCCGGTAGTCCAGCCGGAAGCGCCCGTCCTCGGTGCGGAACTCGCAGACGCCGTGCTCTCGTCCCCGCCGCCGCAGTCCCTCGTCCAGGCCGTGGCGCCGCAGCACGCGCACGGTGTGGGCGGCGAGGAACCCGGCCCGGGCCCGGTTCAGGACGTGCTCCCGCCCCGTGCGTTCGAGGACGACGCAGTCGATCCCGCTCCGGAGTAAGAGGTTGCCGAGGACGAGCCCGGCGGGACCGGCCCCGAGGATGACGACGTCGGCCGATTCCCGGCCGGATGCGCTGTGTTGACTCTCTGTCACAAAAGTGGATCTTAGGCACGGGAAAGTACGTCACTCGCCAGACATCACCCGAATGCCACATTCCACGGGAAAAGGACTCTCCACTGCCGTGACGAGGCTCGGACCCCGTCGTGACGACGCTCGGGCCCCGCCGTCACGGCGGGGCCCGAGGAGTGATCGGATCGGACGGCGCTTCCGCGCGTCAGCGCGGCGTCAGAGGACGTTGACCGCGGCCCAGGCCGCCGCCACGGCGGCGTACTCGGTGCCGGTGGCGCCGTAGAGGTCCTTCGCCGCGTTCAGGGTCGCGGCGCGGGCGCCCTTGTAGTCGGTGGTGGAGGTCATGTAGACGGTCAGGGCCCGGTACCAGACGGCTGCGGCCTTCTGGTTGCCGATGCCGGTGACGGTGGAGCCGTTGTACGTCGGGCTGTTGTAGGTGACGCCGTTGATCGTCTTGGTGCCGCTGCCCTCACTGGCGAGGTAGAACCAGTGGTTTCCGACGCCCGAGGAGTTGTGCACGTCGAGCCGGCCGACGGACTTCGACCAGTAGTCGGCCGAGCGGCCGTCCAGGGAGGGCTTGTCCATGCGCCGCAGCCACGGCGGGGTGGACTGGTCGCTGAAGAGGTAGTCGGGGGTGTCGATGGCGTTGCCGGCGTACCACTCGACCATCGTGCCGAAGATGTCGCTGGTGGCCTCGTTGAGGCCGCCGGACTCGCCGCTGTAGCGCAGGTTGGCGGTGGCGGAGGTGACGCCGTGGGTCATCTCGTGGCCCATGGTGTCGAGGTCGACCTGCTCGGGGTCGACCGTGCCGTTGCCGTCGCCGGTCATCATGCAGAAGCAGGAGTCCGACCACTGGGCGTTGTCCCAGTTGGTGCCCACGTGGACGAAGACCGTGGCGCCGCGGCCGTCGTTCTTGATGCCGTTCCGGCCGAAGGTGCTCTTGTAGTAGTCGTACGTCCTGGCGGTGTTGGCGTGCGCGTCGACGGCGGCGGTGGCGCGGTCGGTGGAGAACTTCCGGCCGTCGCCCCAGACGTTGTCGGCGTCGGTGAACAGGGTGCCGGACGAGCTGTTCAGGGACGAGGACGAGACGTTGCGGGCGTCCTTCGTGACGTGGCCGCGCAGGGGGTCGATCAGGGCGAAGGTGCCGTTGGCCTGGAGAGTGGTGTCCAGGGTGATGTCACCGGTGTACTCGGAGTGGCCGGTCCCGGTCGCCTGGTGCTCGGCGTCGTAGTTCTCGATGGCGGCGCCGGTGGTGGCGTCGGTGACGAAGACCTCGCCGTGCGGCTGCCCCTTGTCGCCCAGGCCCTGCACGGTGGTGCGCCAGGCCAGGCGGGCGGTGCCGTCGGCGGCCCACACGATCAGCTCGGGGGTGGACCGGGCGTCGCGTACCAGCCCGCTCGAACGCTTCAGGGCGCCGGCCGCGGTCCCCTGCGCGTCGACCGCGGGGGTCACGGAGGCGAGCGCCACCTTGTGGGCCCTGGCGTGCGTGGAACCCTTCAGCGAGCCGTCGGCCTTCTGGTGGACGACGAAGTCGCCGCCGACCACGGGGAGTCCGCGGTAGGTCCGGTCGAAGCGGACGTGCTGGGTGCCGTCGGCGTCGATCACGAGGTCCTTGACGCGCAGCGCCTGGCCCGCGCCGAACCCGAACGCGTCGGCGTGCCGGGCCACGTTCGCCTCGGCGCGGGATATCGCCGTGTCGCGGGCGGAGGAACCGTTTCGCTCCGGGGCGGGCTGCGAGAAGGCGGGGACGGCCGCCGCTCCGGTGGTGATGACGGCGGCGGCGACCATCGTGGAGAGGGCGAGGAGGGGACGCGGCATGACGGGGTGTTTCCTTCGCTCGTCGTGGGGGGTGACGACGTCCTCGGACGTTGACGCGAAGTGTTCACCGGGTGACATGCTCCTGACGTGATCCCAGAGGGGATACAACCGGGGAGTTATACGGTGCGGGACCCACGCCGCGGCCGGGGCACCCGCGGGCCCCGCCGCCCGCCCCGCGGTCAGCCGTCCGCGCCGAGCGCGAACTCCTCGCCGCCGTCCTCCCACCACGCCAGGTACTCCGGTCGCTGCCGCACCAGCGACAGGTACGCCGCCGACAGCCGCTCCCCCACCGCGTCGGCGAGCACGGGCGGCACCGACTCCGTGTTCCAGGCCAGCCGCAACCGCCGGTGGAACGGTACGTCGACGAGCGGCCGCTGCACGGTGCCCTGGGCCGGGACCTCGGCGCTCGGCCAGACGCCGCAGACGGCACGCCGGCCGGCGACCAGGATCCTGGCCACGGACAGGTCCGGCGTCACGTGGGCGATGCGGGGGGTGAATCCCGCGGCCTGGCAGGTGAGGTGGAGGTACGCGTGCACGCCGCTCTCGTCGGCCTCCGGCATGACCCATTCCGCGCCGCTCAGGTCACGCAGGCTGACCCGCTCCCGGTCCGCCAGCGGATGGTCCTCCGCGAGCAGGACGAAGGCGGGCTCGCGCAGCAGCGTGCGCGTCGCCACCGACTCCCCGACCTGCAGGGGGAAACCGGGGAGCTCGCCGAACACCGCGATGTCGCACTTCGACAGGCTCAGCGCCTTGGCCAGGGAGTGCACGGAACGGCGGGCGTCGATGGTGAGCCGGTCCTCCGGCACGAGCTCGAAGAGCGCCGACACCAGCAGCGACACCAGGGAGCCGGCGGTTCCGCCCGCCCGCAGCGGCGCGACCGTGCCCCGGTCCGCCTCCGCGGCCGACCGCGCGTGCTCCCGCAACCGGTCGAAGCCGACCACCAGGTCACGTGCGCACCGCAGCACGTACTGCCCGTTCTCGTTCGGCTTCACGCCCTCCGCGCTGCGGGTGAACAGCGGTCCCCCCAGCTCCTGTTCGATCCTCTTCAGCTGGGCGCTCGTGGCCGGCTGCGAGAGTTGGAGCCGCGCGGCGGCTTTGCGGATGCTGCCGGCCTCGGCGACGGTGAGCAGGACACGGAGGTGCCGGAACTCGAGGTGCATGAACATTCCCCGCTCAGGGCGGAGGGGCCCTGCGCACCCCCCGTGACCAGCAGTACCAGCTGCCCGGGGGCATGGTCACCAAGCCTCCGACGACCCCGTCCGGGCGGCAACCACGGGACGGCAAAATCTACGTGCCCATGCCATCCCTTTGCACCGGCACCGGCAGCTCGCCCGCCGGATCACGCCGCCGCGCCGTCCTCCGGCGGAGCGGCCAGGCGGGTGGGTCGCCGCGCGGTCGCGTGGCGCGGCGGCCGGGGGCGGGGTGGCCGGGGGTAGCGTGCCGCGCGTGTCGGAGAACCAGCGCGACCTCGTCGGTTACGGGGCCGAGCCGCCGCGGGCGGACTGGCCGGGTGGGGCGAGGGTGGCCGTCAGTCTCGTGCTCAACTACGAGGAGGGCGGCGAGCACAACGTCCTCGACGGGGACGCGGCGTCGGAGGGGTTCCTGCACGAGGTGGTCGGTGCGCCGCCGGTGACCGGCGGTCGGGACCTGAACGTCGAGTCGATGTTCGCCTACGGCTCGCGGGCCGGGTTCTGGCGCGTTCACCGCACGGTCGCGGCGCACGGCGTGCCGCTCACGGTGTACGCCGTGGGACAGGCCCTGGAGCGCAATCCGGACGCGGCGCGCGCGATGGGAGCGGCGGGCTGGGAGGTGGCCGGACACGGCTGGCGCTGGATCGACTACCGCGACGTCCCCGAGGACGTGGAGCGTGCCGACATCGCACGGACGGCCGCGACGATCGAGCGGCTCGTCGGACGCCGGCCCGTCGGCTGGTACACGGGCCGCACGAGCCCGGCGACACGGCGGCTCGTCGTCGAGCAGGGCGGGTTCCTCTACGACTCCGACGACTACTCGGACGATCTGCCGTTCTACGTCGAGGCGGCCGGACGGCCGCACCTCGTGGTGCCGTACAGCCTCGACGTGAACGACTTCAAGTTCCTGATCGTCCACGGGTTCACGACCGCCGACGACATGCTGGCGTACCTCGTCGACACCTTCGACACGCTGCGCGCGGAGGGCGGGGACGGCGCCGCCCGCATGATGAGCGTCGGCATGCACGGCCGGATCATCGGCCGGCCCGGCCGGGTGCGCGCGCTGGACGGCTTCCTGACGTACGTCGCCCAGCGCGGCGGGGCCTGGGTCGCCACCCGGGAGCAGATCGCCCGGCACTGGCTCGCCGCGCACCCGCCCGGCTCCTGAACGCGTCCGCGCCTCCACCGCGCCGGAAGGCGGTGGAGGCGCGGTGGAGCGGGATGCCGGCGACTCAGCGCACGGCGAGGGCCACGATCTGGGTGACCGCCTCGTCGGTGAAGTTGTCGTCGCTGACCAGGATCAGCGAGCGCTCACCGGTCGGCAGGTCCGGGCCCCACGTCATGCCTTCGGTGTTGTCGACGGTGGAGAGGCCGAGGGTGTGGAAGTCCGCGACGAGCTTCTTGCGCATCGGTACGACGGGCCGCTTCGCCAGGGAGTCCATCGCCTGGACGTCGGTCGCGCCGCGGGTCGTGGCGTCGTACAGGCGGATCTTGTATCCCGAGCCGGCGACCCAGGTGCGTTCGAGCACGAGGTAGCGGTCGGGGTCGTCCGGGAAGGCGAGGAGGGACGGGACTCCGGTGTCCGGGGCCCAGGGGCTGGTCGGGTCGGACGCGGCGAAGATCTTCTCGAGGGGGTACGCGAACTGCCCCAGGACCCGGCCGCTCCGGGTCTGCCGGGTGACGCGGACGAGCGCGCCGTGCTCCAGGTCCGGCACGGGGCCGTCCTGGATCAGCGGGCCCTCGACCGCGCTGGTCACGATCCGGCCCTGGGCGCCGAAGGTGATCGCCTCGATCGCCTGGTTCCGGCGCGGCCCGCGCTCCTCCATGGTGACCTCGTAGTTCGACGGCAGGGGCAGCTGCCCGAGGTGGGCGCCGGTGGCGTCGGCGAACCGGACGGACGGCTGGATCACCGGACCGGCGCCCACCGCCTTGGGCCGGTCGCCCTCCTGCGCCCACCAGTAGTGGCAGCTGCGCGGGTCGACGCGGATCTCCTCCGGGTCGACCGCCTTGCCGTCGGCGGCGGACGGCGACGGGTAGACCGACCCGTCCTCCTGGAGGAACGGGTGGGTGCCGGTGAAGTCGACGGAGTGCACGCCGTCGGCGTCCACGTCCAGCCTGGCGGTGTAGAAGCGCGCGGGCTGCAGGTAGGAGCGGTCGTCGCTGATGAACACGTACTCGCCGGTGCACCGGTTGCGGTCGACGCCGGAGAAGCCGCCGACGGTGGTGCCCTGGAAGTCGAGCTTGTACGGGACGATCCTCTCGCCCAGCAGACGTGCCTGCGCGGCCCGCTCCGACGGGCGGCCGCCTCCGTCGGTCGGGGCGGCGGCCGCCACCGCGGGGGCCAGCGTCGAGGTCAGGAGCAGGGCTACGGCGCACGCGCGTCGCGCCAGAGATGAAGTCATGCCGATGATCTTGCCCGTGGCCGGCACGACCCCGCAGTCACCCAACCGGGTACTCCTGCCGCTTTCCGACCTGCCATCGGACGAACGCCACCGGTGTACGCGGGCGCGCGCCGGCGGAGACCGGGGCTCCGGCCCTCGCCCAGCCGCCGGAAGCGCCGCCCGACGCCCTCCGCCTCGGCGGCGGCCGAGGGGCCCGGGGGGCGCCGGGCCCCTCGTGGTCAGTGCTTCAGCAGGGCGCAGACGAAGTCCTCCTGCACGGCCCGCACCTTGGCCAGCAGCTCCGGCTTGACGGTCTTGCTGGTCTGGGTGTTGATCGAGAAGGTGAGGGAACGCCGACCGTCGGCGGTGGCGGCCGCGAACTGGGTGTAGCCGGGGGTGTTGCCGGTGTGCCCGTAGACCGTGCCGCACCGCGTCCGATAGCGGAAGATCGCGAGCCCGCCGGAGTTGACGCCGGGGCCGGCGGGCTCGGATGCGGCGCCGGGGATGAAGGTCCGCTGCTGGTGGCGGGTCTCCTTCGACAGGAAGTCGTGTCCGCCGGCCCAGGCGCGGATGAAGCGGTTGAGGTCCTTCGGCGTGGAGACGATGCCGCCGGAGGCCCACACGCCCGAGGCGCCGATGAGCTCGCTCACGTCCTCCGGCGGGGCGGGCGGAGTCACGTCGTAGCCGTGCAGGTACGGACGCGGCAGCCGGTACCCCTGGGGCAGGCTGGTCTGCCGCAGGTCGAGGGGCCGGTACACGAGGTGGTCGAGGAGGCGCTCGTACGGCCGTCCCGTGGCCGCCTCGGCCATCAGGGCGACGGCGATGTTGTCGGAGTTCGAGTACGCGTACTTCGATCCCGGCGCGAAGTCGAGGTCCTTGTCGGCGATGAAGTCGAGCAGTCGGCGGGAGTCGAAGTGGTGTCGGGGGTCCTGCTGGAGGACGGCGATGAAGGCCGGGGCCCTGGAGTAGTCGGGCAGCCCGCTGGTGTGGTCGAGCAGCTGGCGGAGCGTCACCTGGTGCCATGCGGCGGGCAGGGACGGCAGGCGGCCGCCGATGGTGTCGTCGAGGCTCAGCTCGTGCCGGTCCACCAGGCGCAGGGCGACGGCGCCGCTGAAGGCCTTGGCGACGCTCGCGATCCGCATGTGGTCGGTCACGTGCGGCGGTCGGCCGGTCGTCGTGTCGGCGACGCCGGCCCGGTAGACCGTCGTCCGGTCGCCCCGCCGCAGCAGCACGATCACGCCGGGGGGCCCGCCCGCGGTGCGGACCAGGTCGTCCAGCTCCTTGCGCAGGGCCTTGTCCGGGTGCGGCGGCGTGCCCGCGGCCTGTGCGGGCTGGACCAGGGCGGCGAGCGCCACGGACGCGACCAGGCCTGCGACGGACGGACGCAGACGTGCGCGCGGGCGGGAGCGGACTTCGGGGCGTGCCGACACGGAGACTCCTTCACGGTGAGGGCGGGCGGGAGGAACACCCGGTGCAGGGGGTCCGCCTCAGCATCGGACGGGGCGTCGGGCCCCGCCCGCCCGGTACGCCATCCGGCCCAGGACCGTGTGCCGGGTGGTGGTCCCCACGGGCCCGCGCTCCGCCGGGCGGTCGCTTCGTGTCCTGTGCGCACCGCGTGGTGGCGATGAGTCATGTCACTGTCGTGGGACCTTCAGAAGGCCGTGGCGCTGCCCTTGGCGTTGCCGGGACGAGCCGGGCGCGACGCGGGTGGGTGCCTCCCTCGGGGCGGTGCGCACACAGGGACGTACGGCGCCCCCGTAGGGCTCGTCACCGGCAGGCTGAAGGGATCAGGATGTTCCGCAAGGTGCTGGTAGCGAACCGCGGGGAGATCGCGATTCGGGCGTTCCGCGCCGGCTACGAACTGGGGGCGCGCACCGTGGCCGTGTTCCCGCACGAGGACCGCAACTCTCTGCACCGGCTCAAGGCCGACGAGGCGTACGAGATCGGTGAGCCCGGCCATCCGGTGCGGGCGTACCTCTCCGTGGAGGAGGTCATCCGGGCGGCCCGTCTGGCGGGTGCCGACGCCGTCTATCCGGGTTACGGGTTCCTGTCGGAGAACCCGGAGCTCGCGCGCGCGTGCGAGGAGGCGGGCATCACCTTCGTGGGTCCCTCCGCGCAGACCCTGGAGCTGACCGGGAACAAGGCGCGCGCCGTGGCCGCCGCCCGCGAGGCGGGCGTGCCCGTACTCGGTTCCTCAGCGCCGTCCACGGACGTGGACGAGCTGGTGGCGGCGGCAGAGGAGATCGGGTTCCCGGTGTTCGTCAAGGCCGTCGCCGGTGGCGGCGGCCGGGGCATGCGGCGGGTCGAGGACCCGGCGGCGCTGCGGGAGTCCATCGAGGCGGCGGCCCGCGAGGCGGAGTCCGCCTTCGGCGACGCGACCGTGTTCCTGGAGAAGGCCGTCGTCGAGCCCCGGCACATCGAGGTGCAGATCCTCGCCGACGGCGAGGGCAACGTCATCCACCTGTTCGAGCGCGACTGCTCGCTCCAGCGCCGCCACCAGAAGGTCGTCGAGCTCGCACCCGCCCCGAACCTCGACCCGGCGGTGCGACAGCGCATCTGTGACGACGCCGTGCGGTTCGCCCGCCGGATCGGCTACCGCAACGCGGGCACCGTGGAGTTCCTCCTCGACCCCGACGGCAACCACGTCTTCATCGAGATGAACCCGCGCATCCAGGTCGAGCACACGGTGACCGAGGAGGTCACCGACATCGACCTGGTGCAGTCGCAGCTGCGCATCGCCGCCGGCGAGACCCTGTCCGACCTCGGGCTCACCCAGGAGTCCGTCGTCCTGCACGGTGCCGCCCTGCAGTGCCGGATCACCACGGAGGATCCGGCCAACGGCTTCCGCCCGGACACCGGCATGATCAGCGCGTACCGCTCCCCCGGCGGCTCGGGCATCCGGCTCGACGGCGGCACCACCCACGCGGGCACGGAGGTCAGCGCCCACTTCGACTCGATGCTGGTCAAGCTGACCTGCCGGGGCCGGGACTTCGGGACCGCCGTCGGCCGGGCCCGTCGCGCGGTGGCCGAGTTCCGCATCCGCGGCGTGTCCACGAACATCCCCTTCCTCCAGGCCGTGCTCGACGACCCGGACTTCCAGGCGGGCCGCGTCACGACGGCGTTCATCGAGCGGCGGCCGCACCTGCTCACCGCGCGCCACTCGGCCGACCGCGGCACGAAGCTGCTCACCTACCTCGCCGACGTCACCGTCAACAAGCCGCACGGCCCCCGGCCCGAACTGATCGCCCCGGCCACGAAGCTGCCCCGGCTGCCCGACGGAGAGCCGCGGGCCGGATCCCGGCAGCGGCTGGCCTCGCTCGGTCCGGAGGGCTTCGCGCGGAGCCTGCGCGACGCGCCCACCCTGGGCGTCACCGACACCACCTTCCGCGACGCCCACCAGTCGCTCCTGGCGACCCGGGTGCGGACGAAGGACCTGCTCGCCGTCGCCCCGGCGGTGGCGCACACCCTGCCGCAGCTGCTGTCCCTCGAATGCTGGGGCGGCGCCACCTACGACGTCGCGCTGCGCTTCCTCGCCGAGGACCCGTGGGAGCGGCTGGCCGCCCTGCGCGAGGCGGTCCCCAACATCTGCCTGCAGATGCTGCTGCGCGGCCGCAACACCGTCGGGTACACCCCCTACCCGACCGAGGTGACGGACGCCTTCGTGCAGGAGGCCGCCGCCACCGGCATCGACATCTTCCGGATCTTCGACGCGCTGAACGACGTCGAGCGGATGCGGCCCGCCATCGACGCCGTACGGGAGACGGGGACGGCGATCGCCGAGGTCGCGCTCTGCTACACCGCCGACCTCTCCGACCCCGCGGAGCGGCTCTACACCCTCGACTACTACCTGCGGCTCGCCGAGGAGATCGTCGCCGCCGGGGCGCACGTGCTCGCGGTCAAGGACATGGCCGGCCTGCTGCGCGCGCCCGCCGCGGCCAGGCTGGTCTCGGCGCTGCGCCGGGAGTTCGAGCTGCCGGTCCACCTCCACACCCACGACACGGCGGGCGGCCAGCTCGCCACGTACCTCGCGGCGATCCAGGCCGGTGCGGACGCCGTGGACGGCGCGGTCGCCTCCATGGCGGGCACCACCTCCCAGCCGTCGCTGTCGGCGATCGTCGCCGCGACCGACCACTCCGAGCGGCCCACCGGGCTGGACCTCCAGGCGGTGGGCGACCTGGAGCCGTACTGGGAGAGCGTCCGGAAGATCTACGCCCCCTTCGAGGCGGGCCTCGACTCGCCGACGGGGCGCGTGTACCACCACGAGATCCCCGGCGGACAGCTGTCCAACCTGCGCACGCAGGCCGTCGCGCTGGGCCTCGGCGACCGTTTCGAGGACGTCGAGTCGACGTACGCCGCCGCGGACCGGATGCTGGGCCGGCTCGTGAAGGTCACGCCCTCCTCCAAGGTGGTGGGCGACCTCGCGCTGCACCTCGTCGGCGCCGGCGTCGCGCCCGAGGACTTCGAGGCGGCACCGGACCGCTTCGACATCCCCGACTCGGTCATCGGTTTCCTGCACGGCGAGCTGGGCACTCCGCCCGGCGGCTGGCCGGAACCGTTCCGCACCAAGGCCCTGGCGGGGCGCCCCGCCCCCAAGCCCCCGCGCGACCTGACCGCGGAGGACCGTGCCGGCCTCGCCGAGGACCGGCGCGCCACGCTGAACCGCCTTCTCTTCCCCGGCCCGACCAAGGCGTTCGAGGCACACCGGCACGCGTACGGCGACACCAGCGTGCTCGACAGCAAGGACTTCTTCTACGGGCTGCGCCCCGGGAAGGAGTACAGCGTCGACTTCGGGCCCGGCGTGCGGCTGCTCATCGAGCTGGAGGCCGTCGGCGAGGCCGACGAACGCGGCATGCGCACCGTCCTGTCCACCCTGAACGGCCAACTGCGGCCGATCCAGGTCCGCGACGACGCGGCCGCCGCCGACCTCCCGGTGACCGAGAAGGCCGACAGGTCGAACCCGGGGCACGTCGCCGCGCCGTTCGCGGGCGTCGTCACGCCGGCCGTCGCCGAGGGCGACGAGGTCGAGGCCGGTGCGACGGTGGCCACCATCGAGGCGATGAAGATGGAGGCGTCGATCACCGCCACGCGGAGCGGGCGGGTGGTCCGCCTGGCCATCTCGAGGATCCAGCAGGTGGAAGGCGGCGACCTCCTCGTCGAGATCGCGTGAGTCCGCGGCGGTCGCGGGACGGCGGCCGTCCCGGCCACGGACCCCGGCGGCCTCGGAACCTCGTGTTCCGGGGCTCGCCGGCCCGGCTCGGATCAAGCGGTGACGAAATCGTGGCCGTCGCGGGCGCGCACGGCGGAAGGTCTTCTCGGCACCCGGCGACGGGCGCCGACACCGTCCTGCGCGTCCCCGCCAGGACCGGGACACTGTGCACCAGCTCCTCGACCGGCGAACGCGCGAACGGTACCCGCGTCAGGTCGTCGGCCCGAAGACGATCTCGATCACGCCCCGGAGCGTGCCCCCAGGGCGGCGGCGATGCCGTGGGCGAGGGAGGGGATGCGGTGGGCGGGGAGGCCGGCGATGTTGATGCGGCCCGAGGTGGTGCCGTAGACGGCGGACTGGTGGCGGAGGTGGCGCATCCGGTCGGGGCTGAGGGGAAGCATCGAGAACATGCCCTTCTGGCGGGCGAGGGCGCGGGCCTGGTGCTCGTGGCCGAGGACGGTGAGGTGGGCGACGAGGTCGGTGCGGTTGGCGGTGATGCGGTGGCGCATGAGGTCGAGTTCGGCGAGCCAGGCGGCCTTGAGGCGCTCGTCGTCGAGGATGGTGGCGACGACGGCGGCGCCGTGGTCCGGGGGCATCGAGTAGAGGGTGCGGGCGGCGTTCTGCAGGGCGGTCTCGACGTGGCGGAGCGCGCGCGTGGAGGAGCCGAGGACGATGGCGCAGCCGGTGCGGTCGCGGTAGAGCCCGAAGTTCTTCGAGCAGCTGACGGCGATGAGCAGTTCGGGGAGGCGTTCGGCCAGCATGCGGGTGGGGCTGAGGTCGGCTTCGAGGCCGTCGCCGAGGCCGTGGTAGGCGAGGTCGACGAAGGGGACCCAGCCGTTGGCGGCGGCGAGTCCGGCGAGCTCTTCCCATGTCGCGAAGGAGGGGTCGACGCCGGTGGGGTTGTGGCAGCAGCCCTGGAGCAGGACGACGTCGCCGGGTCCCGCCGCGCGGAGGTCCTCCAGCATGTCCCCGGCGTCCGGGCGGCCGGTGGTGCCGAGCCACCGGTACGTGCGGACGGTGAGGCCGGCCCCTTCGAGGATGGGGCGGTGGTTGACGTACGCCGGGTCGCTGATCCACACCGTGGTGCCGGGGCGGGTCTGCCGTACGAGGTCGGCGAGGAGGCGCAGGGCGCCGGTGCCGGCCACGGTCTGGACGGCCGTCGCCCGCGACGTGAGGGCTTCGGTGCCGAGGACGGTGTCGAGCATGGCGTGGTTGAAGGCGGTGTTGCCCGACAGGCCGAGGTACTCCTTGGAGCCGGAGCGTTCCGCGAGGCGTATCTCGGCCTCCTTGACCGCCGCCATGACGGGCGTGACGCCGGTGTGGTCGCGGTAGACGCCGAGGACGAGGTCGAGGCGCTCGGGGCGCGGGTCGGCGGCGTACTCGGCCGTCAGGTCCCACAGCGGGTCGGCGGGCGGGGCGGGAAGGAGCTCAAGCATCGACGGAAACCTTGGTTCGGGGGGTTCGGCGCCGGTTGGCGAGCGCGACGCCGAGGGTGATCAGGGGGACGCCGACCACGACGGGCAGGGTGGGCGTCTCGTGGAGGAGGGGCATGGCGAGCAGGACGACGGCGACGGGGCTGAGGCTGCCGACGACGGAGCTTCGCTCGGGGCCGAGCCGGCGGATCGCGAACGCGTAGAGCAGTCCCGCGCACAGGCCGACTCCCAGGCCCTGCACGACGAGGAAGAGCGCGATGTCGCCGCCCTCCGCCCGGGCGAGGCCGGTGGGCAGGACCCCGGTCAGGGTCAGCAGCGTGATGACGGCGAAGGACGGCAGGCAGAGCAGTCCGATGGATCCGACGGGGTCGAGGTCCACTTCCCGCAGGCCCACGGTGTACAGGGCCCACAGCCCGCTCGCGAGGAGCAGCGTTCCGGTGCCCAGGAGGACGTCCCCGTCGAGGGAGGTGGTGTGGCGCGACACCAGGGCCGCGACGCCGGCCACGATGAGCGCGAGGCCCGTCGCCTGCGTGCCGCGCGGGACGCTCTTGCCGCCGGCCACCATGAGGCCGGACACGAAGAGCGGGACCATGCCGGGGACGATCGCCCCGACGAAGGCGGCCGAGGTCAGCGAGCCGCCGTACATGGCGGCGAGGAAGAAGGGGACCCCTGCGCCGCAGATGATCTTGACCGCGGGGCCGGGCCGGACGGCCGCCAGCCGGCGCCTGCGCCGCCACAGGGCGGGAGCCAGGATGACCAGGGGCACGCCGAAGCGCAGCAGCGCCGCGTCCGCCGGCAGGAGCGTCGAACTGCTCAGCGCGCGGGCGCTGAGCGCGAACGCGGCCCAGATGGAGACGGTGAGGAGCAGCGCGATCGTGCCCACGGCGTGCGGGGAGAGCCCCCGGATCCCTCCGGCCGGGGGGCGCGTCCCCGGCCCGTCGTGCGGAGTCCGCCCGTCGGGCGCCTCCACTGTGCTCGCCCCCATCGATCGCGTTGCGGCCACCGACCATTCCTCCCGCTCGAAGCCCTCCGGGCGGTACCGATGTCCGGTGGTGCCCCGACCGGCAACGTTAGAGCTTCGGGCAGGGCAGATGATTGCCAGTTATGCCCTCCAGGCATAGCGTTAGGGCAGATTCTGCCAAGTTCAGCCGAGGAGAGCCCATGGACGCCGTGGACTTCCAGATCATCCACGAGTTGCAGGCGGACGGACGCCTGTCGAACCAGGACCTCGCCGACCGGATCCGGCTGTCCCCCTCCCCCTGCCTGCGCCGGGTGCGCCGCCTCGAGGACGCGGGCCTGATCGGCGGCTACACGGCCACCGTCGACCAGGTCGCGTTCGGACTGCCGATCACCGTCTTCGTGCGGATCCGCCTGGAGCGCCACACGGCCGAGGCGGTCAACGTGTTCGAGCAGCACGTCGGCCTCATCGACCACATCCAGGACTGCTACCTGATGGCCGGGAGCAGCGACTACCTGCTCAGGGTCGTCATCGAGAGCCTGGAGGCCTACGAGGCCCTCGTCCGCACCCGGATCCACGCCATCCCGGGCATCGCGTCGATCGAGTCCAGCTTCGCCTTCGGCAGCGTCAAGCAGTCCCGGGTGTACCCGCGGCCGGGCGTCCCCTCCCGCCCCCGCCCGGGCGGATCGGGCGGCTGAAGGTCCGGGTGAGGCCGGCGCGGCCCCGTCGTAAGCTGGACCGAGCGGGCCTCGCCCCCGATCGAGAGGTTCGGCATGCTGCCTCTGCGGAAGGGCCCGAAGGCGGCCCTCGTCGGCACCCTCGCCACGGCCACCCTGGCGGCCACGGCCCTGACCGGCCTCGCACCCGCCGCCTCGGCGGCGGACACCTCGTTCGTCGCGACCGCGGACACGTACGTCGACAGCGAGAACCCCACCACGAACCACGGCACCTCACGACAGCTCGACGTGGATCACAGCCCGGTGAAGGAGACCCTGTTGCGGTTCGACGTCACCGGCGTCACGGGGCCGGTGACCCGGGCGACGCTGCGGATCCACGTCGACGCCGCCGCCGGTGCCGGGGGCGTCAACGGCGGCACGTTCCGCGCGATGCCCGGCGCCCGGTGGTCCGAGACGGCCGTCACCTACGCCGACCGGCCCGCCGTCGACGGGCCGGTCCTCGGCACCCTGGGCGCGGTCGCCCCCGGCACCTGGTACGAGGTCGACGTGACCCCGTACGTGAAGGGCGACGGCACCTTCGACATCGGCGTCACGTCACCGAACGCGGACGGGGCCCACTACGACTCGCGCGAGACCGGTGCGACCGCGCCGCGCCTGGTGATCGAGACCGGCGCCAGGCCGACGCCGTCGAGGACCGCCACGGCCTTCCCGCCGCCCGCCGATCCGGTGCCGGTGCTGGTCGGCGCGGGTGACATCGCCACGCCGAGTTCCAAGGACTCCGCGACCGCCGATCTGCTCGACCACATCTCCGGCACGGTCGTCGCTCTCGGCGACAACGCCTACCCCGACGGCTCCGCCTCGGACTTCGCCACGTACTACGAGCCCACATGGGGCCGCCACAAGGCGCGCACGATGCCGGCCCCGGGCAACCACGACTACAAAACCCCCGGCGCGGCCGGGTACTACGACTACTTCGGTGCCAACGCCGGTCCCGCGCACCGTGGTTACTACTCGTACGACCTCGGGAACTGGCACGTGGTCTCGCTGAACTCCGAGATCGACATGGCCGCCGGGTCGGCTCAGGAGAAGTGGCTGCGCGCCGATCTCGCGGCCAGCGACAAGCCGTGCACGGTGGCGTACTGGCACAGGGCGCGCTGGTCCTCCAGTTCCCGCAACGGCCCCGACCCCGCGACGGGTCCGCTGGTCAAGGCGTTGTACGACCACGGCGCCGAGGTCATCCTCACCGGCCACAACCACCAGTACGAGCGCTTCGCCCCGCAGGACCCGAGCGGCCGAAAGGACGACGCCCGCGGCGTGCGGCAGTTCGTCGTCGGCAGCGGCGGGGCCGGCCTGTACGACTTCGGCACCGTCCAGCCGAACAGCGAGGCCCGCAACGACGACACCTTCGGCGTCCTGAAGCTGACCCTGCGCGCCGACGGCTACGACTGGCAGTTCGTGCCCGAGGCGGGCAGGACGTTCGACGACCACGGCTCGGGCAGCTGCCACTGACGGCCGCCGCGCGACGGTCCGCCGCGTCGGCGGGGCAGCGGGCGGGGATCAGGAGGCGGGGGCCTCCCGCACCGGGTGCTTGCTGAGGATCGAGACGCGGTTGAAGGCGTTGATGGCGATGGCCACCCAGATCACGGCGGAGATCTCGCCCTCGTCCAGCACCTGCCGCGCCTCGTCGTACGCCCGTTCCTGGGCGAGCGCGTCGGCGGGACGGGTGGTGGCCTCGGCGAGGGCGAGGGCCGCGCGCTCGCGGGCGGTGAAGAGCTCGGTGTCGCGCCAGGCCGGCAGCACGCCGAGGCGCCGGGTGGTCTCGCCGGCCCGCAGCGCGGCGCGGGTGTGCACGTCGAGGCAGTAGGCGCAGCCGTTGAGCTGGGACACGCGGAGGTTGACCAGTTCGACGAGGATCCGGTCGAGGCCCGCCTCGGCCGCCGTCGTCCGTACGGCGTCGGCGGTCCTCACCAGCGCCTGGTACGCGGTGGGGCTCCGCTTGTCGAGGTAGACCCGGCCGCCGGCTCCGGACGCCGTCGCGGTCTCAGCCGTCTCGCTCACCCTGTGCTCCTTCGTCGGTTGTCATCGGGACGATGATCATCCATACTTGTTGAAAACGAAACTACATGAGGGCGCAGGGGCTGGGAAATGGCTGACACCGAGATCGAGATCCTCACCGCCCGGGACGTTCCCCTGGGCGGACCGCGCGCCATGACCGTACGCCGCACCCTGCCACAGCGAGCCCGCACGCTGATCGGCGCCTGGTGCTTCGCCGACCACTACGGCCCCGACCGGGTCGCGGAGTCCGGCGGCATGGACGTCGCCCCGCACCCGCACACCGGCCTGCAGACGGTCAGCTGGCTGTTCGCCGGAGAGATCGAGCACCGCGACAGCCTGGGCACCCACGCCTTCGTACGTCCCGGCGAGATCAACCTCATGACCGGCGGGCACGGCATCAGCCACACGGAGGTGTCCACCCCCGACACGACCGTGCTGCACGGCGTACAGCTCTGGGTCGCCCTCCCCGACGAGCACCGGCACGCGCCGCGCGACTTCCAGCACCACGCCCCCCGGCCCCTCCGGGTCGACGGGGCGGAAATCCGGGTGTTCCTGGGCACGCTCGCCGGCGAGACCTCCCCGGTGCGCACCTTCACCCCGCTCCTCGGCGCCGAACTCCTGGTCGACGCCGGCGCGGCCGTCACCCTGGACGTGGACCCTGGCTTCGAGCACGGCCTGCTCGTCGACGAGGGCGCCGTCCTCCTCGACGGCACCTCCCTCCTCCCCGCCGCGCTCGGCTACGCCGCCCCCGGCCGCACCCGCCTCACCCTGGTCAACACGTCCGACCGCCCGGCCCGGACGATCCTGCTCGGCGGCCCGCCGTTCGAGGAGGAGATCGTGATGTGGTGGAACTTCGTCGGCCGCGACCACCAGGACATCGTCGAGGCCCGGGACGCGTGGGAGCGGGCCTCCGACCGCTTCGGCGCCGTCGACGGCCACCCCGGCGACCGACTGCCCGCCCCCGCCCTGCCCAACGCCGTCATCACCCCGCGCAAGAACCCGTCCCACCGCCGAACTCCGCACGGAGACACCGCAAGCCGTACCGGAAGGACCGCCATGAGCGAGCAGACCACCACCCCCGTCGTCCGTCGCGTCGACGCCCGCCACCGCTACGAGATCCTCGTCGACGAGCAGCGCGCAGGCCTGACGGCGTACCGCGACCGCGACGACCGGCGGGTCTTCTTCCACACCGAGATCGACGACGCCTACGCCGGCCGGGGGCTCGCCTCGGTCCTGATCGAGCAGGCCCTGACCGACGTGCGCGCCTCCGGGATGCGGATCGTCCCGGTCTGCCCGTACGTGGCGAAGTTCCTCAAGAAGCACGAGGAGTTCGCCGACATCACCGCCCCGGTGACCCCCGAGGTGCTGACCTGGCTCGACACCCGGCTGAAGCGCTGACGCCCCGCCCCCCACCGGCCGAGGGGGACCCGCCCGACCGCACCCGGCCACCGCTGGTCCCCCCGGCGTGCGACGCGTAGAGTGCGGACGGGCGCGGCGTGATCACGAGGAGTTCCTGTGACCGCGGTCAGCCTGGAGCACACCACCGTCCCCGCCGACACGGGCGAGGTGACGCTGCTGATAGCCCGTCGGGTGGAGCCCGGCCACGAAGCGGCCTTCGAGCGGTGGGCCGAGGGCATCCTGGAGAGCGCGGCCGCCTTCCCCGGCCATCTCGGGTACGGCTTCTTCCGCTCCTCCGGCGGCGACGCCCCCTGGTTCCTGGTCCACCGCTTCCGGGACGCGGAGGCGTGCCGGACCTGGCAGGAGTCGCCCGAGCGCGCGGCCTGGTTCGCCGACTGCGACGGGCACCACCACACCGAGATCGCCCGGCGCACCCTGACCGGCATGGAGACCTGGTTCGCCAAGCCGGGCTCCACGCGGCCCGCGCCGCCGCGGTGGAAGATGGCGATCGGCGCGACGCTGGCGATCTACCCCATTTCCGTGCTCGGCGGCCTCTTCCTCACGCCGCACCTCACCGCGCTCCCCCTGCTGGTCAGCAGCGCGGTCATGGCCTGTGTGTTCAACGTGCTCATGACGTACGCGGCGATGCCCGCCGTCAGCAGGGTCCTGCGCCGCTGGCTCACCTCGTAGGACGGGGCTGCGGGGAGGGTGGATGCCCCTGGCCCGGCCTCGTAGCGGCCGGGGGGGCGGGGATGGTGGGCGGCCCCGCACGTTCCCTAGGATGCATGAGTGATACATCCTTCTGTCCGCGGGCGCGGGCACCACCCCGAGGAGACGGACACCGTGAGCACCGGCATGACGGCCCGCGAGAGCTACTACGAGCGGACGGGCGAGCACCGGTTCAAGCCCACGGCACACGCGGGCGGGGCGTGGAGCACCGACGAGCAGCACTTCAGCCCGCTCGCCGGGCTCGTCGCGCACGTCCTCGACCGCCACGTGGCGGATCGGCCGGACGGTCTGGTGTTCGGCCGGATCAGCTACGACATCCTCGGCCGGATCGCCCTCGACGAGTGCGAGGTCACGGTGGAGACCGTCCGCCCCGGCCGCACCATCGAACTCCTCGAGGCCACCGTCACCATCGGCGGCCGGGCCGTGGTCCGCGCGCGGGCGTGGCTGCTGGCCTCCCTGGACTCGTCGCCCGTGGCCGACAGTCCGCACGAGCCGCTGCCCGCGCCCGAGACGCTCCCCCGCTGGGCGATGGACGCGGAGTGGCACGGCGGGTACGTGTCGTCCATCGACGTCCGGCGGGCCCCACAGACCCGCAGGGGCCGCGCGACGGCATGGCTGTCCTCGCCGCTCGATCTGGTGGCGGGCGAGGCGAGCAGCCCCCTCGCCTCGTACATCGCGCTCGTGGACACCGCGAACGGCATCGCCGTCCAACAGGACCCCACCGTCTGGATGTTCCCGAACCTCGACCTGACGATCCATCTGCACCGCCGGCCGGAAGGCCCGTGGACCGGCCTCGACACCACCGTCACCTTCGGCCCGACGGGCCAGGGCCTCACCAGCAGTGTCCTGCACGACGTCCACGGCCCCGTCGGCCAGGCCGAACAGATCCTCACTGTCCGCCCGCAGCCCCGCCCCTGAGCCCGTCCACCGGGACCGGCCCCAGGTCCGTTCGCGCCGGACCGGTCCCCGGCGGGTGCGGTCGGCCGGGCCACCAGGAAGGGTCAGGCCGCCCGGCAGAGCCCCTCGGGGCCCGTCGGCGCGGGGGGCAGGGCCGCGGCCGCGCGCAGGGGCCGGGCGACGGGGACGGCGGCCGCCGCACGCGAGCGGGTCCGGGTGACAGGGACGGCGGCCGCCGCACGCGAGCGGGTCCGGGCGAAGACGACGAGGCGCAGCACCGCGAACCGGCCGACACCGGCGAGGGCGGAGGCCGAGAGGTACACGACCTGCTGGAGCAGCGCGCCGGGGGCCGCCACCAGCTCCTGCAGCACGAGCATCGCCGCGCAGGTCACCGCGTACGCCACTGCCGCGGCTCCGGCCGACTGCGCGTGCTGGCGCCAGGTGGCACGGCCGCCGGTGCCGAAGGTGAAGCGCGCGTGCAACTCGGTGGCGACGAGCGTGGAGACCACGGAGACCAGCGCGTTGGCCGCGGCCCAGGGCATCCAGGCGGCGACCGCCCCCACGGCGAAACCGGAGGCCACGCCCACCCCGCCGCCGCAGAGCACGAAGCGGGCGAAGGCGGCCGAGGCGCCGGGCGCCCCTTGTCGGCTGCGTGCTGCTCCCATGACCGTCCCCCTGCTTCCCCGATGCCCCCGGAAGGCGCGCCGTTCGGCTCGTGAGCCCACTGCGCGCCATCGATGGCGCCATGTTGGCACATCCATGGTGCCATGGCGAGCCATTAATGGCACCCTCGGGGATGCCGAGGGTTCAGGCCCGCGCCGAGGCACGCCGGAAACGGCGTGCCGTCAGACGGCCCCGGCGTTCGCGGCCGTGCCGGTCGAGCTCCTCCAAGAGACGCCGGCCCCGGTGTTCGGGGTCGAGTTCGTCGAGGACGCGGTCGATCTCGGCGAGCAGGGCTCCGTAGAGCTGCCAGCGGTCGGGGTCCCGCAGGGCGAGGGCGAGCAGCAGGTCGGCCGCGCCGCCCCGGCAGGCACGGGCCGCCCGCAGCTCGCCCGCGAGCCGCTCCTCGGCGGCCTCGGCCGCCTCGCTGCCGGAGGCCGTGACGAGCACGGCGAAGCTGACGAAGGCGTCGGCGGTGTGCTGTGCCGTCTCCTGTACGGCGAGCGCGGTCCGGCGGGGCAGCAGGTCCGCGCCGGACCGCTCCTTCGCCAGATCGGCCAGGGTCCGGGTGAGCACGCGCAGCACGACGGCACAGATCTCCAGGGTGTCCAGGCCCGTACGCAGCACTATGCGGTGCAACAGGCCCTCTTTCACGCGCGGGTTGAAGCGCAGGCTGTCCTCGGCGGTGCGCAGCGCGGCGTCCACGTCGGCGACGTCGTTGTCGAGCCGTCGCGCCTCCTGCAGCCGTGCCACCGCCCGCTCGACGGGGGGCGCGCCGGCGAACTCCTCCGCCACGTCGAGCAGCAGCCGGCGCATCCGTCGTGCGAGGTCCTCGATGGAGTCCCCCGCCGTGTCCACCCAGACGGGCGGGGCCAGCACCAGGTTGAACAGCAGCCCGACGACGGCCCCGATGAGGGTCTCCAGGACCCGGTCCCACGCGGTGTGGGCGACCTGGGTGACCCCCAGCACCAGCATCGCGCTGATCGCGACCTCCGGGACGAACTCCTCGACCTTCACGAGCCGCCCCACGACGAGGGAGGCCAGGATGACCAGGGCGAGGCTCCACCACGAGAGCCCGACGACGGCACTGAACCCGATCGCGATGAGCACGCCGACGACGACCGAGTTGACCCGGCGCAGACTGGTGGTGAGCGTCGAGAACAGCGTGACCTGGACGACGAGCAGTGCCGTCAGTGGCGCGGTCAGCGGCGCCGGCTCGCTGCTGAGCCACAGCGCCACGAGGTACGACAGGGTCGCCGCCGCCGTCGACCGGACCGTCTGCACGACGAACGGATCACGCCGCAACCGCCCCACGGTCTCCGTGTACCGCCCGCTCCGCACGCCGCGTCGTGCCACCCGCCGCCTCCCATCGCCGCCGCCGTCCCGCTCCATCCGCGCCTGTCACCCCTTCCCTCCCCCGCCCCTCGCGCACACCGGAGTCCCCGCACTGCCCTCCATACGGGCCCGGCCCGGCGCCTGCCCGGACGCACCCGGCCGCCCCGGAACGCCTGCCCAGGTGTACGGATCCCACGCGGGGCCGCCGCTTCCCGCAGGCCGGGCCTGCCCGCGGCCGTCGGGTGTCGGACCCGTGTGGGGGTCGGGCTCGTGGAGCCCGCCGGTCGCCGGGGAGGGGCGCGGTGATGACACGCGGGGATGGCCGGGCCGGCGTGGGCTGGGACGGGAGCGATGGTGAGGACGTCCGGCGTCGGCTCGGGCAGGGGGCCGATCCGGAGGTCCGGAGCGGGGCGCCCCCGCATAGGGCTGCGGCGTTCGGCTCGCCGGACGTCGTCGCGGAACCGGCCCGGCGGGTCGCGTACGCGTGCTCCTTCACGGGGCTGCGCCCGGCGGACGCCCGCCCGATCGCCGGCCCGCCCGACCTGCGGGTCCGACTCCCGGAGCGGGACCACTGGAACCACTGAGACCACCGGCCCGACAGACGACGGGCCCCGGGAGCCGTGCCCCGCCCCGGAGCGTTCGGGTTCCGCGGCCCCTGCGGGATCGGCAGGACGACCCTCCTCCACGGGGTGGCGGCCGACGCCGGCCCCGTCCAGCGGCGGATGGGCCGACGGGGGACGCCGACACCGGTGTGGCCCCCGGTCGCCCTCCCGGGCCACCTCCGACCACTCCTTTAACGCAACCAGATGTTGCACATGCCGCGGGCCGGCCCTAGAGTTGTTACGCAACCAAAGGTTGCGAGAGACTGGGAGAGCAGCATGGAACGCGGCAGCATCGAGCGCGAGATCCACATCGACGCGCGGCCCGAGGTGGTCTACGAGGTCGTCAGCAGGCCCGAGCACCTGCGGGAGTGGTGGCCGGACGAGGCCGAGCTGGAGCCGGTGCCCGGAGGCACCGGGGTCATCACGTTCGGCGACCGGACCTCACCGGACGCGAACGTCGTGCCGGTGACGGTGGTCGAGGCGGACCCGCCGCGGCGGTTCTCCTTCCGTTGGGTGTACGACCGGGCCGAGGCCGCGACGCCCGCCAACTCGCTCCTGGTGGTCTTCGAACTGATCCCGTCCGGCGCGGGAACCCTGCTGCGGTTCACCGAGACGGGGTTCCGGGAGAAGGGCTGGGAGGCGGCCGTGCTCGAAGAGCAGTACCGCGAGCACGTCTCCGGATGGGACCACTTCCTGCCCCGCCTGGTCACGTACGTGGCCCGGCTGGTGTCGACGCCGTGAACGTCACCGTCGACGACGAGCTCTGGACCGCGGTCGGCGACCCGACCCGGCGGCGGATGCTCGACCTGCTGCTGACCGGCGGCGGGACGGCCACGACGCTGAGCGAGCACCTCCCCATCACCCGCCAGGCGGTCGCCAAGCACCTCGGCGTCCTCCACCGGGTCGGGCTGGTCCACGTGAAGCCGTACGGACGCGAGCGCCGCTACGAGGTCGACGAGGCCCAACTCGCCCGCGCCGTGGCGCAGCTGACCTCGGTCGGCACCGCCTGGGACGCCCGGCTGCAGCGCATCAAGCGCCTCGCCGAGGCGATCGAGCGCGGCCAGGACGACTGATCCCACGAGGGACGCAACACTCACGAGAAAGAGGCAGCGCCATGCTGGACATCCTGCACAGGATCGGAGTCACCTCGACCCCCGACGCCGTCTACGCGGCCCTGACCACGGTCGACGGGCTGGCGAGCTGGTGGACGGAGGACACGACCGGGGATCCCGACGTCGGCGGAGTGATCCGCTTCCGCTTCGAGCCCGGCGGGTTCGACATGAAGGTCCTCGAAGCCAAGCCCGACGAGCGCGTGCGGTGGGAGGTCGTCGACGGCCCCGAGGAGTGGATCGGCACCCACGTCCACTTCGACCTCAAGGAGGAGGACGGCTACACGATCGTGCTGTTCCGGCACGCGGGCTGGCAGCAGCCCGTGGAGTTCATGTACCACTGCAGCACCAAGTGGGCCACGTTCCTCATGAGCCTCAAGAAGCTGGTCGAGACCGGCGAGGGCGAGCCCGCCCCGCGCGACGTCAGGATCAGCAACTGGCATTAGCGGATCGGCGAACTCCCGCCCCTCGGAGGGCCGGTGTCGCGCGCAAGGCGCGGCCGGCCGGTCAGGGGCGGGAGTCGTCAGTGCGGGAGGCCGACGGCGCGTTCGCCGCCGCGGCGCTGCTGGATGACGACGGCGATGACGAGAAGGGCGCCCTGGGCGACGTTCCGCCAGAAGGTGTTGATGCCCTGGACGATCAGGCCGTTCTCCGGACAGCCCAGGAGCGCCACCGCGAGCAGGGTGCCGCCGATGCCGCCCTTGCCCCCCTTGAGCGCGGCGCCGCCGAGCGCGGCGCCGCCGAGCGCGACGGCGGTGAGCGCGACGGCGGTGAGCGCGACGGCGGTGAGCGCGGCCGTCGGAGAGGAGGTGGGCGAGGCCCTTGTAGGCGGCGAGCCCGGCGAGGGTGGCGATGGTCGGGTTGACCCGTCCGTAGACGATGACCACGCCGTTGAGGGCCCCGACGAGGAGGCCGACACCGACGGCGGCCGCCATGCCGAGGAAGGCGCCCGAGCCCGTGGTGGTGAAGACCATCGCACTGACGACGGACGCCACGCCGACCTGGGAGCCGGCGGAGATGTCGAGGCCGCCGCAGATGACGACGACGGTCTGGACGATGGCGAGGAGTCCGGTGATGGTCGCCGCCTCGGCGATCACCTGCATGTTGGACAGGCTCAGGCAGTCGTCGTCGAGGACGCCGAACAGGGCGAGGACGACCAGGAGCGCTCCGATGAGGCTGATGTTCTGACCGCCGACGCCGGAGAGGAACGCGGGTCGGCGCGACGCGCGGCCGCCGTCGCCCCCGGAGCCCTTGAAGGTCGGTGCGGGGGTGCTGGTGGGGGTCATGACGAGGCTCCGGGGGCGGCGGCGACGATGTCGTCGGCCGTGCGCCCGGCCACCCCTGGACGGGCAGGCCGCGCCCTCGTACCCTCACACCCAAGATGCTCGAAGTTGCGCCGATGCGTGACTTTACGAGCAGATTCACGCATCGAAATCCTCGGTGCGCGCACCGTTCTCACAAGGAGCCGTCAGGTATGCCCAGCACAGCGATGTCCGCCGAGCGTGACGGGGCCGGCGGGCGCGACTGCGTCATCGCGCTGGACGTGGGCGGGACCGGGATGAAGGGCGCCCTGCTCGACCGCGACCTGAACACCCTGCACGGCGTGCGCGCGGCGACGCCCCGGCGGTCGGGTCCGGAGGCCGTCGTGGGCGAGATCACCGCGGTCCTGCGCGGCCTGGACGCGAGCGCCGCCGCGCGGGGACTGACCGTCCGCAACGCGGGCGTGGTGGTCCCCGGCATCGTCGACGAGGAGACGCGGACGGCGGTCCACTCCGTCAACCTCGGCTGGCGCGACCTGCCGCTCGCTGCCGTCCTCGAACGCGCGACGGGGCTGCCCGTCACACTCGGGCACGACGTACGGGCCGGGGGCGACGCCGAATGCCGCCTCGGCGCGGCACGGGGCGCGCGGGACGCGTGGTTCGTCCCCATCGGGACCGGCATCTCCGCGGCCGTGCTCAGCGACGGGCGCGCGGTACGTGCCGGGGGTTACGCGGGCGAGCTGGGCCATGTCGTCGTCGAAGCGGACGGCGCCCCGTGCGCCTGCGGCGGGCGGGGCTGTCTGGAGACCGTCGCGTCGGCGGCGGCGGTCGGCGCGGCGTACACGGCGCGCTCCGGGAGGGAGGTCGACGGCGCCGCCGAGGTGGCGGCGATGCTCGTCCAGGGGGACCCCGACGCCCGTGCGGTGTGGGACCGGGCCGTCGACGCCCTGGCGGCGGCGCTGGCCACGGCGGCGACACTGCTCGCGCCCGAGGTCGTGGTCATCGGCGGCGGTCTCGCCGAGTCCGGCGGTCTCCTCCTCGACCCGTTGCGCGCCGCCCTCGCCCGCCGGCTCTCTTTCCAGCGGCGGCCCGACGTGGTGCGCGCTGCGCTCGGGGACCGGGCGGGCTGCCTGGGAGCGGGGCTCGCCGCCTGGCGGGCGGCGGACGTCACGCCGTCGCTCCGGCCTGCCGCGCGCTGAGGCCCGCCACGTGCCACTCCCCCACCGTCCGTTCCCCGGCCATTCGGAGGAGTACGGCGCGCCGAGGGGCGGGTGCGGGGGCAGAGTGGTGGTGGGTGGCGTTCCCGGCCGCCCAGGCGCCGGAGGGAGTGTGGACCCTGATGACTCCCGGGAGCGACGACCCCCTCGACGCGGGGCACTCGGCCGGGCTCGTGGTGGACGCGAGGGGGACCATTCTGAGGTGCACGCCGGCCGCGGAGAGCCTGCTGCGGTGCTCGGCGCAGGACCTGCACGGCCGGAGGGTCCGCGATCTCCTCGCCGTGCCCGCGCGTTGGCGCAAGGTCCTCGAGCAGCGTGACGGGCCGGTCTGGGAAGGACGGGCGGAGCTGGCGCCGGACGGCGGTGGCGAGGTGGAGTTCCGCGTACTGCCGCTGGTCGACGGCGAGCGGACCGGGCAGGCGCGGGAGTTCCTGGTGATCGGCGCGCCGAGGGTGCTGGTCTCCCAGTGGCGCCAGGGCCACGCCTTCATGCGGGAGCTGTTCCTCCAGGACCGCATCGGCCTCGCGGTGCTGGACAACGAGCTGCGGCTGGTGCGGACGAACACCCACCTCCTTCCCTACTCGGGCGTGCCCGGCGATCTGTACGGGCTGCGGCTGGGCGACTTCCTGCGCGAGGCGGACGCCCGGGTGATCGACACGGGGCTGCGGGAGGTCCTGACGACGGGGATCCCGCTGGTCGGCATCGACGTGGAGGTCCGCACGCAGGTCGATCCGGGGGCGGGGCGGACCATGGCGCTGTCCGCGTTCCGCCTACAGGGGGCGAAGGGGCTCGTCATGGGAGTGACGGCCCTGTTCGTCGACGTGACGGAGCAACGGCTCTCGCAGAGCCGTCTCGACCTGCTGCACCGGGCGACGACGGTGCTGAGCACGAACCTCTCCGCCGAGGAGACCACCCGGGATCTGGTGGACGTCCTCGTCCCGGCGCTGGCCGACGTCGCGGTCGTCGACGTCACCGAGGCCGTCTTCACGCACGAGGAGCCGGCCCCCGAGCTCCATCACGACCACGCCCTGCGCCGGACGGCGGTGGCCGGCACCACCCCCGGTCCCGGCACCCGACCCGGCGCGTCCCCCGGCGGGCTCGCGACCGGCGCGATGGTCGCGGTGGACACCGGGGGGACGCTGTCGGGCCGGGTGTGGTCGGACCCGGCGCAGGAGGGGGTGGAACCGCACGACGCGCTCGGGAGCGCGTACGGCATGAGCGCGTGGCTGCGCGCGCGGGGGTCCCTGCTCGGTCGGATCAGGGTCGGCCGCGGCGAGGACCGTCCGCCGTTCACCGGCGAGGACCTCGCCCTCCTGGAGCAGATCGCCTCCCGCGCCGCCCTGGTGGTGGACAACGCGCGCCGGTACGCCCGGGAGCGGAACGCCGCGGTCGGTCTCCAGCGGAGCCTGCTGCCCTCGTCCTCGACCGACACCCCGACCGTGCACACCGCGAGCGTCTACCTGCCGACCGACACGGCCACCGGGGTGAGCGGGGACTGGTTCGACGTCATCCCGCTGTCCTCCGCCCGGGTCGCGCTGGTCGTCGGGGACGTGGTGGGGCACGGGCTCCAGGCCACGGCGACGATGGCGCGGTTGCGGACCGCCGTACGGACCCTGGCGGACCTCGACCTCGAACCCGACGAGCTGCTCACGCACCTCGACGACCTCGTGTCCCAGTTCGCCATCGACGCCGACGGGGCCCAGGCGATGCGGCCGCCCGGCACCGAGATCGCCTTCGGGTCGTTCGGCGCCACGTGTCTGTACATGACGTACGACCCGGTGACCCGGCGGTGCCTCGTGGCCAGCGCGGGGCACCCCCCGCCCGCGCTGGTGGCCCCGGACGGCGGCGTCGTGTACGTCGACCTCAGTCCCGGCCCCCCGCTCGGGGTCGGCGGCCTGCCCTTCGAGCCCGTCGAGGTCGAGGTGGCGGACGGCAGTTTCCTGGCGCTGTACACGGACGGGTTGATCGAGCGCGGCCACGCGGATCTGGACGAGGGGATGGCCGCCCTCCGGCACGCGCTGTCGGCGGCGCTGGTTCCGGGCAGACCCCTTGAGGAGGTGGGGCCCGAGGTGGTCCGGGACCTGGTGCCCGGCCCGCTGTCGGACGACGTGACGCTGCTGCTCGCCTCGGTCCGCGGGGTTCCCGCGTCCGACAGCGTCGCATGGACCTTCGCGGCGGACCCGTCGGTGGTGGCCGAGGCCCGTGCGCGCGTCCTCGCCCAGCTGTCGCGGTGGGATCTGGACGAACTGGCCTTCACCACCGAGCTGGTGGCGAGCGAGCTGGTCACCAACGCGATCCGCTACGCGGGCGGGCCGGTCGGGCTGCGTCTGATCCGGGCGGCGTCACTGATCTGCGAGGTCTCCGACGGCAGCGGCACCCAGCCCCGGATGCGCCGGGCCCACGCCACGGAGGAGGGGGGCCGGGGTCTCTTCCTGATCGCCCAGCTCACCGACCGGTGGGGCAGCCGGTACACGCGTTCGGGCAAGACGATCTGGACCGAGCAGGCCCTGCCGCCGCGCGGTTGACGCGGCGGCGGGGCCCCGCCGTCACGTCAGGTGATCGTCCACTGCTGCCGCGGTGTGCCGGTGTCCGGCTGCTGGGTCACCGCGGAGCCGTTGCCGGTCGAGGCCGTCGTGAGCAGCAGGCCGCTCTTGCGGGAAGCGACCGTGTAGGTGCCGTTGGCCAGTGGGGTGAGGCTCCAGCGCTGGTTCTGTCCGCCGGTGCAGGTCCACTGGATCACCTTGGCGCCCGCCGCGGTGGAGCCGCTCTCGACGTCCGCGCAGAGTCCCGACTCGGCGTTGACGAGCGTGTGGGAGCCGTCGGAGTTCCGGGTGAGGTTCCACGTCTGGTTGGCGTTGCCGGTCGGGGTCCAGGTGATGAGCTGGGTGCCCGCCGTGGTGCTGTGGTCGGGGTCGTCGAGGGCCTTGCCGCCGGTGACCAGGGTGTGGGGACCGTCGGCGACGCCGCCGGGGGCCGCGCCGGTCGGGGTGAGGGTCAGGGTCTGTTCGGCGGCTCCGCGGGTCCCGCCCACGGCGTTGCCGGTGGTGTTGGTCCAGCTGCGGGTGGGGACGGTCTCGGCGAGGCGTGCCGCGTCGGAGGACAGGCCGATCACGAGTCCGCTGTAGCGGTTGACGAGCCGGTACGCGCCGGTCGCGGTGCCGTCGGCGGCGGAGGCGCCGGGGATGACGAACCACTGCTGACCGACGCTCGGTCCGCCGGGCGGCATGGCGGTGACGGTGGGCCTGGTGCCCCAGGCGCGCTGGCCGGTGGTGGTGGAGTCGACGCCGAGGAGCTGTCCGGTGGAGGCGTTGGAGATGCGGTGCGAGCCGTCGCCGTTGGCGTTGAACACCCATGATTCCAGGGCGGATCCGGTGGCGGTGGCCACGGAGGTCGTGGCGGTGCCGCCGGAGACCTGGGCGAGGACGCGGCCGCCGGCGCCGGAGATCCGGTACGTCCTGCTCGTGTCGACGGGTGCGGCGGGGGCGGAGGAGCCGACCGTGAGGTTGACGTATTCGCCGGACGATCCGCCCGAGCAGCCGAACGAGCAGTAGGAGCGGAAGTTCCTGCCGACGATGCCGGAGCCGGTCTTGTTCACGCTGTCGAGGAACCAGCGGTACCAGGAGGCGTTGGTGTGGCTGCCGGTGTCCCCGAGCAGGAACCACTTCTGGGTGGTGAGGTCGGTGGTGGCGTAGATCTGCTGGGGCGCCTTGCCGCTCTGGTCGACGGCCTGCGGCTGGCCGATGTAGAGACCCAGGTACGCGTTGTAGGTGATGTCCATGACGAAGAGCGGTGACGTGGGCGGCATCCTGCCGGCCGCGACCTGCTGGCCGACCGTGCCGGCGGTGGCGGGGTCGTACTCGCCGGACACCGGGGTGTAGCCGGTGGTGCCGGTGGCGCCGACCGGCACCATGTTGCTCTCCCGGCCGCCGACGCCGGGCTGGGACCAGGCTCCGTCGTACCACTTCTGCCAGGAGCCGGGGGCCAGCTTGGCGGACATCGGTGAGCGGGCGACGTGCGCGTGGAAGGCCTTCCAGCCGCCGCCCTTCTCCACGACGCGCGAACCGTAGAAGGCGTAGAAGTAGCCCGACGCCGTGTCGGCGAACAGCCGCTGGTCGCCGTCGCCGTAGTGGTAGGTCTGCTGCGGGAAGGCGGCGGTGTCGCCCCGCTCGGTGCTGTACGGCGAGGTGATGGCGTGGCCCTTGACGGTCCACGTCCGGCCCTGGTCCTTGGAGACGGCGGTGTCGATCCCGTCGTAGTGGACGCCGTCGCCGAACGGCTGGGGGGTGAACTCGTTGTGCACGAGGCCGTACCAGTCGCCGGTGTCCGGATCGACCCACACGCCCGCCAGGTCGCAGTAGTTCCGGTGGGCGTACGACGAGCCCGCGGGCGCGGCGGTGGCCTCGACGCCGGTGGGGCTGTTGTTGCACCGCCAGGTGGTGTCGTTGTTCCTGTCCGCCGAGTTGGCGGGGTTCACCGCGTCGCTGATCGCGCCGGACCGGGTGGCGGTGTCGAAGTCCGTGCCGGTGTAGAAGGTCCACTTGCGGGGGTCGTTCGCGGCGTACAGGGCGTGCGCCTGCTGGAAGTAGAACGTGCCGTCCTTGTCGATGTAGGGGGCGGCGGGCGTGTCGTCCGGACGGGTCCACGAACCCTTCGAACCGACGGTGACGGTGTAGGCGGGGACGGCGGACGCGTCGGCGACGTGGTACGTGGGGACGGGGGACGCGTCGGCGACGTGGTGCATGGCGGCGGACGCGTCGGCGGACGCCGGCGGCGCTGTGAGAGCGCCGCCGCCCGCCATGGCCATGGTCGTGGCGGCGAGGGCGCCGACCAGTCTCCTCCGGGTGCCTGGCACAGGTGCTCCTTAGGGGTGGGGGGACCGCGTGGCAGCGAGCAGCTCGGCGCAGAACGTACGGCTCATTTGACCGGTAAAACAAGATGTGGAGCAGAATTCGCTCGTTCCGTACCGAGCATCAACCGCCCCCTGTGCGCAGCGCGTTCACACCCCTGACCGGCCGATCACGCCCTTGACCAGCCGATCAGGCGCGGTTACGGTGCCCTGGTCTTTGATCGGCAGAACGAGGGCGCGCCATGGTGACGATGCAGGACGTGGCCGAGCGGGCGGGCGTCACGAAGCAGACCGTCTCCAACGTCATCAGCGGCAGGGTCGCGGTCCGGCCGTCCACAGAGGCGCGGGTGCGCGCGGCGATCGACGAGCTCGGGTACCTGCCGAACCTGGTGGCCCGCTCGCTGGCGACCGGCAGCACGAGAACGGTGGGCCTCTTCGTCCCCACCGTCGTCACCGCCTTCTACGCGGACCTGGTGGAGGCGGTCGAGGACGTCCTGGAGGAGCACGGTCACCGTCTGCTGCTCTGCACCACCCGCCGGGACGGGGAGCGGGCCCGGCGCCATCTGGCCGGTCTGACGAGCCGGTCGGTGGACGCCCTCCTCATCGCGGGCGACCAGGACCTGATCGACCACCTGCCGCTGCTGGCCCACGCCCGCTTCCCCGTCGTCCTCTGCGCGTGGGAGACGGACGTGCCCGAGCGGTTCCCCGTGGTCACCATCGACTACGAGCACAGCGGCTACCTCGCCGGGCGCCATCTGCGCGAACTCGGGCACGAGCGGGTGGCCGTCCTGGCCAGCCCCGCCCACTCCGTGCGCGTGGAGGGGTTCCGGCGCGCCTTCGCCGTCGACGGGGTGACCGTCCCGGACCGGGCGGTCCACCTGGCGCCCGAACCGTCGTTCCGGGGCGGCATCGCCGCCGCGCACGCGGCGCTCGCGGCGGCGCCGGAGACGACCGCGCTCTTCGCCACCCATGACGTCCTCGCCGCCGGAGCCCTCGTGGCGGCCCGCGAGGCGGGCCGGCCCGTGCCGCGGGGCCTTTCGGTGGTCGGACTCGACGACAGCCCCGAGGGCCTCCTGTCGCGGCCCGCGCTCACCAGCGTGGCCCTGCCCAAGCGCGAGATGGCCCGGCAGGCCATCGAGCTGCTCCTGCGCGACCGCACGGCCCCCGGCCCCTCCCCGGTCCCCCGCAGGCTCCTGCGCCCCGAACTCGTCGTCCGCGACAGCACCGGGCCCGCGGCTTAGGAAGTGTCCGCCTCAGGGCCCTGCCGGACGTTCCGGACAGGGATGGAGGGTGTCGCGTCGATCGGGCCTCCGCGCGGGCTCCGTGGCGACCTTCCGCGCGGGCCCCGTGGCAACCTTCCTCGCAGGCCCCGTGGCAACCCTCCTCGCGGCGCCGGTGCGGCAGGCCGCCGGCGGGCCGCATCGCCTTCGTCGCCCGCTGAGGGCGCACCGCTCGCGCACCGCGCCCTCAGCGCACCCCACGCGGCCGGAACTGGACGCTGATCCTCGGTCCGACGGCGCGGGTCGTCTTGGGGACGGCGTGTTCCCAGGTGCGCTGGCAGGAACCGCCCATCACGACGAGGTCGCCGTGGCCGAGCGGGAGCCGGAGGGCGGTCGGGCCGCCGGACCGGGGACGGAAGGCGAGGTCGCGGGGGTCGCCGAGGGAGAGGATGGCGACCATCGTGTCGTGGGTGGCGGAGCGCCCGGTGCGGTCCCCGTGCCAGGCGACGCTGTCGCGCCCGTCGCGGTAGAGGCAGAGGCCGGCGGTGGCGAACGGTTCGCCGAGTTCGGCGGCGTAGTGCGCGCCGAGCGCCTCCCGCGCCTCCGTCAGGGCGGGGTGCGGGGGTGGCGCACCCTCGCGGTAGTGGGCGAGCAGTCGGGGTACGGCGACCACGTCGTCGTACATCGGCCGCTCCTCGGCCCGCCACGGCACCCGGGCGGCCAGCTCCTCGAACAGCGCGTCGGCCCCGTGCAGCCACCCGGGGAGGTGGTCGATCCAGGCGCCGCCGTCCAGCCCGGTCCGCCGGATCCCGTCCAGCGGCCCGAACCGGATGTCGTCGCCCTGGTCGAAGAGGGATCCCTGGAGTCCGGGCAGGTCGGATCGTGCTGCGGTCACGGGGCCAGCATAATCAATAAACCGAACACATGAGCGAATCCGGAGAGTGGGGGCTCCTGCGGTGTCCGCGGGGTCAGAGGCTGTCCAGGAGGTCGGCGAGGGGGGCCGGCGGGCGGCTCGGGTCGAGGGCTTCGACCAGGAGGGTGCCGTAGCGGATCTTGCGGCCCTTCTTCGTGCCGAGGAAGCGCCGCAGCTGCCGGTGGCGGGGCCGGCCGTGCTGGGCGGGCTGGTGGAGGAAGGTCTGCCAGGGACGGAGGTCGCCCTCGACGCGGATGATCTCCTCGACGGCGGGCGGGCCGAGGGCGCGGATGAGTTCGTCCTCCAGGTCCGCCGTGCAGACGAAGACGTCCTCGGGGGATGCGCCGGCGCGCCGGAGGCCGCGGTCGTAGTACGGCTGTTCGCGGGCGTCGCAGAGACCGGTCAGGCGCAGGCCGAGTCCGGGCGGGCCGAGCAGCGAGGCGTACCGGGCGACGTTCATCGCGCCGCCCATCGAGACGACGCACACGCCTTCGGCCGCGAGGTCCCGGCCCCGCATCGCGGCGAGCGTCCGCACGGCCGCGAGGTCGCTCGGGCCCTCCAGGAGGACGGCGGTACGCAGCTCCAGGCCCACGGCCAGGTCCCTCGCGGTGTCGCCGGACCCGCCTGCCGCCCAGTCGCCGATCTGGTCGTGGAACGCCGTCATGTCTGCCATGGGGCGAGTCTGCACGTCCGGCGACCGGCGCGGTACGGAATTAATCACCCCTGCCGGCGGACCGTCTCCGTGATCCATACGGGCGCGAACGGGGAGGTGCAGCCCGGGGAGGTCGGGTAGTCCTTGAGCACCTCCAGGCGCTCGCCGACGGCGATCGCGCGCGTGCGGTGTTCGGGGTGGTCGATGCCGATCCGGGCCAGGCAGTGGTTCATGGCCCACTGGAGGCGGTCCGGGGCGTCCTTCATCTCGGCCTCGATGACGTCGAGCAGCCCCGAGAGGTCGAGGCCGTCGGGCTTCCTGGTCACGCGTTCGGTGGTGAGCGCCCAGCCGGCGCTCGCGACCACGGGGTCGGGGTCGGCGGACCAGGCGACCCGGAGTTCCTCGGCGTGCGGGTTCTTCTTCACCACGTAGTTCACGAACCAGTCGTGGACCTTGGGGGCACGCGCCTCGCGCACCATGGCGTCGAGCCGGTCCCGGCCGAAGGCCTTCGGCCGGCAGACGAGGAGGCCGAGCAGGCGCGCCGCGGTGTCGTCCGTGTCCCACAGCTCGTCGGCGAGGTCCTGCCGCGTCTTCAGTCGTTTCGCGAGCGCGCGGAGCTTGCCGAGGTTCACGCCGTGGTCGTCGCCGTGCCGCTCGTTCACGGCCCGCGCCCTCGGGTCCTCCAGCGCGGCCAGCTCGGCCATCACCTCGGCCAACACCGTCTCGGCCACCTCGGCCTCCCGTCCGTCACGTGCGGGCTTCAGCGTACGACGCGCGGGCGGCCGGCAGCGTACGCGGGTCACGGCGGCGGCCCTCGCCGTCATGGTGACGTACGCGGAACACGGCGGCCACACGGTACGGCGACGGACCCGGAACACGACAGCCCATGCGGGCGCGATGACGTACGCGGGCCACGGCGGCCCACGCCGTCACGGCGACGGACCCGGAACACGGTGGCGGACGCGGGTCCGTTGCAGCCGGTCGGTGGTCAGGCGGGGGTGGCGCTCCTGGTGAACCAGCCGCTGAACGCCTCCGCCCCGACGACCCCGCCCGCGCCGACGGAGTCGTACCGCTCGGCCCTCGCCAGCGCCCTCTCGGCCTCGGCGCGCCACGGGCTGGCGTCGGCCCGCCGCGCGGTGGCGTCGGGGCGGGGCGCCGGCGGGAGGGGGCCGCGGTCGGGCGCTTCGGCGGCGGCTCCGAAGAAGTCGCCGCCCTTGCGCTTGGCGTCGTCCGTTCCCCAGGGACGGCCGGTACCGCGGGCGGGGGCCTTCTGGAGGCGGGGGATGTGCTTGGCGCAGTGGATGTAGGCCTCTTCGACGGTGATCACCACCCAGACCAGGGCCTTCCGGCCGGGCACCTCGTCGGCCGGCAGGCGGGGGTGGGCACGGCGGATCTCGTCGTCGGCGACGCTGCCGGCCCGGCCGTTGACGTGGAGGCCCACGCGGTCCCGGAGGAAGTCGACCATGAGGAGGCCGACGTGGGGGTTCTCCTCGATGTTGCCGAGGCTGGCGTGGACGCCGTTGCCCCGGTACTCGGGGTAGGCGAGCGTGGTGTCGTCCAGGACGTGGAGGAAGCCGGGCGGTCCGGCGCGGAAGCTGTTGTCGCACGCCCCGTGCCGGTCGGCGGTCGCGAGGAAGAACATCTCCTGCCGGGCCACGAACTCGCGCATGCGGCGGTTCAGCCGGTCAAGGACCTGCTCGTCGTAGAAGCGGTCCGCGCGCCCGGTGGTGCCCAGGCGCCGCTGGACCCGGTGCTCGCCGTCACTGCCGGGGCGGACCCGCGGCGCTTCGGTCGGCCGCTGCCCGGCCGGTGGGAAGGTGCTCAACTCGTCGCCCCGACCAGTTCCTCGATGGAGTCGTGCCGTATGCGGTGGGCGGGGACGCCGATCCCCACCAGGGTGTCGACGCCGCGGCGGATCATGCCCGCCGGTCCCGACAGGTACGCGTCGTGGGTGTGCCAGGGGCCGGACTCCCGTACGGCCTCGGGGAGTCCGCCGGACAGCGGGCCGCCGCAGTCGTCGTCCACGACCGGACGGACGGACAGCCAGGGGTGCGTCCGCTGGAGCCGGAGCATCGTGTCGATGTCGTACAGGCCCTGGTTCCCGCGCGCCCCGTAGAAGACGTCGACGGAGCGGCGCCGTCCGTGCCGGGCCACGTCCTCGACCAGGGCCTTGATGGGCGCGATGCCGGTGCCGCCGCCGAGGCACAGGAGCCCGGTGCCGGTGGTGTGGTCCACGGTCATGGAACCGGCGGGAGGACCGAGCCGGATGACGTCGCCCGGGCGGGCGCGGTGGACGAGCGCCGTGGAGACCCAGCCGGCCGGTACCGCCTTGACATGGAAGGACAGCAGTCCGTCGGACCGGGGCGCGGAGGCGAAGGAGTAGTGCCGCCAGACCCTCGGCCACCAGGGGGTCTCCAGGGACGTGTACTGCCCGGCGCGGAAGGGGTAGGGCCCGTCGGGCCGGACCGTGACGACCGCGATGTCCCGGGTGCGCATGTCGTGGGCGACCACCTCCGCCTGCCACCAGGCGGGGGCGCGGAGCTCGTCGGCGGCCGCCGCGTCGATCATGATCTGGGAGATCGTGGTGTACGCCCCCACCCACGCGGCCTCGGTCCGCGGTCCCCAGCTCAGCGGCGCGTGGCGGGCGAGGGCACCGAGCAGGGCCTCACCGACGGCCGGGTAGTGCTCCGGAAGGGTGCCGTACTTGCGGTGCCCGCGCCCGAGGTGGGTGAGGTACGCAGTCAGCGTGGCGGTGTCGTCGGCGTGGGTCGCGGCGATGAGCAGCGCCCTGAAGAGCCGGTCCCGCTGGGCGTCCATCGCCGCCGGGAAGAGCTCCCGCAGGCCGGGGTGGCGCAGGAAGAGGAGGGCGTAGAAGTACGAGGTGACGCGGTCGGCGATCGGCTCGATCTCGGCCATCGTGCGGCGCAGCAGCTCGGTGTCGGACGGGACCTCCGGCGGGTCCGCCGGGTGGCGCCGAGGCGGAGACGGGGCTTCCCGTGGTGCCGCCCGGCCGTGGTGGGGCGGAGGCGGAGCCTCCGGCGGCGTCGGCCGGCGGCCTGTCACCGGCGCCTGGTGATCTCGCGCGAACCAGCCACCCTGCTGACCTTCGGAACCGGAGCCGTGGCCGGCGGCCGACGGGGTGGTCGGAGCTTCCATCGGTCTGCCTCGCCTCGGACGTCTGCGGTCGGTCTTGGCGCACGGGGTCCGCACGCGCCGGGTTTCCCCGTACCGCTGACAGGGTGGGACGCGTGCCGACCGGGTGAGCGGGGCCGACCATACCCCGGGTTCATGAATTCGGAGAATGACGGCTTCCGCTCCTTGAGGAGCCATGTTTCTGCAGGTCAGATGGGTTTTCGCGGCGAATCGGAGGAGGGAGGGGGCGCCGGGCGCGGCGCCTGGCGATGATTCGCCGACGGAAAGCTCACCGGGCGCCCCGGACTTCTCCACACTTGCCCAGCGGGTCTTCACGAGCGCCGCCGCGCGGGCGCGTCGGGCGCGGGCGGAGTCCTGCTGCCGTCGGCCGGGCTGCCGCGGCGAGGGGGCGAGGAAGGAATCGAAGGTGGCTCGTAAATGTTCACCCATATGAACAACGGACACCTACCTGACCATTGACGCGTCCACGACGACACCTCTAGCTTCCCGAGAAAGCGCTTTCTCGTCCAGTCCGGAACGCCGCCCATCCCCCTCCTGGAGCCCCCAGATGCACCTGCGATCCGTCACCGCCTGCGTGAGCCTGCTGGCAGGCACGCTCGTCGCGCTGTCCGTGAACACGGCGCACGCCGCGTCGACCTCGTACGAGGCCGAGGCCTCCCCCGCCGTCTGCACCGGCACCATCGACTCGGACTGGTCCGGATACTCCGGCAGCGGGTTCTGCAACGGCACCAACGCCACCGGCGCGTACGCGCAGTTCACGGTGAACGCCTCCGCCGCCGGTACGGCCACGCTCGCCGTACGGTTCGCCAACGGGACGACCACGGCGCGACCGGCCGGCCTCGTCGTCAACGGTTCCACCGTGCAGACACCGTCGTTCGACGCCACGGGCGCCTGGTCCACCTGGGCCACGAAGACCTTCACCGTGTCGCTGAACGCGGGCGCCAACACCGTCCGGCTCACGCCCACCACCGCCGCCGGCCTGCCCAACGTCGACTCCCTGAACGTCACGACGACCGACGCGCCGCCGCCCACGGGCAGCGCGCTGTACGTCGCCCCCGACGGCACGGACGGCGCGACCGGGACGCTGTCCGACCCGACGACGTTGACCTCGGCGATCAGCCGTGTCGCCGCCGGCGGGACGATCCACCTCCGGGGCGGCACCTACCGCCACTCCACGCCCGTCACCGTCCCGGCCGGCAACAGCGGGACCCCCGGCGCCCCGAAGAGGCTCGCCGCCTACCCCGGCGAGACGCCGGTGCTGAACTTCTCCGCCATGACGGAGGACCCGGCCAACCGCGGCCTCGTCCTCAACGGGTCGTACTGGCACGTGAACGGCCTCGTCGTCGAGCGCGCCGGCGACAACGGCATCTACGTCGGCGGCAGCAACAACGTCATCGAGCGCACGGTCACCCGTTTCAACCGCGACACCGGCCTCCAGCTCGGCCGCATCGCCTCCACCACGCCGCGGGAGCAGTGGCCGTCGAACAACCTGGTGCTGAGCGCGGAGTCGCACGACAACGCCGACTCCGACGGCGAGGACGCCGACGGGTTCGCCGCGAAGCTCACCGTCGGCTCCGGGAACGTCTTCCGGTACGCCGTGTCCCACCACAACATCGACGACGGCTGGGACCTCTACACCAAGCCCGACACCGGCCCCATCGGCGTCGTGACCATCGAGGACTCCCTCGCCTACGACAACGGCACCCTCAGCGACGGCTCCCAGGCCGGCGCCGGCGACCGCAACGGCTTCAAGCTCGGCGGCGAGGACATCGCGGTCGACCACGTGGTCCGGCGCACGATCGCCTTCCACAACGGCAAGCACGGCTTCACGTACAACAGCAACCCGGGCGGGATGGCGGTCTCGAACAACATCAGCGTCGACAACGCCCAGCGCAACTTCTCCTTCGACGCGGGCACTTCGGTCTTCCGGGGCAACACCTCCTGCCGCAGCTCCAGCGGCACGAACGACCGCCTCGTCGGAGACGTCGACGGTTCCAACCAGTTCTGGTCCGGTACGAACGGCTCCCGCTGCTCCTCCTACTCCGGAGCCCTGAGCTGGTCCTACGCCGCGGACGGACGGCTCGTCACGGCGTTCGGCGGCCGCACGGTCACCTGGTGACCCCCCTCCGATGAACCCCCGCCGTCGGCCTCGGCGGTCCGTGCCGAGGCCGACGGCGGGGGTCACCGGGGCAGGTCACGCTCCTTCGGCGAAGAGGTGGGCGGCGCCCGTGATCTCAAGGATGCGGATCACCTGGGGGCTGGCGGCCGTGATGGTCAGGGCGCGGTGCTCCCTGAGGGCCCGCTGGCGCGCGCGGAGAAGGGTGTTCAGTCCGGTCGAGTCGCAGAAGCTGACCTCGGACAGGTCCAGAGCGATCCCGCGGCCGGCCTCGCACGTCGCCATGGCCCGGGCCAGTGCGGCCCTCAGCTCCATGGCCGCGGCGATGTCGAGCTCTCCGCCGATGCTGACGACGGTCCTGCCGGCGTTCGACCGCGTGGACACGGTGATGCCCGCGCCGTCCGCCCCGAACGACGGGAAAACGACGCGCGGGGCTTCCGGAAAGGAAGTCATGAGCCCTCCTCGTCCGAGGCGACACTACGTCTGAAATTGTCCACTTCATAGAGTTATGCGTCAATATTCTCCGGAAAATCGCTTCGGGTGATTGCGGGGCCTCCCGCTCGGGCGCACGATGGATCCATGGGTGAAACCCGGGATCCCCACTCGGGGTGGACGTTCCTCACCAGCCACGCCCGCGTCCTGCTGGCCATCTCCCGCGACCCCGGCATACGGCTCCGCGACATCGCGTCGAACTGCGGGGTGACCGAGCGGACCGTGCAGGCCATCGTCGCGGACCTGGAAGCGGCCGGCTACCTCGTGCGCAGCCGCGCCGACGACGGACGCCGCAACCACTACGGCATCGTCCGGGGCTCCCGCTTCCGGCACCCCGCCGAATCGGACCACCAGATCGCCGGCCTCCTCGCGCTCCTCGCCGACCCTCCCGGCGCCACCTTGCCCGGCGACCGGTGACCCCGCCCCACCGCACGCGGACACCTCACCACCGGGAGCGGCGCTCCCGACCGAGCAGCAGACCGAGGACCAGCATCCCCATGCCGAGACCGAAGTGCAGCCAGTTGTCAGCGCTGTCGACCGGGACGAAGTTGGCGTCGCCGTCCCGGTCGATCACCAGGCCGTACAGCCACAGCGCCAGGTAGATCACTCCGCCGCCCACGAGGAAGGAACGCGCGGCGAGCGCGGTCCGGGACATCGCGAGGCCGGCCACCCCGAAGAGGAGGTGGACGACGTTGTGCAGGACGGAGACCTGGAAGACGCCGAAGAGCTCCGCCCCCGAGTCGTGGCCGGAGAAGGTCATCGCGTCGTAGCCGGTGGTCACGCCCGGCACGAAGCCGAGGATGCCGACCACCAGGAAGGCGGCCCCGATCAGCAGCGCCGCCACCCTCACGGGCGCAGCGGCCGCGACGGAGCGTCGAGTCGCATTCATGACGGGTCCTCCCGGAGGGTCGCCGTGACGGGCGGACGCCCGTCCGCCCCGCGTCTACCCCGGATCGCCCGGCCGGCTACCTGGGACGGGCGGCGTTCACGGGGCAACCGACGGCGTCTCGCCCGTGACCGAGGCGACCGCGAGGCGGCGGCGCACGAGCTCCTCGGCGACGTCGGTGGGGCGCCGGTGGTGCCGGGCGGCGTAGGCGTGGAGGTGTCGGGCGGCCTCGCGCGGGGTGATGTCCTCGGTGGCGGCGATCATGCCGGCGGCGGTGTCGAGGACTGCCTTCGCGGAGAGCGCCGCCTGACTGCGGGTGACGACGTCCGAGGGCCGCAGGGCTTCGCGGTTCCACGTGACGACCGCGGCGATGGCGGCGCTCGCCAGGCCCCGCAGCAGGAGGGTGTCCGACGGGTCGAGCCGGGTGGGGACGCGGGCGAGGAGGTTGAGCGCGCCGATGGTCTGGTCGTGGACCTGGAGCGGCAGGGCGTGGGCGCTCGCGTAGCCGGCGGCGCGGGCGACGGGGACGAAGGCGGGCCAGCGCTCCGTCTCGGCGGCGAGGTCGACGGCGTGGACCTGACTTCCCGTCCGGTAGGCGTCGACACACGGCCCCTCGGCGATCTGCGCCTGGAAGAGCTCGGCCATCTGGACGCGGTCCTCGGTGGCCACGACCGGGCGCAGTCGCCCCCGGGCGTTGGTGAGCATGACCCCGGCGGCGTCCACCGGGCCGAGCCGGACGCAGTGGTCGACCAGCCGCCGCAGCAGGGTGAGCGGATCGACGTCTTCGGAGAGGGTGTCGGTGAGGCTCACGAAGGCCTCGGTCAGCTGCTGTTCGCGATTCATACCGGAATCACCCCTTCTCTGCTCGGGCCGGATGGCGGGCCTACTCATGGAACCTGATTCTCCCGGCGATGACGTCGCGAGCCGCCTCGGTCACGCTCTGGGCATGGCCGAAGGCGTGGGCCCGAAGTCGGGCGAGTGCGTATTCGGGGTCGACCCCGAGGTGAACCATGATCATTCCAGTGGCCTGGTGGACCTCTTCGTGATCGTTCTCCGCCCCGTCCAGCCAGGTCGGTGTGAACGGGGCGTCAGGGCCCTCCTGCGCGCTGTGCAGGGACAGCAGAGCGGTCGTGATGGCCTCGGACACCGGGAACGCGAACGACTGGTCCTGTTCGGAGAGCGGACCCGGCTTGTCCCGGTACAGGTCGAGGGTGCCGATGGCGAGTCCGCCCGCACCCAGCGGCAGGGAGAAGACGGCCCGCACGCCGAGTTCGACGGCCAGCTGCGCGAAGACCGGCCACCGCCGGGCGTCAGGCCCCTCGGTCAGGTCCGACGCCAGCACCGGTGCCGCCGCGCTGCTCGCGGTCCGACAGGGGCCGTCGCCCAGGGTGTACTGCGTCTCCGCCAGCTGACCGGCCACCTGGTCGCTGGACCACCAGACGGCCCCCGCGTCCCCGCCGCCGTACAGGGAGATGGAGGCGCCGGTGACGTCGAGCAGGTCCACGCACGCCCGGCACAGGACGGCCGGGGCATCGGTGGCGGCGACACCCTCGACGGAGAAGAGGTCCGACAGGTGCTTCGTGCGCTCCGTGCCGGAGAGCGCGCAGGGGTCGGCGTGCCGCCCGTCGCCCTGCGGCTGGATCTCGCCCACACTCTTCACCTCCGCCCGGCGGTCCCCACCGGCATCTTCCCGCATACGGCCCGTCGATTCGGCCCCGGCCCGATCGTGTGTCACCCGACAGGCGACGGGCGTCCCCCGGGACGGGCGACGGAACGCCGGACGGCCGGTCGGGCGTGCCTCAGGCGGTCGAGCGGGGACGGCCCTCCTCCCAGGCCCGGCGGACCCCGTCCACGCGCTGGAGCGCCGCCCGGTCGGACAGCGCGCGACGCAGGCGCACGGCGGTGGGGAGGGCCGCTTCGCGGTGGATCAGAGGTGCGGAACCGGCTTGTACCGGCACCGCGCGCGACGGGCCGCGGTCACCGACCGTCGCGAGGCGGACGGACCGGTCCAGGGCCCAGCGGCGTACCTGGGCGACCGCGCCCGGGCCCGCGAGCCCCGGTCCCGGCGGGCCGGCGTCCAGGACGACGTACGCGATGCGGCCGGGCAGCACGTCGAGGTCCCGGGCGAGCAGGCGGCGGCACTCGTCCGGCGACCTCCCCGCCTCCCCGTCCCGCAGGGTCAGGACGGCGAGAGGACCGAATATCTGGATCTGTACGCGGTAGGAGTTCATCGGGCTCTACCTAGGAGGGGTGGAGCCCAGGGCAGCCAGGCCGCCCGGAGCACGGTGCATGCCGTGCGTGATACGGCTCGACGAGCCGCGAGGCGCGCGACCCACGGGGGCGTCCCGCGGTGGCGGGTCGCCGAGGGTTCACTGAGCGTCGGGACCGACTGGTTCCTCCCTTTCACCATCCCACACCGGACCGGGCCGCGGGGTACACGCGAGTCACGGATCAGGACGGATCGACAGGGAACGGACGCGGCGGCGCGGACCGTTACCCCCATCCGGGGATGCGGGCCGGGCCCGGCGTGGCATGCTCGGACGTATGGAGGGCGATTCCGTGACGCCCGACGCGGGTGAAGGCAGGGCCTCCGAGGTCTTGGCGTTGGCCAAGGTCGTGGCCAGGCTCCGCGCCGAGGTCGTCGACCTGGAGAGCGGCGCGTCGATGACGGCCGTCCTCGAACGGGCCAAGGGCGTCGTCATGGCGCGGGCGGGGCTGTCGGCGGACGCCGCCTACCGGCTGCTGCTCGATCGCGCCGGACAGCACCGGCGGACGCTCCTGGAGGAATGCTGGATCACCCTGGGCCGCGTCGGGGTGCCCCCCGACCCCGCGCCCGCGGCGACCTCGCCCGGCAGTCCCCAGGAGGGGAACCCCTCCCCCTTCGACGCCGGGCGCTACCTCGTCGGCGGTTCCCCGGCGGGCGGGGAGCGGACGGCGCCACTCGCCCGTCTGGCCCACGGGCTGGCACACGCGCGCCCCCCGGACGACGTCGCCGAGCTCCTCCGGTCGACGCTGGGCGACACGGAGGGCGTCGACGCCGTGATGATCTACACGCTGACGGCGGCCCGCAGCCTGGAACTCGTCGGCAGTGCCGGCATCGACGACGCGCTCGCCGAACAGTGGAGCCACGTCCCTCCTCTGGCGGGCGTCGCCCCTCTGGAGGCCGCGGACGTCCAGGAGGCGGTCTGGCTCGAGGAACCCGCACGGGACGCCGCCCACCACCTGCTGATCGGGGACCCGCCGGACCGGTGGCCCTCGCGGGCCTGGATCCCCGTGCCCGGCAGTGCGCCCAGGACGACGGTCGTCGGTTTCCTCCGGAACGTCCCGGGCCCCTTCGACCCGCGGACGCGGACGCTGCTGCGGCGCGCCGTCCGGCTGTGCGGCGGTCCCCTGCGGGAGGACCGGCGGCCGCACGGGGCCCCCGCGCCCGCGGAGGAGGACGTCAGGTCCGTCCAGACGGTCCTCGACGCCCTGTCGGGCGCGGCGGCGCTGCTCACGCCCCTGCGGTCGGAGACCGGTGAGGTCGAGGACTACGTGATCGAGGCGGCGACGCGCGAGGCCGTCGACGTGGCGGGGCGGCAGGGCGGGGAACTGGTGGGACGGCGGATCCTGGAGACGTACCCCACGGTCGCCGGCACCGCCTTGTGGAACGGCTATCTGGAGACGCTGGCGACGGGGGAGGTCTACGAGGGCGAGCCCTTCACCTACGTGGAGGTCAGCGCCGGCGTACAGGAGGAGTCCGTGTACTCGGTGCGCGCCTCCCGGCTCGGCGGCCGGCTCGTGGTGTCGTGGATCCGCCACGACACCAGCGCGCGCGAGACACGGCGGCTCGCGGACATGCAGCGGCTGGGGAACCTGGGATGGGCGTCCTGGAACCTCGTCACCGACACGATCACCTGGTCGGACCAGGTGTACGTCGTCTTCGACCGCGATCCCGCGCTCGGCCCCATGCCCCTGAAGGAGCTGCCCCGCCACCTGGTGGCCGAGGACCTGCCACGGCTCGCCGCGGCCGTGGAGCGGTTGCTCGGCGGGGGCCGGGCGATCGACCAGCCCTTCCGCATCACCACCGCGCACGGCGTGCGGCACCTGCGCATCGTCGCGGAGGCGCAGCGGGACGCGGACGGCGCCCCCATCGAGGTGCACGGCTTCTTCCAGGACCTCAGCGCGCAGCGGGACACGGAACTGGCCCTGCGCGAGAGCGAGCGCGACAACCTCGTCCAGCGAGGCATGCTCAAGGCCGAACGGGCCCTCGGCGCCCGCCTCCAGGACACCCTGCTGCCGATCCCCGAGCAGTCGCTCGACCTCGCGGGCCTGTGTGTCGACGTCGCCTACGTGCCCGCCGACCGGGGCCTCAACGTCGGAGGCGACTGGTACTCGGCGATCGAGCTGCCGGACGGCAGCGCGCTGTTCGTCGTCGGGGACGTGTCCGGCCACGGTCTGGCGGCCGTCGGCACCATGGCCCAGCTCCGTTTCACCGCCAAGGGCATGACCATCACGGGTTCGGCCCTCCCCGACGTCCTCGGCAGGCTCAACGCGCTCCTGCTGCACACCGCGACCCAGGAGCGGGGCGCCACCGCGACCATGATCATGGGGCGCTACCGGCCCTGGGACCACCGGCTGACCTGGGTGCGCGCCGGACACCCGCCGCCCCTGCTGGTCCGGGACGGCGAGGCGCGCTACCTGCCCCAGCCCGAGGGCTGGCTCCTCGGTGCCGCGCCCGACGCCCGGTACGGCGAGGCCGAGGTCACGCTGCTGCCCGGCGATCATCTGCTGTTCTACACGGACGGCCTCGTGGAGGAGCCGGGCGAGATCCTCACGGAGGGACTCGACCGCCTCGCGGACCGGGCCCTGGGCCTCCTGGCCGGCAGCCGCGACGCCATGCTCGCCCGGCCGCTCGCCGCGATGGGCCCCGGGAACAGGGACGACATCTGCGTCCTCGACCTCCACCTGCCCTGAAGGCTCTCCTGACTGCCCTGAAGGCCTCCCACCTGCCCTGAAGGCCCCCTCTACCCGCCCTGAAGACCCCCCTCGCCCGAAAGCACGCCGCCCGACGCATGGACCGTCCCGATAGGGGTCAGACGCCGGGGCAGGAGAAGTCGTGGCCGTCACGGCACCAGCGGGCCCGCGGGGAGATCCGTCGGTCCGGCGCTCGTGTCGGCGCCGCTGCCCGGCAGGGAGGGGAAGCGTCCGGACAGCGGCACCGGGCGGCTGCCCGGTCGTACGGCACCCATGCGCGATCGGTGCTCGGACATCGGACGGGAAGGTGGCGGTGATGAAGGCCGTGACGTGGCAGGGCCGACGGAACGTCTCGTGGGACACCGTGCCCGATCCCCAGATCAAGGAACCCACCGACGTGATCGTGCGGATCACGTCGACCGGGCTGTGCGGGTCCGACCTCCATCTCTACGAGGTGCTCGGGCCGTTCCTCGACCCGGGGGACATCCTCGGGCACGAGCCGATGGGAGTGGTCGAGGAGGTGGGCTCCGAGGTGCGGCGGCTCGCGCCCGGCGACCGTGTCGTCGTCCCGTTCAACGTCTCGTGCGGCACGTGCGCGATGTGCGCGCGAGGACTGCACTCGCAGTGCGAGACGACGCAGGTGCACGCGTACGGGACGGGGGCGGCGCTGTTCGGGTACACGAAGCTGTACGGGCAGGTGCCGGGCGCGCAGGCCGAGTACCTCCGCGTGCCGTTCGGGAACACCCTGCCGATCCCGCTGCCCGAAGGTCCGCCGGACGACCGCTTCGTGTACCTGTCGGACGTCCTGCCGACGGCGTGGCAGGCCGTCGAGTACGCGGACGTGCCGCCCGGCGGTTCGGTCGCGGTGCTCGGCCTCGGCCCGATCGGGGACATGGCCTGCCGGATCGCGCTCCTGCGAGGGGCCGGCCTCGTGATCGGCATCGATCCGGTGCGGGAGCGCCGCGACCGCGCGTCGGCGCGCGGCGTACGGACGATGGATTCGTCCGACGACGAGGTGGTCGAGCGGGTGCGGGACCTGACGGAGGGGCGCGGGCCGGACGCGGTGGTCGACGCGGTGGGCATGGAGGCGCACGGGGCGCCGATCGCCCGGAGCCTCCACTCGCTGGTCGCCCATCTGCCGGACGCGCTCGCCCGGCAGATGATGCGCCGCTTCGGCGTGGACCGGCTGTCCGCGCTGCACCTGGCCGTCGAACTCGTGCGCCGCGGCGGCACGGTGTCGCTGTCGGGCGTCTACGGCGGCGCCGCCGACCCGATGCCCCTGCTCGTCATGTTCGACAAGCAGCTACGGCTCCACATGGGTCAGGCGAACGTGCTGCGCTGGGTCGGCGACCTGCTCCCCCTCCTGACGGACGACGACCCGCTGGGCGTCGACGGGTTCGCCACGCACCGCCTCCCGCTGTCCGCGGCACCGGACGCCTACGACATGTTCCAGACCAAGCGGGACGGCGCGGTGAAGGTCCTCTTCCAGCCGTGAGGCCTCGGCGCGGGACCTCCGCCGGCGGGCGGGTGTCGAGGCGCGGGACCTCCGCCGGCGGGCGGGTGTCGAGGCGCGGGACCTCCGCCGGCGGGCGGGTGTCGGGCCGGCCCGAGCGTCCACGACCGGGAAGCCGGACGACCGGACCGGCCCCTGCCGGGCATCGGGCGATCGGACCGTCCGCGCCCTTGTTCCCTTGCTCCTCATTTCTTCCCCCCTCGCACACCATCTCGTACCCGCCGGAGGAATCCGGCGGGTACGAGGCATTCGGCGGGTACGAGGTATCGGCGGGTACGAGGTATCGGCGGGTACGAGGCATTCGGGAGGGTCGCGCGGGGCGCGCACCCGGGGCGGTCACGTGCCGTGGCGCCCCTTCGTCTCCCGCTCTTCCTCCTCCTCGTCCGTCATCCGTTCGCCCTCCGCCTGGGAGGGGGTGGTCTGACGCATCATGTCATCGCCGTCTCCCGGCCGCTCGTCCCCGGAGCGTGCGGTGCGCGATTCCTCCCGCCGCCCCCTGTCGTCCGGCATCTGCTGCTTCCGTTCGTCCCTGGGCCTGTTCACGGGCTGCCTCCAGCTCGTCGGCTGCTGTTCGGAGGAGCGAGTGCCCCACCGGTCCCCGCACATGCGGTACGGCCGGTAGCGTGACCAGTATCGGACATAAGGTGCGATTCCATCGCGGCCTATCGGGGCACCTGGAGCACTCGGGGCACTCGAAGCACTCGAAGCACTGGGAGACGGTCTTGGCGAAGTACGCGCTCGTCGTCATCGACATGATCAACACATATCGGCACCGGGACGCCGAGCGGCTCGTGCCGTCGGTCGAGCGGGCCGTCCCCCGGATCGTCGACCTCCTGGGGCGCGCCAGGGCGGCGGGGATCCCCGTGATCTACGCGAACGACAACTTCGGGCGGTGGCGCTCCCACCACGGCCAGATCCTGGAGATGGCCCTGGCGGGTCACCACCCCGAACTCGTCGAACCGCTCCGGCCCGACGACGAGTCGCTGTTCGTCGTCAAGGCGCGTCACTCCGTCTTCTACGAGACGCCGCTGGCCTACCTCCTCCACACCCTCGACGTCGACACGCTCGTCCTGACCGGCCAGGCCACCGAGCAGTGCGTGCTGTACTCCGCGCTGGACGCCCACATCCGTCACTTCGGGGTCACGATCCCGCGCGACGCGGTGGCACACATCCACGAGGACCTCGCGGACGCCGCCCTGCGGATGGTGGAGCGGAACATGGGAGGCCGCGTGGTGGACGCGGCCGACCTGCCCTGGTGACCCGCGGACGCGGCCGGCCCGCCCTGGTGACCCATGGACGCGGCCGGCCCGCCCTGGTGACCCGTCGAGGACGCGGACCGGAGTGTCAGGACCGCTCCTCCTCCGAGGCCTCCGGATCGGGTGCCGCGCGCCGCGTCCCGAGGTGGTGGCTCAGCGGGGGTTCACGAGCGAGTACGGCTCCGATGGTGATGGCGAAGGTGAGTGCGGCGCACACCATGATGAGCCAGGACAGCAGGGTGAAGACGAGGCCCATCGAGCCGTACTCGCCGAGGGCCCGGTTGAGGGCGCCGGGCATGTAGAAGGGTGCCGTGAGCCCGAGGACGCTCGTGGCGACACCGGCGAGGACGGCGCCGGGGAGGAGGGGCAGCCAGGCCACCCGTTTGACGAGCAGGAGATGCTGGGTCCAGAGCCATACCCCCGTGCTGACCAGGAAGTACACGGGGAGGCCCAGCCAGAGGCCGGCGCCGAAGCCGTCGCGGAGGGGTGCCTGGAGGAAGACCACGACGAGCAGCGCGAGGAGCCACACCGCCCACCGCCAGGCCGCGATCCGGGTGCCTGCCTTGGGGAGCCCCCAGGCCCGCTCGCACACCCGCGCCATCGCGCGGCTGAAACTCGTGGCCGACACGAGGACCACGAGGGCGCCGACGGCGCCGGTGGTCTCCTGCAGCGCGTCGGTGGTGGACGGGTCGAGGACCTGCCGGAGTTCGTGGTCGGACGCGCCGGTCAGCCCGAACATGGTGCGCAGGGACTCGATCAGCTGCTGCCGCACCCCGTGCGGGGCGAACGCCGCCATGACGAACAGCAGGGGTACCGCGGCCAGGAACCCCTGGGCGGCCAGCCGGGTGGCCGCGTCCAGCAGGTTGCCGCTGACCAGCCTGGTCGTCAGTTCCGAGAGCACGGGAAAGCGGCTCTCCGCCCCCGCCCGGATGCTTCGCACCCGGCTCGCCCACGACATCCCGCCTCCCGACCCTGCCCCGACCGGTCCAGCCCATTGGAAGCGGGCCCGCCCCGCTCGGCGAGTCCACGAGGCCGTACGGGGGATCGGCGGAGCCGGGCCGCGACCGGGGCCGGCCGGGGTGGCCGGGGGACGTCCTGCCCGGGCGCCGCGAGCCGGGCCGGCCTTTCCGGCCGGGGCTCAGCCCGCCTCGGCCCCGGCGAGGTCGCCCCGCTGCCGGAGCAGGACACCGAGGCTGACGTACGAGTCGACGTGTCCGGCGGCGACGGCGAGCCGGTAGTACCGCTAGGCCTCCGCGGTGTCGCCGGCCTCGGCCGGCGGCGCCCCCATGGTGTGCTGGGCTGCGGGGTGCCCGGCGTCGGCAACGGGCCCGCCGGCGCGGCGGGGGCCGCCGGGTCCGGGACCGGCGGGGCGGGCTCCCCCACCTCGGCGACGGGCACCCCCCTGGAAGAGGCCCTCGTGTGCCCGGCCGCCCGCCGGTGCGACCGGGTGATGCTCGAAGGCGACGGCAGCTGCGATCTGTTCGCCACGCCGCTCCGCCTGGTGGGGCTGTGAGTCATGAGCGCGTTCGTGACGACGCTCGGCGGCGAACTCGCCGACACCTGGCTCTCGTCGCTCGTCTTTCCCGGTCTGCTCTCCCTCGCGGTCGCCGCGGCGGGCTCGTCCTCGGCCACCGGAACGCCACCGACCACACCCTCCTCGTCGGGCGCGTCGACCACCTCGCCGCGGGCCCGACGGCTCACTCCCCCGGCTCCGTGGTCCTGATCGCCGTGCTCGTCCTGGTGGCCTCCGCCGCCGTCCCCGCCGCGACCCGCCGCGCGGACTGGGGCGCCCTGTACGTCCTGCCGGCCCTGTGATGGCGGCCGGCCGCCCTCGTCGTCGCCGTCGTCTGGGCCCCCGCCTGGCGTCAAGGACGCCTGGCCGCCCGCGAGTTCGCCGAACTCGTCGAGTCCGCCGTCGACCTCCACGGCCGCGACCTCGCCACCGCCCTCGGCATCCCCTGCGAGGAGCGCCGCACCGCCGCCGCGGGCCTGGAGATCACCCGCGCCCTCCGCAAGGGCGTCTGACGCCACCCCGGCCACGGCGTGCACGGGCCGCCGCACCCGCCGGTGCTCGTCGGATCGGCCCGACGGCGGACTGCCGTCCCTCGTTCGGGGGCGAGCAAACGTTCCGTCGGTTCCCGTGGCGGGCCGGGACAGAAAGGATCACGGTGCCCCGGCCGTACGGGGCGACCCCGACCCCACCCAGTGAAGGTGCACCCGTGCTTCTCGTCATCGTCGTCGCCGTCATCGCCCTCCTCGCCGGCCTGGCCGCGAACCGGTTCCTACGGCCCCGGCTGATCACCGACGACGACGACTCGGGCATGGCGGTGAAGGACCTGGTCGGCCCCCTGCTGACCCTGACGGTGCTGCTGCTCGCCTTCGTCCTCGTCACCGCCAACGGTTCGTACGGCAAGGCCGAGGTCGCCTCCCGGGGCGAGGCCCGCGCCCTCGACCAGCTCGTCGAGACCGCCGAGTACGCCCCCGCGGCACAAAGGGCCGCCATCCAGGCCGACGCCGTCTGCTACGCCCGTGCCGTACGCCTGCAGGAGTGGCCGGCCATGGCGGACGGCAAGGGCTCTCCCGCCCCCAGCGTCTGGTCCACCGACTTCCGGCGGGTCTTCCGCGAGCTGGAGGGCAAGCCGGCCTTCGGCATGCTGATCGCGGCCGACAACAAGCGGTCGGACGAACGCGAGGAGCGGCTGACCCAGGCCACGGCCAGCATCCCCAGCGCCATCTTCTGGTTCCTGCTCGCCACCCTGACGATCACCGTCATCGCCCTCGGCATCTGCCTCCCCCGCAGGAACAACCGCGGCCAGATCCTCACCCTCGTCGTCATCACCGCACTGCTCACCACCGCCCTGTGCATCATCCGGGACGTCGACCGCCCCTTCGGCGGCATCATCGACGTCTCGCCCAACGCCATCGCCGAGGCCGAACGCCAGGCCACCCGTGACTTCGTCGCCCATCAGCCGGCCTCCGCCATTCCCTGCGACGACCAGGGCAACCGTCGCGTCGCCTGATCCCGGGCCAGAGGGCCGTTTCAGGCGCATGGGCAGGGGCAGTCGCCGGGGACAGGCACGTGAGAGGGACAAGGGGGTCCGGCTCAATGTCCACAGGAACACTTCTGGCCATCATCATCTCCGCGGCGGTGGTGATCGCCCTCATCGCCCTGGCGGTCACCCTGAACATGCGGCGCCGGCGCCGGCTGCGCGACCGCTTCGGCCCCGAGTACGACCGTACGGTCGACGACGTCGGCAACAAGCGGGCCGCCGAGCACGACCTCGACGCGCGCGAGAAGCGTCACGCGTCCCTCGACATCCGCCCCCTGTCCAGCGGGACACGGGACCGGTACGCCCAGAAGTGGAGCGGCGTACAGGAGGAGTTCGTCGACCGGCCCCAGGACGCCGTCCACGACGCGGACCAGCTCGTCACGGCGCTCATGCGGGAACGCGGCTACCCCACGGACGGCTACGAGCAGCAGATGCGCGACCTCTCCGTCGAGCACGGCCGCACGCTCGAACACTACCGCGCCGCCCACGAGATCAACTCGCTCAGCTCCTCACAGCGGGCCACCACCGAGCAGTTGCGGGGAGCGATGGTCCACTACCGCGCCCTCTTCGACGAGCTCCTCTCCGACGGCGACCAGTCAGGCCCCTCACGCGCCTGACGCTCGGCCCTCGGCGCATACGGAGGACACGACATGCACGACCACACATCGGACCCGACCGGCAGCGACGACCTCTCGACGGCCGACATCGCCGGGCGCCGCGACCCCCGACCCGAAGACCCCGACACGGCCTCCGAGCCACCACCTCCCACGTACCCGGGCGAGAGCACCGAACTGCCCGGCACCGCGGACAGGAGCGACGAAGACACCCGGCAGCGGGAAACCGCCGCGGACCGGCCCGAGGACGACACGGCGGAGGCGGAAGGGACGCCCCGGGACGACTGGGCGGGGACCGACCGGGCCCGGGACGACGCGGCCGAGACCGACCGGGCCCGGAGCGACGCGGCCGAGACCGACAGGACCGGGAGCGAGGTGACCGAGACCGACCGGACCGGGAGCGACGCGGACTGGAGCCACCGGACCGGGAGCGACGACGCGGGTGACGAGCGGGCGGACGCGGCGGACGCCGACGGCTCGCCACGGCTGCTGTCCCCCGAGGACGAGCAGGACTTCCGCGGCCGCTGGCACGAGATCCAGAGCCTCTTCGTCGACGACCCCCGTGAGGCGGTGCACTCGGCCGACGCCCTCGTCGCCGACGTCATGCGCACTCTGGCCGCCACCTTCGCGGACCACCGGCAGGACCTGGAAGGCCAGTGGAACAAGGGCGAGGACGTCGACACGGAGAGCCTGCGCACCGCGTTGCGCAAGTACCGGTCCTTCTTCAACCGTCTTCTCACCAGGTGACCGTCCGTCACCCGGTCACCCGGTCACCCGATCACCAAGTGACCGGGTGACCGGCTCCATGGCCGATCGCGCGGCTCAGTCGGGAGGTTCCGTGGACGTCCGGCCACCGCTCTCTTCCTTCTCCGTCCCGCGTCGCTCCGCCTTCCCGGTCGGGCGCCCGCCCTCCTCCTCGGTCTCGACGGCCGGCGGGCGGCCGGGGGACGCGTACCCCTGGTCCAGCATGTCGTCGAGTTCCTCGACGCCGATCGAGTCCACCAGGGCCCGCTCACGGTCCTCGGCCGAACGCTCCGGCCCGGTCGCGTCGTCGGGCCCCCGCTCCATCCGTGACATGGCGCGCCTCCTCTCGTCGCGTCGCCGCGTCTACCCGCTCCGTGCGCCGTGACACCCGGGGTGCCGTCCGGATGCGGGGCGTAGGGGCCCGGCGGACAATGGGAGAACCAGGGGGACCTACGTCAGGAGCACCGGACATGGGCCGGGAGCGCGACGAACACCGCAAGCGCGACGGGCGGGCGCGCCACGACATCCGTCTCCCCGGATTCGTCCGGGAGGACGGGATCGGCCTCGGCGACCTGGTGGGCCGGGCCACGAGCGCCGCGGGCGTACGCCCGTGCGGCGGATGTGCCCGCCGGGCCCGGCGGATGAACGAATGGGTCACCTTCTCCAAGCGGCACCGCTGACGCACGCGGTCGACCGACGACGGGACACGGGGAGCCACTCAGGGAGCCACTCATGAGCGATGACACCGTCATGTCCGAGGCGACGGCCACGACGGCCGCGCCGTCCGCGACCCAAGGGCTTCACGAACACGGCCATCCCTTCGTCTTCGCCATCGGGCAGATCCGTGCCCGGTTCCGCGACCCCGGGGTCGAGCAGGAGTTCACCCAGGTCGTGGCGGCGACGGACACGAACGGGCTGACGACGGACGAGGTTCTGCGTGAGGTGATCGGCCGGCCCGAGAACCGCTACCTGGCGCGGCAGATGCAGTACGTCCTCACGATCCAGGGCGTGGAGACCTATGACGTCGTGCCGAGTTACTCGGGTGACTACGACAAGCTGATCGAGGCCCTCCGGCCGGCTCCCACCCCACTCGACCTCGATGTGGTGGTCGGCGTGCGCGGTCACGCGGCGGCCGACTCCTGCAGCGGTCCGGCCCTGCCGGTCGTCGAGTTCCACCAGCTGTACTCCTTCGACCGCCGGTCGCTGTTCAGGGCGATCCAGAAGCCCGAGGGCATGTCGACCAAACGCTTCCGGGCCGCCGCCGACGCCGTACTGACCAAGATCCTCCAGATCACCGAGAACGCGGGGGGCACGCCCCCGGACCGCGCCGCGAACTTCGTGGCCTGCCGGTACGCGGCCGTGTACACGAAGACCTTCGAGGCGTTCGCCGACGACTACGCGTTGACGGCGATCACCGTCCGGCCGGCGGCGGTCGGCGGTGACCAGGGCGTCATGACCTTCACCGTGACCTACACCAGCCGCACCACCGACCTCACGGAGAAGTACTCCGTACAGGTCTCCACCCAGTACATGAATCCCTATCTGCTGACCCGGCTCACGCCGAGCCTGTGAGGTGAGGTGAGCGCGGTGACGATTCCCGGATTCACCGCCGAATCGAGTGTGCGCGGCGCCTACGGGGTCTTCCCCGCCCAGGTCGACTACGCCGCCTGCAAGTTCGAGTGCGCACACGAGTGCACGAACGCGTGCAAGCACTCCTCGAACCCGCAGTGCAAGCAGAGGTGCCAGAACCGCTGCATGAACACCTGCCTCTGCACTCCGACGTGCACCACGAGGACCTACTGCGACGAGTACGGGACGACCATGGAGGTCGAGACCTGCGTGGACTGCGACGGGCACGCCACGGAATCACAGCCGAGGAGAATCAAGCCCACGTGCCCCTGAACGGCCCCCAGGCGGATCCGGCCCGTCTGTCCGCCCTCACGGCGCGCACCGCCGGACGCCCTGATGTGGTGGTCGGTGTGGTCGACGGAGCCGTCGATCCCGGCCATCCGGATCTGGCACTCCAGGCCCTGCGGTTCGTCGGCGCCCGGGTCCCCGCCGGGGAGCCGGGCGCGATCGCGGGTCACGGGACCCTCGTCGTCTCCTCGCTCGGCGCCCGGCCCACCGCGACCGGGCCCGGCATCTGCCCCGGCTGTTCCTTCGTCGTACGTCCCGTCCCGGGGGTCGACGTCCCGCCCGCCACGCCCGCCGACCTGGCGGGCGCGCTGGTGGACGTCGTCGGCGCCGGAGCCCGGGTGGTCAATGTGAGTCTGGCGCTCGAACGCCTTCCGTACGCGGGCACCGAAGACGGCGACCCCGGCGTCCGCGTGTTGCTCGACGCCGTCGAACTGGCCTGTCGCCGTGGGGTTCTCGTGGTCGCCGCGGCGGGCAACGACGGCGGGATCGGCGGCTCCCCGCTGGTCCGCCACCCCTGGGTGATCCCGGTGGTCGCGTGCGACGGCGGGGGGCGCCTGCCGGCGACGTCGACACTGGGCCGGGCCATCGGCCGCCGCGGTCTGACTGCGCCGGCGCTCCCCCGCGCGCTCTCCGGGACCAGCGCCGCCGCGCCCGTCGTCACCGGGGCCGTGGCACTGCTGTGGTCGCTCTTCCCCGGTGCCTCCGCCGAAGCGGTACGGGACGCCGTCACCAGGCCCCGGCCCCCGGCGCGCCGTACGTCGGTGGTCCCCCCGCTGCTCGACGCGGCGTACGCGTACGACGTCCTGCGGGGAGCGGATGCCGCGCGAAGGTGAAGGCAGACGCCGGTCGAAGCGCGTGTCGCGGGTCAGATCGGGCGCCGGTCGAAGCGGATGTCGCGGGTCAGATCGGGATCGTGTCGAGGTACGAGATCCGGCGCGTCGTCCTGCCCTGTTCCGGGCTGTCCGGGAGGACGTCGTACTCGCGTACGACCACCCGCATCGGCCGGGTTCCGACGGCCGCCGGGAGCGCGACCGTCCGGGTCCACACCCCGATCGACCCGGACCCCGCCTGACGGTCCATCGGCACGGGCGGTGCGGTGTCGAGTTCCATCCAGCCGGCGTCGTCGGGCAGCAGCGGGCTGCGGAACTGCACGCTCACCGTGAACTCGGACGTCAGGCCGTCCAGACCGGGCGGTGGTTCCGGTGCCACGACCGACACCTTGACCGGCGAGTTCACCGCCGTTCCGCCGACCTCGATCCTCGCTCGCCGGTAGGCGGGGAGCTGGACCCAGCCGGCGTCGACGACGGGGGACGCCCGCAGGTCCCCGGGTGCCGTCAGCGAGTCGGGCTGGAGCCGGACCACCATCAGGTGGACGAAGGGCTGGTAGAGGGTCTCCGCCTTGAACCGCACGTCCGCGTACCACAGACGGCGCTGTCGGTCGTACTCGACGGGGAAGCCGAGGGCGTGGCCCTGGTCGAGGCGTACGTCGACCGCGCGTTCGTCCAGGTGGGCCGGAGTGGGGTACGCCATGGCGGGGGCGCCCGCGCTGTCCCTGATCGGGTCACGGCCCCAGGCGGTGGCCCATTCCCGTGCGCCCGACGAGTCGATGGAGGTCGTGGCGTCGACGACCCGTACCCCGAGGAGTTCGCCCTCCCCGGTGAGGTACCAGGGCCGCTTGAGGTGGACGCGGACCGTGCCCTCCTTGCGGATGCTGGTCGTGGCGTTGCCCGTGGTGGTCCGCTGCCAGGTGAAGGCGGGCACCACCGAGTGCACCACGGGCGCCGGGGGCCGTACGGTCGAGGGCACGTGGAGCGTGACCGGTGGACCGGCGCGGGTGACGGGGGGCACGACGTACGAGACCTCCACCTTCGCGCCGTTGGCGATCGCGCCGCCGTCGATCCTGGCGACCTCGCCCGTGCCGTCGTACACGGTCACGTCCGTGCCGACGCGGTACGTGGTGCCGGTCCCTCTCGGGGTCCCGTCCGCGTTGAGCTCCTGGGCGACGGCGGCCCGTACGACGACCGTGCCCGGGACGAAGGCCTGGGCGATCTTCTCGCGGTTGACGCCGCTGAGGGCGACCGTACGGCGCTGGGTGAAGTACGGCACGAAGCGCGACGCGCCGATCGGTGTGTACGTGACGACCCGGTGGCGGGTGTCACCGGGGTCGTGGCGGCTCCGGAACGGCATCTTCGTCAGCGCGGGTCCGCCCGGAGCGCCGAGGGAGTCGGTCTCGGGGCGGAGCACGGCCGACGCCTGCGACGTCACCGGACCGTCGCCGGTCAGGTCGGAGTACTCGGTCCACGACGCCACGGTGTGCACGGCGAGGGTGGAGGCGCCGTGGACGGCCATCACCGCCTCGTCGAAGGCGTACACGGTCTGCGCGGGCTGCCGGAAGACGCGCGGTCCGGCGAAGGTCGGCGGGGTGACGGGGCAGCGTACGGCGTGGACCAGGGTCAGCCCGGTCGCCGGGGTGAGCTGTCCGATCCGTCCCGCGAGGACGGCGCTGAGGGCGGCCTGGTAGTCGGTGGGCGACAGGACGGAGATCGTTTCGTCCCGCTCGCTGCTCCCGGCGGGGCCGAACCGGTCGGGGGCGGTGCTCGCCGCGTCGGCGAACAGTTCGTGGACATCGGATTCGAGGCCTTCGGCAGGGGCTCTTCCGATCGCCCCGTCGCCGGTGTCGGCTCCGGGGGCCGGGCCGTCGTCCGGTGCGGGGCCCGCGTCGGGTTCGGGGGCTTCGGCGGCCCTCGCCCGCTCGGTGTACCACCGCCACTGGCCCAGCAGGTCCTCGTCGCCCGGTGCCAGGACCGAGCTCAGTGTGGCGGGGAAGGACGCGGCCGGGTGCAGCTTCACGCGGATCGTCCGGGCGACGGTGTCGACGACGGCGGTGGTCTGGGTGCTCCCGATCGGTCCGGCCTCGACGACGAGCCGCATCGGCAGCCGCTGGTGCCAGTCGGCGCCGCCGGAGGGCCAGGTGGTGACCAGTTCGGGCGTGCCGGGTACGCCGTGCAGGGCCGGGCCCCGGCACAAGGGGTCGGGCAGCCAGGGCCGTTCGATCGTGTCGGTGTCCCGGTACGGGCTTCCGCCCGCGCCCGGGTCCGGGGTGCCGGTGATCTTCCCGCCGTCGTACTTCGTCAGCAGGGCGTGGACGGCCGGGTCGGGACGGTGTCCGGCCGCGAGGTCGAGCACCCCGTGCCGTTCCGCCAGTTCCACCGAGGCCTTCGGCGGGAGCAGATGCCGCTCGCAGGTGGGGCCGGTGACGACGGCCGCCGGATTGCCGTTGTCGGTCCGGACGACGAGGTCGACCGGGGTCTCGCCCGCGGTGACGGGGCGGCGGAGCACCAGGACGGGCGCGGGCACCGGGTCGTAGCGGGAGAACCTCAGGGGAACGGTGGCCGGTTCGCCCGACACGGGGGCGACGGTGAAGGGGGTGCTGCGGCCCGCGAGGTCGACCAGACGGGCGCGGAAGCGGTAGGTGCGGCCGAAGCGGAGGGCCGGCAGGGTGCCGGCAGGGCTGTCGACGTCGGCGACGAAGGGCAGGGCGGGGTCGGTCTGGGGGCCGGGATCGGTCAACTGGCCGTCGACGCCGATGGTCCTGCCGTGGGGTTCGGTGACCAGACTCCAGTTGTTCCAGCGGAAGATGGCCTGGGTGAGGCATCCCGTGTCGTTGCCGCTCAGGTCGGCGCCCAGGGTGACGGCGTCGGTGACGGCGCCCTCGTCCGCGATGGGAACGGTGCCGAAGCCGTCGACGGTGTACTTCCCCTCGCGGCCGCACAGGGGGAACCAGCGCTTCGAGCCCGCGTCGTGGACGTCCACCCGGATGCCCTGCTGGACGGTCGACGCGTCCAGGGTCTTCGCGTCGCCCTCGCCTCCGTTCGCGAGGTCCTCGTCCATGGAGGCGACGGTGGCGAGGATGTTCTGGAAGGTGACCTGGCGGTTCGCCTCGGCGACGAAGATGCCCGCGGAGCGCAGCGCCGGCGGCTTGATCTCGGGCGGGTGTTCGTCTCGGGGCAGGGATCCCAGGGCCTGGGCGTAGTTCTGGAGGGCGAGCCCGCCCGCGTCGAGGTCGACGTCGATCGGCGTGTAGACGCTGGTGTCGTTCAGCGGCAGGAAGGGGGAGGCCGAGGTGCCGTTGGGGCGGGCGAGGGTGAGTTTCCCGTCGCGGGCGAAGCACCGGGTCCGCGGCCGGTAGTTCTGGATGAACTGGAGCTGGTGCGGCACGGCCTGGATGGTGACGGGGACGTTCAGGTCCGTGGGGAGGACGATGGTGTAGCGGCGGACGAGTCCGAGGGGGACCATCAGTGTCGGGTGGTCGGCGAGGGCCGCGAGCAGGGCGTGGAATTCGAGCGGACTCGGCGTGCCGGCGCCCATGCGGGGGCGTTCGCGACCGGTGGGCGCCATGGGGCGGTGGAACTCCGCGAGCCGTGTCCACCCTTCGGGGTCGTCCGCGTCGTCGTCCTCGACGGTTCCGGTACGCAGCGGTTCGCGGCGGAGTGCGGCGATGTCGGGGTCCGGGTGGTCGGGGGCCGCGACGCGCCGGACGAGCCGCTCGACCGTCTCCCATTCGGGGCGGCCCCGGGGCCCGTCCGCGGAGCCGTCCGGCTCCCCGTCGCCGTTCCGGACGGCGGCGTCGACGGAACCGGCGAGGCAGCGGGTGAACACGTCGGAGAGGGCTGCTCCCACTTTCGCTGCGGGATAGGACCGGAGGGGCTCCGTGATCTTGTGCCGGGCGAACACGAAGGGCTCGACGAGGAGCGACCCTGGGAAGAGCGTGTGCCAGAGCGCGGCGTTCGGGGGGGTGTCGACGAGGGTGGCGACAGGGCTGATGGAGGTGTTGTCGGCCTTCTTGACGATCACCGTCAGCGGTTGGAAGGCGAGGGCGGTGAAGGCGGCGATCTGGGTGTAGCGCGAGAGCGGGAGGACGGCGCTGCCGGGCGGATCGCCCTCGTCGTTCGAGAGCCGGATGCTGAGGACGAGGGACAGCCGGGTCGTCCCGGGCGCGTTCTGGGGAGCGGCCGGGTCGGGCAGGAGGGTCCACACCAGGGTCTGCTTGATCATGACGCGTCCTCCAGGGCGGCGAAGGCGGCGCACCTCTCGCTCCACGCGTTCTGGGTGGGGAAGGCATCGCTGTACACGGGGTCTCCGCCGCCGCCGAACCGGCGCTCCAGCGACATGTTGACGGACTGGGAGAAGAAGGCGACGCGTACGCGGACGGTGACGCTTGCGGTGCCGACGATGTCCGTGCGTGTCGGGCCGTTCGGTGTCGCGGGGTTCTTGGGGACTTCGACCGTCTTCAGGGAGAGGTAGAACTCGACGGAGACGCTGATGACGCCGAGGACGTCGAGGGCGCCGACGGCCCGCAGGAACCCCTCCAGCAGGCTCGCGCCGTCCTTGAGCTTGAGGTACACCCCGGCGGTGATGGCGACGGAGCCGCTGGCGACGCCCAGGTCGAGGGCGGCGGCTGCGCCGAACTCCAGCTGGGCCTCCAGGACGGTGACCCGGCCGGATTCGACGGTGAGGGAGAAGTATCCGCCGCCGCCGAGGAGGGAGACGGTGACGAGGAAGGGGTGGTCTCGGGAGGAGACGCTGAACGTGGTGCGGACGGCCGCTCCGTCGAAGGGGAGCCGTACGGTGATGGACAGGGCCAGGTTCTGGAGCAGGAACACCCCGGCGCCGACGGTCGGTACGGCGAGTCCGTGGCCGACCTCGACTCCCTCGGGGTCCACCGTGACGCGGGGCCCGTTGGCGGGTGACGGCAGGTATTCGCGGAGCTTGTTCAGGAAGCGGAGGTCGCCGTCGAATCCCACGTCGCCGATCTTGACGTCGAGGTCGGGGGTGGTGCCCGGTTTTCCGGTGAAGGCGATCCGCCGGAACCCGACGGAGAGGATCTTCGCGAAGGTCAGCTTGAAGTCCCGCAGCTCGCCGCGGACTTCGGACGTGGCGGGAGAGCCGTCGTAACGGGCGAGGCTGACGGAGGTGATGTCGAGGCTGTCGGACCGCGTCGTCGTCAGCGGCCCGAGGGTCGTCACCTTGATCGTGGGGCGCCAGATCATCTCGGTCCGGACGCCGGTCGGCGGCCCGCCCCCGGCGTGGTCGACGACGGTGATGATCTTCGGGGCGCCGGTGCCGTCGCCTCTGCCGGCGGTTCCGGGTTCGACCAGCTTCGTCAGGTCGATCACTCCGAGCAGTCGGGTGGGCAGATCGCCGGCGGTCGCGGGCGGTTTGAAGTACGCGCTCGGGTCGAACCGTCCGGCGGCGGCGGTGTCCAGTTTGCCGCCGACGAGGCCGGAGGCGGCGGAGAGCCCGCTCACCTGCAGTGCCATGGCGGCGACGGCTCCGGAGGTGGCGGGCGGCGGTGCGAAGTCGGCGCGCTTGGGCAGGGCCGCGTACACCTGGTGGGAGGCGGCGAGGCCGCCGGACACGTACGCGTCGTACAGCTTGAGCTGGTGGACGGTGCCGGTGACGGCGGGCGGCGCGGCAGCGCTGACGCCGGCGGCGGCAGGCGGGGGCGACAGGGCGTCGAGGGCCGGGATCCGGGCGCCGACGGACAGCAGCCGGGGGTGTACGGCCGGCCGGCCGGCCGCCTTGAGCTGGGCGGGGGTGGCCTGCGACCGCTGGGCCCCGACCCGTAGTTCGGCGATGTCGAGCGTCGACTTCTCCTCCGTCGTGCCGCCGACGGGGGCGAGTTCGAGGCGGCCCGTGGCGTTCAGGGTCAGGGTGTTGGCCTTGTTCTCGCACGCGGCGACGGCGGCGCTCAGGTCGCCGTAGGCGAAATCGCCCCGGATGAAGAGCAGGGGGGCGGTGAAGTGGACGCGGTGGCCCAGCCGGTCGTCGGCGCTGAGGGCGAACGACAGCTCCGAGGCGGGGGCGTCGGCGCGGTTCACCCAGTAGCCGAGGGATGACACGTCGGCTCCTTTGGCGGTCTCGGTGTCGGTCGGCTGGTCGATCCGGACCCGTACGAAGGGGAACGCCCGGCCGCCGTCGGGGAGGGCGGCGACGCCTTCGTAGGTGATCTCGGGCTTCAGTACGGTCAGCCGGACGGCCTGGACGAGGCCGAGGTCGAGCCGTCGTTCGGTGCGGGTGGTGACCTGGACGGGGAACCCGAACGGCAGCAGGAAGCCGCGTTCGACGACGTTGACGAAGATGTCGCGGCCGCCCGTCGAGCGGTGGCGGTACATCGTGATGCCCGGCCCGTCCCAGTCCCCGGCGAGGTCGACGTGGGCGCCGAGCGCGGAGAGGAGGAGCCCGTTGGCGGTCACGGGGCGGACCTTGGTGGCTTTGTGTATCTGGTCCCGGTGGGCGCCGGAGAGTGAGCTGACGAAGGGTTGCGCGAGGCGGGGAGGCGCGACCCCGGCGAGGTCCACCGGACCGCCCTCGTACGGCCGCGTGGCCGCGGGGGCGATCCGGGTGTGCCAGATGCCGGTGGCGCCGGAGCTGCCCGTGACGGGGGCGGTCACGTGCCGCCACGCCAGGTCGGCGGTGGCGGGCCCGAGGAAGAGACCCCACACGCATTCCAGGACGGTGCCCGCCTGAGCGGCCTGGAGCGCGGCCCAGGACAGCAGCCCCTCCGCGGTGAACGGCACGGTCGTGCCCGGGAGGACGCGCAGGGCGACGGTGCTCTCGCCGGAGTACCGCACCCGTTTGGTGCTTTCCGTCGCCGCCGCCAGGAGCGTGGCCTGCTCCAGGACGGACTGCGGCGGGAAGTGGGCGGTGATCGTTCCCGCGGTGCCGGGCGTGGTGGGGCCGAGGACGACGGCGCCCGCCGCACCCGAGCGGGAGATGTTGGAGAAGGTGAAGTCCAGGACGACCATGTCCTCACGGCGGAGGAGGGTGACGGTGCTTCCGTCCATGGGTGTCCCCGAGGCCGCGGCGCACATCGGCACCAGCTCCCGTGATCTCTGATCTGCGATCTGTGGAACCCCGCCGGGCGATGCCTCCCCCTCTTTTCAGTATTTCATCGTCAGCAAAGGGCTGCCAGCGGGCAGATGACCGATCGATAGGTGTCCCGTCAACCATCGGATTCCGGATACGGACGGTAGTCACGTTTGCCTGCCACGTCTTCGGCGAGGAGCATGGATCGCAGGCAGTGCAAAGGAGTTGACGCCTTCCGAGGAGGCGCACCATGGGAGCCAAGGTCTATTTCGTCAAGGGCGGCAATTACGCACGCTACAAGCTGGACCCGGACCCCGGCACCGTCGAGTACGTGAAGCCCATCGCGACGAACTGGGGCAGCATGGCCGCGCGTGGTTTCGCCGACGGGCTCGATGCCGCCGTGAACGACGGATCGGGATTCGTCTACTTCTACAAGGGAGGCACATACGTCCGCTACAGCATCGCGGCGAACAACATCGTCGACCTGGCGGGCGAGCCCCCTTACCCGTGGCCCATCACCAACGGATGGACGACCGACCTCACGGGTACCGGATTCGAGGACTACATCGACGGCGCCCTCGACGTGGGGGACGGAACGTGTTGGTTCTTCCACGACAGCGAATGCCTGCGGCTTTCCGTCCCGACCGGGATCATCAAGGGTCCGGACAAGATCTCGACCCTCGTACCGAGCCTCGCCGACGCGGGATTCGGCTCCGACATAGACGACGCCGTCCGTCTTCCCAACGGGAAGGCGTACATCTTCAAGGGCGACCAGTACGTTCGCGCCGATCCCGTCACGCTCGCCGTGGACGCCGACTACCCCCTGACGACCGGCGTGTACTGGAAGGGTTTCACATCGGCGTTCACCGCGAGGGACTTCGACGCGGTGTGGATCAACCCGGCTTGAGGCCGGGAGTGCTTCCGGGCCGGCCCGGCGGTACGCCTCCCCTGGAACGGCCCGGGTCTCGGAGGTGAGACCCGGGCCGGTCACTCGGGGGATGACTGTCGTGGGTGGGTCGGCGGGTGGGCTCCTGCATGGTCACGCAGTGGGCTCCGCCACCGCCGTTGCCTTAGAGGTTGTCGAGGTTGAGCTGGACGACGGGCCGGCCCTTGGCGTCGGTGGCGTTGGCCAGGACGTCGTACAGGGCCTGGGCGTTGGCGGTCCACACGTCGGGCCGTACGGCGCCGGCCGGCTGCACCATCACCACACCGGGCTTGATGTATCGGGCGGTTCCGTCGACGTGGCCGTCGGTGACGTCCTGTCCCTTGACGCCGGGCAGCCAGATCATCTTCCGGGCGCCGAAGCGGGGCAGCAGTTCCGCGACCGGGCCCCGGAAGCTCCGTGCGGACGGCGCGGCCCCGGCTCGGCTCTGGACGGCCGTCGTGATGGCGGCGCCCGCGGCGACGGTGAGGCCGGCCGCAGCCGGGAACCGGCGCCTGTTCAGGCCGGGGCCCGCATGGCGGGCGACAGCGGGAGGCCACAGCCCGCGTTCCAGGCGTATCCGGGCGAGTTGGGCCGCCGTGAACAGCAGCAGCCGGTCCCGCTCGGTGGGAGTCAGAGGCATGCCGCCCCTGGCTCAGAGGTCCGTGCACCTGCGTGTCCCGTTCATTTCCCGGAGGCCGGAGGTAGGATACGCGTCACCGTGGCACGGACTGAAATATCAGTCAAGTTCATGGGCCGAAGAAAACCGCTGCTCACCGGGGCGGCGAGCAGCGGCGGGAAGAACGCCGGAAGCCCCGGCGGCCCGTAAGGGGCGTCAGTCGCCCAGCCGGGCGATCTCGGCGTCGATGGCCTCGGTCATCAGGGCCCGGGCGTGGGTGATCTGGAGCGTGCCGCTGAGCCAGCGCATGCTGAGACCCTCCAGGAGGGCGGTGAGGCGCTCGGCGGACGCCGTGAGGGCGACGGCCGCGGCCATGGGCCGCACCTGGCCGAGGAGGGCCGCCACCTCCTGGACCCAGACGAGCGTGGCTCGCGCCAGGTCCTCCCGGAGGAGGTCGTCGAAGACCGCGCTGGCCCGCAACTCGCCCCAGGCCGTGCTGTTCTCCCTGACCTCGGTCGTGTCCTGGAGTTCCAGGAGGAGCGTCCGGTCCAGCTCCTCGCGCGGACCGAGCGGTTCGGCGTCCGGGTCGCGGTCCGTCGTGTAGCGCTCGGCGCGGTCGTTGATGAACTCCAGCGTCTTGCTCAGGATCCCGGCGCGGTCCTTGAAGTGGTAGTAGATGAGCGCGGTGGACACGCCCGCCTCAGCGGCGAGCTCCTCCACGCGCAGACCGCGGACCCCGCGCCGGGCGATCACCCGGGCTGCGGCTTCGAGGATCTGAGTGCTGCGAGACGCCATGGCCGGAACCTTACCGGGCGCGTTCCGTCGACGTGATCAGGGCCCTGGAGCACGACCGTGCGGCCGGCGCCGGCCGCACGGTCGGCTTTCGTCGCCCGCCACGACCGGTCTGCGCCACCCGGACACGGACATCGACGTCGACGCCGACCGAGCCCCTGATCCTCGAGGTCCGCGCACGGCCCGGCCTGCGGATCCAGAACGTCACCGGCCACGACTTGACGGCCCCCACCACCCCGCTGGGGAAGCCCCGATGAGCCGGCTCGCCCTGGTGTCGAAGACCGTCGTCGCCGTGGCGGCCGGCGTCTTCCTCGACGTCGGCGCCGCGGGGGCCCCGCCTGCCCGTCCGGCGTCCGACGCGGATCCGGGCAGGGGGGCACCGGAGGACCGTCGACCGGGCCGGGCTCGCGACGCCCGGTCGGCGGGGCGTCGTTCGCGTCCGCGGCCTACGCGTGCGCGCGGCAGAAGGCGCGTACCGCCGCCGTGAAGGCCTCGGGTGACTCCAGGTTGCTCATGTGGCCGACGGCGGGGAGTACCACGAGCTCGGCGTGCGGGATGGCGTCCTGGAAGGCGTGGGCGACGTCCAGGGGCGAGCGGGCGTCGAGCTCGCCCCACAGGAGCAGGGTCGGCACCGTGACGCGGGGCAGCAGGTCCGTCTCGTCGGCCTCGGCCATGAGGGAGAGCTGCGCGCCCATGGTCTCGGGCCGCACGTCACGGCTCATGGCCTCCAGGACCGCGGCGAAGCGCTCCGGCGGGCCGTCGGCGTACAGGCCCGGCAGGGTCGGGTCGAAGTCCTCCCGGGGCGCGGCGAGCATCCGCCGTGCCCCTTCGACCCGCGCCGCGACCTCCTCGGGCGGCAGCGAACCCTTCCACCCGGCGTACGTGTCCACCATGAGCAGCGATCGCACCAGGTCCGGCCGCCACCGGTAGAGCTCCAGGACCACCGTCCCGCCCCAGGACAGGCCCGCGACCTGGGCGGGCCCGGGCCCCACGTCCTCGATCACCGCGGCGAGGGCGCGCGCGAAGTCCGCGAGCCCGTAGCCCGCGGGCAGCGCGCCGGACCGCCCGGACCCCGGCTCGTCCCAGGCCACCACCGTGAACTCGTCGGCCAGCGACTCGACTTGCGGCTGCCACATCCGCCCGTCGGCTCCGGCACCGTGGACCAGGACCAGGGTCGGCCCCTGCCCCGTCCTCGTATAGGCGACGTCGACGCCGCCGACCCGCACGACTGCCATGTCTTCAGGCTAGGGCCCGCACGCCGGATCGGCGCCGGATGGCCGCGGGCCCGCCCACGGCCGGCGGGAGGCCGTTGCGGACGTCGACGCGCACCTGCCCCGGCTCCCCGCGGACGAGGGCCTGGACCTCCGACGACGCCGCCGCCGCGTGCTTGTGCACGTCGGTCAGCGCCTCGCGGATCACCCGGTCGCCGGCGTGCCGGGCGGTGGGGCTCTCCCCCGTGAGGCCCTCGTCGGCCCATTCGAGCCGTACGGCGATGCCGGCGGTGTGGGACTGGGCCACCAGCGCGGCGACCTCCGCGTGCGTGCCGGTGCGCGCGGTCAGCGGCTCCGGTGGGCCGGACAGCGGGTCCTCCGCGCGCAGGACCCCGAGGACGTCGCGCAGTTGCGCCAGATGCACCGCGCCCATGCCGCCCGCTCCCAGCCGGCCTGGAGGCGGTAGCCGCCGCTCTCGCCGAGGGTCGTCGGCCGTCAGCGCCGCGTGGGCGGGGTGTCCACCGCACTGCTCTCCCACCCCTTCAAGGACCGGGCCGGCATCCTGCGCAGCACCTTGGAGTTCATCGGCGACCGGGCCGACCGGTACACCTCCGAGGAGGAGTGCGCGGACCGGCCGCCCGGCGCCCGGCAGGAACTGGAGCAGACGCTGCTCCTCAAGTTCCAGGACCTCCCCGAGGCCCGCGGCCCCGGCATCTTTCCACCCCCCACATTTGACTGAATTTTCAGTCAGTGTCAGAGTGGGCGACACGAAGGCCGTATCCCCCTCGTGGTACCGGCGATACACGGAACGGTGCGTGCAACCTGTTCGCGGACGGTGCACGAGCGGCAGGCCGCGAGCCGCGCCCCACCCCGAACTCCTCTCCCCCACCGAGCGCCCGGCACCGCACGCACACGATCGGAGACCCCATGTCCGACCTCCCTTCCCGCCGCTCGGCCCTGCGCGTGCTCGCCGGGCTCGGCGCGTTCGCGCTGGGCGCGACGGCGTGCGGTCCCGGCGGCTCCGGTGACCCGGGCACCTCGGCCGGTACCTCCGCCCCCGGGCAGGCCGCGCCGACGGGCGAAGGGCGCCGGATGCCGGCCGAGTGGGAGAGCCACGCCCGCACCTTCATGTCGTGGCCCGCGCTCGAGTCCGTCTGGGAGGACGACCTCCCCTACGTACGCGAGGACATCGCACGGGTCGCCCGCGCCATCTCTGAGTACGAGTACGTCGTGATGATGGCCCGGCCCGAGCAGCTGACCGGCGCGCGGAAGGCGTGCGGCTCCGGCGTCGAGGTCATCCCCCTGCCCGTCGACGACCTGTGGGCCCGCGACACGATCCCCGTCTTCGTCGAGCAGGACGGCGCCGTCGCGGGAGTCGACTTCAACTTCAACGGCTGGGGCGACAAGCAGACGCACGACAACGACGCGCAGGTCGGCCGGCTGCTGCTGCGCGAGTACGGGATCCCCCGCGTCCAGGCGCCCCTCGTCGCCGAGGGCGGCTCCTTCGAGACGGACGGCGAGGGAACCCTCCTGATCACGGAGAGCTCGATCGTCAACGACAACCGCAACCGCGGGAAGTCCCGTGCGCAGATCGAGGAGGAGCTCAAGGAGCTCCTCGGCATGGACAAGGTGATCTGGCTGAAGGGCGTGCGCGGCGAGGACATCACCGACGCCCACGTCGACAGCCTCGTGCGGTTCACGGCGCCCGGTGTGGTCCTCCTGGACCGGGCCTTCCCCGGGATGCCCGCCGACTCCTGGTCGCGCTCCTCCGACCAGGCCATGACCGTGCTGAGCGAGGCGACCGACGCCCAGGGCCGGGAGTTCGAGGTCATCGACCTGCCGCAGCCCGACCCGGACCTGGTCACCGGCTACACCGACGACTTCCTGTCGACCTACGCCAACTTCTACGTCGGCAACGACGCGGTGTACATGCCGAAGTTCGGCGACAGGAAGGCCGACGACCGGGCCCGGGGCATCCTGCGGGACCAGTTCCCCAAGCGGGAGATCGTGCAGCTGGGCATCGACACCATCGCCACCGGAGGCGGCGGGATCCACTGCGCCACGCACGAGCAGCCCGGCAAGCCGGTCGGGTGACCACACGATCCACGGAAGCCCCCGTGTCCTCCACCCGACGGCAGAAGCCGGGCCGGGGCCGGAGGCCTCGGAGGAGCGCGGGACCGTGGTCTTCGACATCGACCTGGTGCGTTCCCACAGCGTGCTCGTCTTCGCCGTCTTCATGAGGGCCGCCATGCGGGCCCTCGCCCTGGCGGTGTTCACCGGCAGCCGGTTCCTCGTCACCCGGCGCATGGGCCCGACCTGGCCCGACCTGGGCTGGAGGGCCGCCACGCTCTTCGCCCTGGCGGCCTTCCGCGACACCGCCCCGGGCACCCCGCCCATCGGGCCCCTCCTGGGCCACGTCGCCTCCCTCTGGGCCGAGACCGTCATCGCCTTCCGTCTCGTCACGGTGGTGGCCACGGGCTTCACGACCGAACGCCGGGCGGCGCGCGCCGACGCGCCAGGAGGCCGGTGCGGACGCCAGGCGGTCGCGACGCGCGCCCGGCGTCCGCGGCGCCTCTGACACGATGATCCGATGGGTGACACAGAGACCGGCGGCGGCGACGCCCCGAAGGCGGGGGCGACGCCGCGGCGGCGCCGGCGCGATCCGGAGTGGACGTACGCGGCGCTGGTGGACGCGCTGCTGGAGCTGATCTCCGAGAGCGGGCGCGAGCCCACGCGCAAGGCCATCGCCGAGCGGGCCGGGGTGTCCGAGCGCACGGTGTTCGTGCACTTCGCCGACCGGGAGGCGCTGTACGTCGCCGCCGCCGGGCGGCAGGCCGAGCGGTGGCGGGCCCACGCGGAGGCGGTGCCCCCCGCCTGGGAGACGGCACGGAAGGTACGGGCGCTGCTGACCCAGCGCGGCCGCATGTACGAGGTGATGACGCCGATCCGCAGGATCGGGCTCGGTCTGGAAGCGGACTCGCCGGGACTGCGCGGGGTGATGACCGAGGGCGACGCCTGGTTGCGGACGAACCTCGCGGAGCTGTTCGCGCCGGAGCTGGCCGCGGACCCCGGCGCCCGGCGGGCCGGCGGGCTCCTCGACGCGCTGGAGGCGGCCTCGTCGTGGGCGGTCTGGGACCACCTCAGGGCCCGGCGCGGGCTCGACGAGGCGGCGGCCCGCGCGGCGATGGGCCGCACGCTCAAGGCGCTCCTGGGCGTCGCCGCGGGCCCTGGCGCGGGCGGTCCGGAGGCGCCGACCCCTTGACTCGTATTGCAGTCCGACTGCAATAGTGGGCGCCCGACCGAGAAGGGTGCACACTGCCATGACTCCGATGAACCGGCGCGGCTTCGCCGTGGCCGCGATGGGCGCCGCGGCGGCCGCCGTCTCGCTGAACCCGCAGACCGCCGAGGCACTCGCCGGGCGCCTCCCCACCGGCGCCACGGCGACGCCGACGGAGACCGGAGGGCTGCCGTACGACGACGACGCCGACTTCACCGACGCCGACCGCGGGTTCGTCGCGGCCTTCACCGGCGGGCCGATCACCGGAGCCGCCGGGAGGACCGTCTGGGATCCCGCCGCCTACCGGTTCCTCGCCGAGGCGGCGGACGGCGCGGAGGCGCCCGGCACCGTCGACCCGAGCCTGTGGCGGCAGGCCCGCCTCCTGTCCCGCCAGGGGCTCTACCGGGTCACCGACCGGATCTACCAGGTCAGAGGCCTCGACCTGTCCAACATGACCCTCGTCGAGGGCGACACGGGCATCATCGTCATCGACCCGCTGATCTCCGCCGAGACGGCCGCCGCGGCCCTGCGGCTCTACCGCGACCACCGCGGAGACCGACCGGTCCGGGCCATGATCTACACCCACCCGCACGTCGACCACTTCGGCGGCTGCCGCGGCGTGCTGCCCGACGGCGCCGGGGACGTACCCGTACTCGCCCCGAAGGGCTTCATGGAGCACGCGGTCAGCGAGAACGTGTACGTCGGCACCGCGATGGCCCGCCGCGCCGCCTACATGTACGGCTCCACCCTGCCCAAGGACGCGGGCGCCCAGGTCGGCTGCGGGCTCGGCCTCACGGTCTCGCTCGGCACGGTCGGGCTCATCGCGCCCACCCGCCTCATCGGCACCACCGGCGAGGAGGTCACCCTGGACGGGGTGCGCATCCGGTTCCAGATGACCCCGGGCACCGAGTGCCAGGAGGAGATGAACTTCCTCTTCCCCGACCTGCGCGCGGTGTGCATGGCGGAGAACGCCACGCACACCATGCACAACGTCCTCACCCTGCGCGGCGCCCAGGTGCGCGACGCCCACGCCTGGGCCGGGTACCTCACCGAGTCGATCGGCCTCCACGCCGGCGCCGCCGACGTCGCCTTCGCCTCCCACCACTGGCCCACCTGGGGCAACGACGCCATCGTCGCCCTCCTCACCCACCAGCGGGACCTCTACGGCTACCTGCACGACCAGACCGTCCGGCTGATCAACCGGGGCATGACCGGCACCGAGATAGCGGAGACGTTCCGGCTCCCGCCCGCCCTCGAAGGCGTCTGGGCGAACCGCGGCTACTACGGCTCCCTCAGCCACAACGTCAAGGCCGTCTACCAGCGGTACATGGGCTGGTTCGACGGCAACCCCGCCCACCTGTGGCAGCACCCGCCCGTCGAGGAGGCCCGCCGCTGGGTGGAGTCCCTCGGGGGGCAGGCCGCGGTCCGCGCCCGCGCGCGGCACTACGCCGACCGGGGCGACCTGCGGTTCGCCGTCACGCTGCTGAACCACGCCGTCTTCAACGATCCGAAGGACGCGAAGGCGAAGCGTCAACTCGCGTCGCTCTACACGCGGTTGGGCCGGGCCGTCGAGAACGCCGTGTGGCGGAACTTCTATCTCACCGGCGCCCGGGAGCTGCTGCACGGGGTCACCCCGCACGCCACCGCCACCCTCGGCCCCGACATGTACCTCGCACTGACGACCGGCCAGATCATCGACAGTCTCGCCGTCCGCGTCGACGGGCCGAAGGCCTGGTCGCTCCGGCTCGCCGTCGACTGGCGCATCGGCGCCGACTACTGGCACCTGCGGCTCGGCCACGGCCTGCTCACCTGGACCACCGGCAGCCGCCCCTCCCCCGACGCCGGCCTGACCATGACGATGACCAAGCCCCAACTCCTCGCCCTGCTCGCCGGGAAGGGCACCGCCGGCATCGCCATGACCGGCGACCCGAGCCTCCTCACGAGGCTCCTCTCCGTCCTCAACACCCCGGACACGGACTTCCCGATCGTCACACCCTGACGTCCGGCTCCCTCACGGGGAGTGACGACCCCGGCACGGCAGGGACGGCCGGGGGGAACGTGACGTTCCACGGGGCGTGCCCCTCACTGGGTGTACCGGGGCAGTCCTCCCGTGTGATCGTGCGGGTATATGCAGGTCCGTCTTCCGCATGGGCTGGTGCATACCGGCGGCTTCCGGTGCATGCTGTGCAGCGAGAGCGTTCGAGTTCCTGTGTGGAGGCCGAAAGAGTGAACGGCGGCAACCGGAGGCGGCGCGTGAACAGCCGGGCTTCGGGTGGGCGGGGCTCGGCGGTGCGCCGGTCGGGAGGTGCCCGCGGGCGGTCTGCGCGGAGCGGCGAGGGCGTTCCGCTCGACCGGTCGTCCACGCGTGGGCGGCTCGCGTGGCTGAACTCCGCCGGGTCGCGGATCGGGACGACGCTGGACCTGGAGCGCACGGCCCAGGAGCTGGCCGAGTTCACGGTGCCGGGCTTCGCCGACGGAGCGGCCGTCGACATCCTGGAGAGCGTCCTGCGCGGCGAGGAGGGCTCGCGGTGGACGGGCACGGGGGTCCCCGCGATGCGGGCGACCGCGCTGTCCGCCGTCGAGGAGCTGTCCTCGCTGGAGCCGACGCCGGTGGGCGAGACGTTCGTGCGCGCCGAGGAGCAGCACGAGACGCTGCTGCACCGGTACTGCCTGCGGCAGGGGAAACCGGTCCTGCTGAGCCGCATGCGCAACGACGACTACATCAAGGTGGCGCCGACGCAGAGCGCCGCGGCGAAGATGCGCGCCGCCGGCGTGCACAGCTACCTCGCGGTGCCCCTGATCGCCCGCGGGCTGCTGCTCGGCAGCGCCGACTTCGTGCGCGGCTCGGGGTCGCCGCCGTTCTCGGCCACGGACCTCGCCCTCGCCGAGCAGCTGGCCTCGCAGGCCGCCGTCTTCATCGACAACGCCCGGCTGTACGGACGCGAGCGCGAGCACGTGGTGTCGTTGCAGCGCAGTCTGCTGCCGCGCGTCACGCCGGTCACGCCCGGTCTGCGGGTGCACGCCGAGTACGCGCCGTCCACGGGGCACCACGAGGTGGGCGGCGACTGGTACGACGTCATGGCGCTGCCCAGCGGCCGTACGGCTCTGATGGTCGGCGACGTCATGGGGCACGGTCTGCCCGCCGCCGCGACCATGGGACGGCTGCGCGCGGTCGCGCGCACCCTGATGACCCTGGACATGGCCCCGGAGCGCGTCCTGGCCCGGCTGGACCTCGCCACCCGCGACCTGGAGGACGAGCAGGTCGCCACCTGTCTCTGCGCGGTCTACGATCCGGCCGACTCCACGTACACGCTGGCCAGCGCCGGGCACCTGCCCCCGCTCCTGCTCGACGGACAGGGCTCCGCCGACTTCGTGGACCTGCCGATCGGCGCACCGCTGGGCGCGGGGGTGATCCCGTACGACCCGGTCCGGCTGACGGTCCCCGAGGGCGGCGACCTGGTCATGTACACGGACGGCCTCATCAAGTCCCGGCAGGCCGATCCGGAGCACCAGCTGGAGCTGCTGCGCTCGGCCGCCCGCGACCTGGGACCCGGGGGGCTCGTCGGGGGCGCCCTGGTGGACCGCGCGCCGGCCGGTGACTCCCGCTTCGACGAGGCGGTGCTCCTCTCGGCGACGACCACGGCGACGGCGACCGCGACCACGGCGACCGCGACCGCCCCGGCCTCCCTGTCCGGCACGTCCGGCATGGCGGACGCCCTCGGCGGCGCCGCGGTCGACCTCCGTGTGTGGCGACTGCCGCAGGAGGGCCGCGCCGCGTCGGTCGCGCGGGGTCTGGTCACCGAGCAGCTCGCCGCGTGGGAGCTGACGGAGCTCGCCGACGTGTGCGAACTCGTCGTCTCCGAACTCGTCGGCAACGCCCTGCGCTACGGCAACGGCCCCGGCGAGCTCCGGCTCCTGCGCGGCGAGCGCCTCGTCGTCGAGGTGTCCGACACGGGCCCCGACCTGCCCCAGATCCAGCACGCCGACCTCAGCGACGAGGGCGGCCGCGGCCTGCAGCTCATCAACATGCTGTGCCGGCGGTGGGGTTCCTGCCGCACGGTCACCGGCAAGGTCGTCTGGGCGGAGCAGAACCTCCACTCCTGACCGGCTGCGGAGCCGGTCGGGAGTGCGCGCCCGGTCCCGGCGGCCCCGGGGTCAGGCGCGCCGCTCGTGGGGGATCTGCTCGCCCGCCTCGACGGCGACGGGAAGCCGGTTCTCGGCCGGGGGCAGGGGGCAGGTGGCGAAGTCGGTGTAGGCGCAGGGGAGGTTGGTGGCGCGGTTGAAGTCCAGGACGACCGTGCCGTCGGGTCCGGGGGCGTCGACGCGGAGGTCGCGGTTGGCCGCGTACGTGGTGACGCCCGAGGTCGCGTCGGTGAAGAGCACCGTGAGGCTGCCGGGGGTGTGGCCGTTGAAGGCGGTCAGGCTCAGCTCGCGGCCGTCGAGGCGGAAGGCGATGCGGCCGGGGGCGTCGTAGACGTGCTTCAGGCCCTCGACGGAGGCGCCGACCGTGGTCGGGCGCGGTTCGGGGAAGGGGAGGTAGCGGCCGGTGACCACCCAGCGGGGATCGGGCGCGTAGGCGGGCGTCCCGTCGAACGCGACGCGCAGCGGATGGCCGGGGTCCCTCGGGCGCACCACGTCGTGGCCACCGCGCTTGGCGACCTCGATCACGATGTCGCCCCACACGGCGTCGACGCCGCCGCGCTCGGGGATCGGCCCGAAGGTGTGCCGTCCCCGGATCGCGGTGTCGCCGACGACGAGTTCCGTCCCCTCGTCGAGTGCGACGGTGACGCCGTCGGGTCCGGTCGACCAGGCTCCCGGCACTCCGGGGAGGCTTCGCGGCTCGGCGTCGAGCCAGTGCAGGCCGGTGATGGCGAGGAAACCGTGCTCGGCGGCGAGCCGGGCGTCCTTGCCGCGGTGCCATTCCTCCCACTCCTGGACGAAGTCGGCGGTGGCGGTGGGGTCGGGGGCGGTCGGAGTGCTCATGGGTCCTCCTGCGAGGTGGGTGACGGCATGGGGCGCGGCCCGCGCCGCGGAAGGCCGGGGCAGGGGGAACGGACGGCCGGACGGGCCGCGCGGGGGTGGCGCCCGGAGGCGCGAGAGGGTACGCCGGGGTACAGGGCCCTGCGGTGGCGGCGGGAGCCGGTGGGGAGGGCCTCGCTGTCAGCCCGAACAGGACGTGGTCGTGACGCGCGCGTAGTCCACGTGGCGGCGCATCACGAGCAGGGTCATGGGGTCAGCAAAGCACAACCCCCGTGCGGAGCACCAGGGTCACTCGCGCGGAGGACGCGGAACGCCCCCGCCGTGGCGGGGGCGTCGCGGGGCGGGATCCGGAGTGCTCGCCTAACGTCCCTGGAGAGCCTTGACGTTGTCGCCGAAGGTCCAGTTCTTCGAGCCGTCCCAGTTGGCGGACCAGGTCATGAGGCCTTTCAGGGCGCCGCCGTAGCGGTTCCAGGCCTGGGCGACGGCGGTCGGGGTCATGTGGCCGCCGCCGGCGCCGGGTTGGGCGGGGAGGCCGGGAACCTGCTTGTCGTACGGGACGCGGATGGTGGTGCCCTGGATGACGAGTCCGCGGTGGAGGCAGTCGGTCTGGGCGACGAATCCGGCGACGGTGCCGGCGGAGTAGGAGTCGCCGGAGCAGCCGTACATGCTGCCGTTGTAGTACTGCATGTTCAGCCACCACAGGCGGCCGTTGTCCGCGTACTTCTTCACGAGGGGGAGGTACGCGCCCCAGATGGAGCCGTAGGCGACGCTGCCGCCGGTGACGTACGCGGTCTCGGGTGCCATCGTCAGCCCGAAGCCGGCGGGCATGCGGGCGAGGACTCCGTCGATGATGCGGACCAGGTTGGCCTGCGAGGTCGAGAGGGTGCCGATGGAGCCGCTGCCGACGAGTCCGGTCTCGATGTCGATGTCGATGCCGTCGAAGTTGTAGGTCTTGAGGATCGGTACGACGGTGTCGACGAACCGGTCGGCGACGGCGCTCGAACCGAGGTCGATCCCGGCGGTGGCTCCGCCGATGGAGAGCAGGAGGGTGGCTCCGGCGGCCTTCGCGCGGCACATCTCGGCCGGGGTGGGGACGCGGACGGTGTTGTCCATGCCGTCCTGCCACAGCACCGTGCCGTCCGAACGGATCACGGGGAAGGCCGCGTTGATGACGTTGTAGCCGTGGGCCGCGAACCGCGGGTCGTCGATGGGGGCCCAGCCGAAGGGGGGATGAACGCCGTTGACGGCGCCGTCCCAGTTCTCCCAGTACCCCTGGAGCACCTTTCCGGCGGGCTTGGGCTTGAGGGGGCAGGTGTCGGCCGCCGGGGCCGCGGCGGCGGGGGCCGGGGCGAGGGCGGTGGGGGCCGGGGCGAGGGCGGTGGCGACGAGGGCGGTGGCGGCGAGCAGGGTGGTGAGACCCGCTCCGAGTGCGCGGGTGATCCGGTGGCCTGGCATGCGTGCTCCTAGGACGTGGGGGTTCCTAGGGGTGTCGCGCGCGTTCCAGCAGACCGTAGGTTGGTCCAGACCTTTCGTCAACACTCCTTTCCCACAAGGGACTTGAACGTAGAAGCGGGGGGTGGCGGGGGGGGGGGCCCCGCCACCCCCCCCCCCAGGGCCCCCCGGGGCCCCCCCGGGCGGGGGGGCGGGGGCATGTCCACGGGGGCCCCCCCCCCCCCCCCCCGCCCCCAGAGGGCGG